>JANKMW010000037.1:6537-14500 GCA_024649985.1 Methanothrix sp.
GCCCTGGTTCCATGGGACCTCAAGGCCGGTCCTCTTCAGGACGATAACGTTCTTGACGCTGCCTATTTCCTTGATAGCCTCGTCTGCCTGGGGCTTGAGGGGCAAAGGCTTGCCGCGCCTGTAGAACCCATCGGAGGTGAAGACGACCTTCGCCTGGCAGTCGTCGACCCTGTCTCCGAACCCCTTGGAGCTGAAACCAGAGAAGACCAGGCTGTGAATGGCGCCGATCTTGGCGCAGGCGAGCATCGCCATGGCGGTCTCGGGGACCATCGGCATGTAGATGGAGACTCTGTCTCCCTTGACGACGCCGAGCCCCTTGAGGCCGTTGGCCAGCTTGTTGACGGTCTCGTAGATCTCCTGGTAGGTGTATGCCTTCTCGGCCTGGTCGGTCGGCTCCGGGATGAAGTGATATGCGACCTTTGCGCCCTTTCCAGCCTTGATGTGCCTCTCGACGGAGTTGTAGAAGACGTTGATCTTGCCTCCTGTGAACCACTTGAAGTAGGGCATGCCGGAGTCGTCCATCACCTTGTCGTATGGCTTGAACCAGTCGGCGTAGGTCTTGGCCATCTCGTCCCAGAACTCCAGGTAGTGCTCGCCGCACCAGGCCCGCATCTCCTTCTCGGTCTTGAAGCCCTTCTTCTTTCCCCACTGCCAGGCGTTGCAGTTCTCGGCCAGGTCCTTTGGCGGCTCAAAAATCCTCGTCTCTTCCATCAGAACCTTGGTCGTTCCAGTTTTTCCTTCAGCCAATTAAAATCCTCCTTTTAACCCTCAAATTGGGATGTTCCAGCTTCTCCACACCGATCCCATCACCTGTCTGATGATAGGTGCAGACCGATCCCATCACCTGTCTGATGATAGGTGCAGATTCAGATCCGGTCTTTCGGGGCAATTGAGCGGACAGGATTCGGCTCTGGCAGGATATCCTCTCGAATTCGTGGAGCTGCTCTGGTAACACCTGACTATCGTGTACTTCCTTTGTTTATAAATCTATCGAGAACAAATATTATAATGATTTATCATGATGTTTTTTGCTCAATTATTAAGGATATTAAAAAAACTTAATTCCAAATGTAGAATTGAGGTCTTCAGCAACCTGAACGATGATCGCCCCCATCTGGATCCCTGATAATTGAGGAATAAACCATCATAAGGCGGGATGACCCGTCGACGTACAGGTATAAAAAGGTGCTCGGTTTATTATAATTATTATAAATATAGATAATACCTCCTTATATCATTTCGGCGAGGCCGTTATCCTTGCGTCTCATAATTCCCCTCTTTAGCTCCTGGGGATGAACAAGATGAGTGCGGTCGATGATCAACGCCGTCGCACTCTTATGGGGTGCTTAAAAATAGAAAAAAAGGGTCGCTCATCTAAACGATGAGCGGTATTCCTTCAACAGCCTCGGGGTTGGCGAGGGCTGAGGTGTCGCCGGTGGGGTTTCCGAGGGCTTTGGCCTTGACGACGCGGCGCATGATCTTGCCCGATCTCGTCTTCGGGAGGTCGTTTACGAAATGGACCTCCGTCGGCGCAGCCACCGGACCGAGGGTCTTTCTCACGTGGGTGATGACGTCCTTGCTCAGCTCCGGGCTCGGATCGACGCCCACATTCAGTATGACGAAGGCGACGATGGACTCTCCCTTGATCTCGTCGGGCTTTCCGATCACCGCGGCCTCAGCGGCATTGGGATGGGCGACGATGGCTGACTCCACCTCTGCATTGGCGATCCTGTGACCGGCGACGCTCAGAACGTCGTCGATCCTCCCCTGGATCCAGAAGTAGCCGTCTTTGTCTCGGGTCGCCTTGTCGCCGGCGAGGTAGGTGCCGCGCTTGGGGGTCTCCCAGTACATCTCCCAGTACTCTTTATGGTACCTCTCTTTGTCGCCGTAGAAGGCCCTGAGCATCGAAGGCCACGGCGTCTCGTTGACGATGTTTCCTCCTTCACCCAGGGGGACCTCGTTGCCGAGCTCGTCGTAGATGGTGGTGTTGAAACCCGGCAGCGGGAAGGTGCACGATCCGGGCTTCAGCGGGGTTATCGGCAGCGGCGAACAGATGAATGTCCCCGTCTCCGTCTGCCACCATGTGTCCATGATCTGGAGCTTGCCTCCTCCTATGTGCTCACGATACCACATCCACGCCTCGGGGTTGATCGGCTCGCCGACGGACCCCAGGAGCCTCAGGCTGGATAAGTCGTACTTGGCGGGCCACTCCGCGCCCTGCTTCATGAACATCCTTATCGCAGTAGGAGCTGTGTAAAGGACCGTTACCTTGTGGTCCTGGATGAGCTTCCACCATCTTCCGAAGTCCGGGAAGTCTGGAGACCCCTCGTACATGATGCCGGTGACGCCGAGACATAGCGGCCCGTAGACGATGTAAGAGTGGCCGGTGATCCACCCTATGTCCGCGGTGCACCACCAGACGTCATCCTCCTTCAGGTCGAATACCCAGTGAAGGGTCTGGGCAGGTCCGACGCAGTATCCGCCCTGGGCGTGCTCGATACCCTTGGGCTTGCCGGTGGTCCCTGATGTATAGAGGATGAAGAGCCTGTGCTCCGGGTCGAGCTTCTCAGCCTCGCACTCCTCGGGCTTACCCTTCACCAGGTCGTGCCACCATATGTCCCTGCCCTCTTTCCAGTTTACGTCTATGCCCGTCCTCTTGAAGACGATCAGGTGCTCGACGGATGGAGCATCGGCGATCGCTTCGTCGGCGTTCGCCTTCAGGGGCATCGGCTTTCCGCGCCGATAGAAGCCGTCGGTGGTGATGGCCACCTTCGCCTCGCAGTCCTTCACCCTGTCGCCGAAACCCTTGGCGCTGAAGCCGGAGAAGACTATGCTGTGGATCGCACCGATCTTGGCTATGGCCAGCATGGCGATGGGCAGTTGGGGGATCATGGGCATGTAGAGGCTGACTCTGTCGCCCTTCTTGACTCCAAGGCTCTTGAGGCCGTTGGCGAACTTGTTAACCTCTTTGGCGAGCTCGCCGTAGGTGATCTTCTGGGTGGCCTGGTCCGTCGGCTCGGGGACCCAGATGTAGGCGATCTTGTCCTTCTTAGCCCCCTTGGCGTGACGGTCCACGGCGTTGTGGGTCATGTTGACGAGGCCGCCGGTGAACCACTTGAAGTAGGGCATATCCGAGTCGTCCATCACCTTGCTGTAGGGCTCGAACCAGTCTACGTACTCCTTTGCCATCTCGTCCCAGAACTCGATGTAGTTCTTGGAGCAAGTCTCCCGCAGCTCCTTCTCGGTCTTGATCCCCTTCTTCTTCATGTACTTCATTACATTGGAGTTCTCTACGAGCTCCTTGGGCGGCTCAAAGATTCTGGTCTCTTCCTGCAGCACCTTCGTCTTTCCAGTTTTTCCTTCTCCAGCCAATTTCAACCCTCCTTAATCAAACGCCGAATATTTTGCACACTTCTCTCCCCAGATCCCTGGGCAGTCCGACTAGGACCCTTTTATATCCATCTAGAATCTGCCCAGCGTTCTCTCAGTTTCGATCTGGAGAACTGACGCCGGGGTCATGTCCATAAGTAATCTTCATGATTAATAAGGTTAGTGGCGTTTTAATCGTTATGGATTCGAAAATATAGAAAACTCGCCAGGGGCGCATCATGAAAATCCAGAACAGCTGAGTCGACGGATCTGCACTATTCGCGACTTACTACCTCTCCCCCAAGGTAGAACGGGGTCGTCTTCACGACCCTGAATCGATGGAAGCTTCCGAGACGGAGGGGTTCGCAAGCCGCGATCTTCCTGTAGTTCTCGCTCCTGGCCATCATCGTCTCTCCCCTTCCCCGTTCAGTCACCTGCGCGAAGATCTCCTCCCCCAGGTACCTGCCGTTTCTCAGCCCCGCTATCTCCTGCCAGAGGCGGGTGATCCGCCGTGAGCGTTCCTTCTTGAACCTGGAGGGCATATCGCGGAGGAAGGACGCTGCAGTTCCCGGCCGAGAGGAGAACATGGTGACGTTGACTTTATCCGGCTCCACCTCTCTGATGAGGGCTTCGGTGGCGGCGAAGTCCACCTCCGTCTCTCCCGGAAAGCCGGCTATGACGTCGGTGTAGACGGTGAGATCGGAAAAGGCGGCCCTGAACCGGGCCGTCATATCCAGGAAATCCCGGGACGAATAGCCTCTCTTCATCTCCGCCAGGACACGGTCGGACCCCGACTGGACGGGGACATGGAGGAACTTGTAGATTTTTGGGTTCTCGTAGGATCTGATAAGATCCTCGAGGATCGGCATTGCCAGGTTCGGGTTCATCATCCCTACCCTCACCCTGAAGTCTCCACCGATCCCGGCCACGGCGTCGACGAGCTCCGGGAGGCTCGACCCCCGGTCCAGGCCGTAGGCTGCGGCGTCCTGGGAGGCGAGCTGTATCTCCACCACCCCTTCTTTCAGACGGCTCCGGACATCCTCGGCGACCTCATCCACGGTCCTGCTCTCCAGCTCCCCCCTCGCCCTTCTGACGATGCAGTAGCTGCACCTTCCCAGGCACCCCTCCGAGATGTTGACGACGGCGGTGAGCCTCCGGTGGGGGCTGTGGGGGCGGCATCTTGACCCTTCGGGACGGAAGCCTTCTGCCATCTTCCGGCCTGATGTGCTGCCTAGGACCCCAACCACCTCGCGGCACCTGATCTTCCGGACCGCTTCGGGGATCGCCGAGGGGAGGCAGCCGGCGACGACGAGCCTTTCGCCCTGGAGTTGCGAGAGCCTCTTCTTCATATCCCTCTCGGTCCTCTCGGTGACGGCGCAGGTGTTTACGATCACCAGGTCCGCCTCCTCAAGGGGTGCGGGCAGGTGCCCCCTCTCGACGAGGGCGGCGGAGAACGCCTCAGAGTTTCCCCGGTTTGCGGCGCAGCCGTAAGTCTCCAGATAAAATCTCATCTATGACCTTTCCACGGGTCTTGGTGCCTCGGCCCCAGGCGCGTCTAAGGCGCGTCCAATTCCTCTTCAATTCCCCTTCTCTTCAAATGCAGGATCATCGGCGGGAGCCGACCCTCTGGCAGGCTCCGGAGGGGAGGAGTCCGCATCCGATCCTGGGGGTTTGAGATCGATCTTCGGCCCTTCGCCGATCTGCATCGACATCTTTTCTTCCTTGTGGATCTGGTATACTCCGACGACGAACCCCATCAGGGCCGGCGCCAGGAAGAACCCGCCGATCCCCGCCACCAGAACGCCACCGACAAAGGCGAGGACCACCAGGAGGGGATGGATCGTCGACTTCATCGAGACTATGTAGGGCCTTATTATAAGGTCTGAAGGGATGTATATCATCGCCGAGGAGACGACGAAGAATAGGATCCCGTCGAAGGGGCTCATATCGAAGTACCTGTAGGCGGATATCGGTATGATGACGAGCCAGGAGGAGAGGACCGGGATCAGCCCCGATATGAAGACCAGGGCCGCCAGGGCGAAGGGGTTGGGGATTCCGAAGGCGTAAAAGACCATCACCGAGAGGATGCCGCTGAGGATGGAGGTGTAGATGGCGCCGATGAATATGCCGGAGAGGATGCTGTCTATCCTCTCTTCGTACTTCTTGTATATCGCCAGGTTCTCTGTGGGGAGGATCGTGGCGATCCCAGCGGCGAGCTTTCTCCCATCCATCAGGAGGAAGTAGCAGACGTATATCGAGGCGATGAGGTTCAGCCCCGTCAGAATTATGGACATTCCGTATGAAAAAATGGGAAAACTAGATAGGACCCTCGCCAGAAGCTCGATCATCGTCCTCAGGCTCCCGGTCAGGTCATCGTAGATGGCGGGAGGTATCTCGTAGATCGCCGGGAGTATATCGATTCCGGCCAGGGGCGTCTCAACTTCGGCCAAAAAGGAGCCTGCCCTTCGGATGATCTCCGCCTGGTTCTCCACCGCCCAGTTGAGCTGGGATACCACCTCGACGCCTCCGAGGCCGAGGATGAGGGCGATGGGAAGGACGATAGCGGTGGTGGCGACGACCGACCCGAGCCGCTCGCGCTTGCCGAACCTCTCCTTTATGGGCCTTCCGACGTAGGCGAAGACGACCCCCAGGATGATCCCGTCCATCAGGGGGAAGAGAAAGTAGGTTATCAGGATCAGGAGCAAGAGGACTGGGATCAGGATCCAGGCGTTCTCTGCTATCTGGGATCTGAAGTCTCTTTCCAACGGTCTCTCCTCGCCTCAGATTGAGGCGGCGTATCGATAAATAGCTTTGCCGGAGGGGGTGGCTGACCCCCAGACCTCGCCCGAAGCCCCCCGGATCTCGCCATCGCTGCCTTGATCTCATCGAGCGGTCGATCTCATGGGGCGGTGAGCCACGGTGGGCCGGTCGATATCGCGAGATAGATGATCACTTCGGCAGCTCCACCGTCATAAGGACCCTGTCCGATCCCTCCACGATCTCCTGCTGGGTTATCCCCCGGAGGCTCGCCGCCAGGACCGCACCCCCGGCGCCGACCCCCTCTTTGGCGGATCCGGATGCGTAACAGCTGAGGGCTGGTATCGCCGACCTCTCCAGCCCCGGATCTGCCATGTACCATTCCCTCCCGAGGGTCTCCACCGTCTCGACGAAGCTCGCGTTTCGATCCTCCACGATGTACCTGGTGGTGGCGATGGAGACGTCGCCTTTGATCCCCAGGGCGTCGGCGGCGCAGAGGACGGCGGCCATCTGGGTGCCTCCCGCCAGGACCACCTTCGTCCCCGCGAGCCCCTTCAGAAGCCCCAGGACGGCGGGGATCATGGGGTCTCCCACCTCCCTTACGGCCTTGAGGGGGTCTGACCTCATGGAGCCGAAGGAGGCGCCGCACCTCTCCAGGGCGGCGTCGACGATCTCCTGCTTCTTGGCCATGGGGTGATTCAGAAGGCTGCTGGAGACCTTCCCGGGGTATCCCAGGGCCTGCATAACCGCCATGGCGGTCGTCGTACCGCCTGCTATCGACTCGCCGATGAAGATGCAGTCGGAAAAATTGGCGAGCTTCTTTCCCAGAAGAG
Organism: Methanothrix sp.; assembly: GCA_024649985.1. Lineage (GTDB taxonomy): Archaea > Halobacteriota > Methanosarcinia > Methanotrichales > Methanotrichaceae > Methanocrinis > Methanocrinis alkalitolerans. Next base: position 13,497 of record JANKMW010000037.1, read on the forward strand.
CAGACCGCTCCATGATATCGGCGGCGTCGGGGATCGCCGTCTCAAACCTGATGTCGCTTCCCGCCGAGCCGTTCATGTCGACGAAAGGAACGGCGGGCTTCCTCCGCAGGCCGCTCGTCACAAAGAGGGAGGGGATTCCCGAGAGGCTGAGGGCGGCCTTCGTCACCACCGCCGGGGTCGTCGCCCCCTCCGGGGACTCGGGGATCGCCGGGATGGTCACGATCTTGTGGAGCTCCACGAGCTCCGCGTCGGCGCTGGGGGTGTAGTCGGTGAGGTCGGGAGAGGCGCCGGCGGCGCTCACCCCGGGGATCTTGCCGGTGTCGGTGTTGGAGAGGACGCAGAGGAAGAGGGGCCTCTCTGGCCGGTAATCAAAGTGAGGGGATATCCAGTCTCGCATGATCAATCTGGTGCCTCGCGGGGTATAAAAACTCAACGCCAGAAGAGTTAAAACAAGTAAATTTTACTTGATCGGCGGTTAAGGCAGATTGCCGAAGGATCTTCGACAATGGGCCGATGACATCGATTGCGTCCCCCCCCAACATCACTCGATCAAATTTACCTCCACCATCTCCCCCTTCTCCCGGCCCTCCACCTCCTCGGCCACCAGGACGTACCCGTCTGCCCGGGCGACGGAGCTCAAGATCCCGGCCCCGGTGGTCATGATCGGCGTCGCGACGCCGCCCTCCAGGGCGACCCGCGCGAAGGTGAGGTATCCGGGGCGGGAGGCGATCTTTCCGGCGAGCTTTGCCGGGACGGTCCGGGGAAGGTCGGTCCGGGAGGCCATCATGGTGATGAGGGGGCGGGCGAAGATGTAGAGGGCGGCGAGGGCGGCGACCGGATAACCCGGAAGGCAGATCACCGGCTTATTGTCGACGATCCCCAGGGCCGTCGGCTTTCCGGGGGTGATCCGGACGCCGTGGACGAGCAGCTCGCCCATCTCCGCGAGGATCGGGGGGGCGTAGTCTTGGTCCCCTACGGAGGTGCCCCCGGATATCAGGATCAGG
>JANKMW010000038.1 GCA_024649985.1 Methanothrix sp.
CTCCAGGGGTAGCGTCCCCCCGTCGGCCTTTAGCATGTATATGGGGGCTGCGATATCCCTCTTCGATACTGCCTCGGCGATCTGCTCAGCAAACTGTCTGTATTTGTCCTGGGCTGCGACCTTCAGCATCGCCGTCGACGCCCTCCTCGGAAAGTTCAGCCTTCCTGAGGCCTGGTGGCCCATCTCGACCTGAATCTCTGGGTTCGTCCGGAGGACGATCTCCCGCATCCTCTCTTCATGGGAGAGGTTCCTCTGGCCGAACTTGCTCACCACCGCCACCTTTCTGTAACCTCCCTCGGAGATGGCGGCCGCCGCCTTCTCCACCTGGTCTTCATCCAGGGGCTGGATCTCTCTGCCCCTGTAGTCGATCGCCCCCCGGACGATCCGGACCTCTCCTTCCAGGGCCAGGTTTTCGGGGTTCATCCCAGGACCCGGCTCCATGATCAGGGCCACGGGGTCGGCCTTACCCTCGGCTATGAGATTTGTGATGAGGGTGGTGCTCAGGACGACCCTCTCGATCTTATCCGTCGGGACCTCCCGGACGACCTCGTCGAGGGCGCCCATAAGGCACTCCAGGAGATGGTCGTGGTCGGTCGGGACTTTCGACGTTTTTATAACCTTTCCCTCGTCTATTAGAACCGCGTCTGTAGTGGTTCCGCCGACATCGATTCCGATCAACATGATTATATCGCCTTGGCGACCGGATGGCCCAGGGAGTATATCGGACTTTTGGTGAGGGGATGGTAATGGGGGCTGTAAGATCCGAAAATGCTGCCCCGAAGGGTCTGTGTATCTGTTGGTATCTTCTGGGACCGAAAAAATTTTTTTTTGAGGCGGTGGATTTCGGTCCTCCGCCCCAAAAGCCTCTAGGAACTTACCTTTATCCTCAGATCCCTGGAGGCGCAGCAAAGTCTAAATCGACGATTCTCTTTGTCAGACGTCGACGAGCTCCTGGACCTCTTCGATCAGCTCCTCCACCGTCTCCATAATGTCCATCGACGGCTCCTCAGCGGGAGGGATCAGAACAGCATCGATGACGTGGATGACGCCGTTGCTGCAGACGATATCGGTCGCCGTCACGTTGGCGCCGTCCACCGTCACGCCCTCGTCGGTTACCTCAACGGTGAGGTTTCCGCCCTGGAGGGTGGGTATAGCCGTCATGTTCACGACGTCTGAGGCCATGATGGCGCCGGCTGCGACGTGGTACTTGAGGATCTCTGCCAGGGTCTCGTTGTCGATCTCATCAAGCCCTTCTACATCTGCGAAGGCCTCGTCGGTGGGGGCGAAGACTGTGAAGGGCCCTTCGCCGCTCAAGGCCTCCGTGAGGCCAGCGTCCTCAACCGCACCCACCAGGGTGTTGAAGTTTCCGTCTTCTGCAGCGGTCTCTAAGATCGTCTTTGCCGCATCGTCCTCTGCTGCGGACGTTACCATCGACAGCATAGAGACGATGAATAGAGCTATCAAAGCTTTTTTCATCATATTTTAACCTCCACTCCTTGTTTACGCCCCATCTTTTGGATTATTATTGCATATAATGCTTTCCGTCAGCTCTAACCAATCCCCTCGTAATAATTGTCCGAGAATTTCTGGACAAACTATATCAGGTCTAATACGATTGCTGCATACTATTATGTCTGAAATGTCTGAAGGTTGGATAAAATTGATAAATAATCATCACTCATCCGCGCGAATTTCTGAACGGCCGACAATCTTCACTCATACAACCTCCCATCGACTCGGGGAACCTCTCCGATCTCCTCGAAATCCGTCCTCTCAAACCTTTTTATCGCATGAGGAGAAAGGTCCGCCGGACTCTCTTCCTCGGGGAGATGAGAGCTTCCCATCTCAGAGCCTGTTGGTGGGGATAAAAAGGGGCCATACCTCCAGAACCCCCTAAACCAAAAATAACCCTATAATGCCTTTGTCCCTCAGACCTCTACTCCCACCTCGTTTCTGCGCATGAAGGGCGGCGTCCAGGGGTCGTTGTACTGCATGAGGACCGGGTCGCCCTGAGCATCGATCCCTCGATCTCTGAGGGTCTCTTCGAGGATCGTCAGGTGTCTCTTTTGCCTCTCCTCTGTGGCGTAGCCAGAGAAGGCGATCGCCGCCATCCTCCTCGCCTCCACGACCTCGATCTTCACCTCCCCGTCCCGGGGGCGAGGCGTATCCTCCAGTTCCAACCCCTCGGGCATGACGAAGGCGATGAAAGGCTCGTCGCCGGCGGCGCCCGTCACCACGGGGGCGGTCATATCGATCTTCACCTCGCCATCGTTTTCGCCGGAGATGTACATGAAGAGGCGGGCAAACCCCCGGTTGCGGTCGTCTTCCGGGGTTATAGCCCAGATCTGGCGGGAGTACTCTCGGATCTCGACTCCGTTATCGAGCGTCTCGATGACCTGGTAGGGTGGCTCTTTTACGTTCATGGAGACGAACGCTCCGTAAAGGGTCCATATGAGAAGCGCCGCCAGGATAGCGACGGCAGCCATCCGGATCTTTGACATCTCTATCATGGGAACGGCTCCTGGGTCTTGTGCAGGTCTTCTGTATTTCTATCATAATCGAGGGCTACCTCATTTCACGTCCTCTCAAATTTGGGATTTTTGGGCTATAACTCTTTCGATCCCCGGTGGAAGGGGCGTTTGATGAGAAAAGAATAAATGAAGATATACTCCTACGATAGAGAAGGCTCCCTGGAAGGGGCGGATCATCGTGGGAAGAGAAGGCGAACCCGGAGACGAACATAAGGGCGAAGATGGAGGTGATAAAGACGCGGCTTTAGACGCCTCCTTCGAGGTCGCCGGCCGCAAGATCGGGAAGAGGAAGGTTAGGGGCGGCATAATAGCCACGGTGGGGTTCATCCTCTCTCCCGTCTCCTGGTGGAACGACCTCTTCGTCAACATCCCCATCGCCTACGCCTTTGCAGCCCTCTTCGCCCTCATATCCGAGGATCTCTTCCTCCCCGCCATGGTGATAGGATACTGGATCACCAACGTTCTGGGGTTCGTTCTGATGCACAGGGGGATGAAGGGCGTTCTATCCAAGGATGAAAGGAAGGGTCCGGGAAGAAAGGAGATCCTCACCGATCTATCGGTCTCCGTCGTCTATACGATCATAGTGATGGTGCTGGTGGCGATGGGAATCCTGAGGCTTCCCACCGAGTACTTCCCTTGAGAGACCTTCTTCTCATCTTTCGATGGAAGGGCCGAACCCCGGGACTACGGTCACCTTCCCCCCCTTCTCCACCAATCCTCCAATTTCCCTCCTTCTCCTCTTCCCTCATCTCCCTCTCCTTCTCCCCCTTTTACCTCCACCCCCTTCCCCCTCCTTTTCCTTCGTAAATTCCTTATACCAACCCCGCAGCCTAAAGGTCATGGCTGCAAGTTGTGAAAGCTGTCCCATAAGGCGCCGCGCCGAGAAGAGGCCCAACTCTCTCATCGCCAGAGTATGGAGGTGGCACACCGGATGGTGCCCCGGCTGGAAGGCCTACCAGAAGTCCCTCGCCGAGGAGCCTTGAGCTGAAGAGATGAGATGGATCTCATGACGATCCTCATCCAGCCGGTGGGAGCCGTCGACGATTCCCTCATCTCCTTCATCGAGGTCGAAATCGGGTCGATATACGGCTCCGTCGAGGTGATGCCGATGGTCCATATCCCCGCCTCCCTCCGAGATCCCGGGAGGGGCCAGCTCGACGGTGCGGCTGTACTCATGGCCCTTCCCCCGCCGGAAGGAGGCGACGCCGTCCTGGGGGTGGTCGAGGAGGACCTATTCGTGGCGGATCTGAACTTCGTCTTCGGCCTAGCCCACGGGAGGCGGGCGATGATATCTCTCGCAAGGCTCCGGCAGGAGTTCTACGGCCTCTCCCCAGACCCGGACCTATTTCGAGAGAGGGCCAAAAAGGAGGCGGTCCACGAGCTGGGCCACGTCTTCGGCCTCCCCCACTGCGGTGACGATGAATGCGTAATGCACTTTTCAAACTCCATCGATGAGGCTGACCTCAAAGGGTGGAGGTACTGCAGGTGGTGTCAAAAGATGCTGGAGGGCAGCGGGATGAAGCCGGCGATATGAAGCCGATGATGATCTTCTCAGGACGATTGGAGGCTTGAACCCGCCTTCTTAGGCCCTGAAAAATTTGGGGGATATCCGGCCGTCCCCGCTCAGCTCACCCGAGCTTTGGCTCATAGCCGCCGGCCTTGAAGCATGTTTAAGATTGTGATGAAGCTCTCAAGGAATAGGCCGCGAGAGATACGAGTACCATCTCCGGAGTCGAGGCCGATCTTCCTCCTCCGATCCTTCCATCGGTCACTCTCGACCCACAAAAAAGGTTCTGACGTATATTCAGGGGCTGACCCCCAGGGACCGGGCTCTCTCGAACGCCTCCTCCGCTTCTCCCTCTCGATGGAGCTTTTCGAGGACGATCCCCTTGTTGTACCATCCCTCGCCCAGGGCGGGGTTTAAGGTGAGCGCCTCCTCGAGCCTTTCGAGGGCCTCCTCATGCCTTCCGAGCTTCAGGAGGGCCAGGCCCCAGTTGTTCCAGGCGTGGACGTAGAAGGGGTAGATCCTCACCGCCCTCTCGCAGCATCGGGCCGCCCTCTCGTACTTCCCGAAATCAGCGAGGATCATCCCCATAGAGAACCAGAAGTCGGAGTTTTCGGCGAAACGCTTTTTGATGGAGACGAGGGCGACGACAGTGATGAGGATGAGCCCCGCTATGATCGGCAGGATCGGGTCCATGTCAGATCTATGGGCTTTCGCCTCCGATATACCTTACGTCGCATCCTCCAGCCCTCCATAGTCTCCAACGCCTACCCTCCAATTTCTTTCGATTGCGGTCCGAGCGGGCCGCAGATTTAAATCTCAGAGGAAGAAAACCGGTTCCGATAGGAGCATGATAGGAAAGAAAGGCATCCGCATCTCCGATGCTGGGATCGAAGAAGGAAGAAGGGACCATCACCTCCACGCCGCCGCCGACCCGGCCCTCCTCGCCGCCGAGAGGGGAATCCGGGCGGTCAAGCTCTCCTTTCTGGCGCTTGCCGCGACGGCGTTGATCCAGGTGGCGATAGTCTTCTTCTCCGGGTCTGTCGCCCTCCTCGCCGACACCGTCCACAACTTCGGTGACGCGGCGACGGCCCTTCCCCTCTGGGTCGCCTTCAGGCTCGGACGGCTTCCTCCGACGAAGGGGTTCACCTACGGATACGGCCGGGCCGAGGACCTGGCGGGGCTCGCCATAGTCCTCGTCATCGTCGCCGGTGCCGTCTTCACCGGGTACGAGTCGGTGATGAGGCTCTATGAGCCTGCTTCCGTCGGAATCCTATGGGCGGTGGCCCTCGCCTCCATCATGGGTTTCGTCGGAAATGAGGCGGTGGCCGTCTACCGGATGAAGGTCGGCCGGGAGATCAACAGCGCCGCCCTCGTCGCCGACGGCCTCCACGCCCGGGCCGACGGCCTGACGAGCCTCGCGGTCCTCTTCGGAGCCGTCGGCGTCTGGGCCGGATACCCCAGGGCCGACCCCCTGGTGGGGCTTATCATCACCGTCGTCATCCTTCATATCGGGTGGAGATCGGGGCGGATGGTCCTGACGAGGCTCGTCGACGGCGTCGACCCCGAGGTCGTCGATGGGGTGAGGGCGGCCGCCGGATCCGCCCCCGGAGTCGAGGAGGTATCTGGGGTGAGGGTGAGGTGGCTGGGCCACCGCCTCCGGGCCGAGATCGATGTTATCGTCGATCCGGATCTGACCGTCGAGGAGGGGCACAAGATCGCGAAGGAGGTGGGCCATCAGCTCCTAAGAAGCCTCCCATACCTATCGGAGGCGACGGTCCACGTCGACCCGCCCGGGGCCCCCGGAGAGGCTTACCATCGGAATCACCATGGGGATGACCATCAGGATGACCATCGGGATGAAGGCAGCCCGACCGGCCGAAGAGTCCGCCGCCCTTGACCGTTCGGCCGAAGATCTCAGGAAATTGATAATTACCATCGGGTACAAAGCCCGTGGTCATGACCGAAGAGATCTATTTTGGAAACGATCTGGCCTGGACCGGGGACGCCAGGGGCGAGATAGTATTTGCGTCCCGTCAGAAGATCAAGGTCGCCCTTCCGGCGGAGTTTGGCGGAGTCGAGGGGTTCCTCTCCCCCGAGGACCTCTTCGTCGCCGCCGCCAACGGATGCGTCCTCACCACCACCCTCGCCGTGGCGAAGAAGCATAAGGTCGCCCTCCGGTCTTACAGGTCGGAGGCGGTCGGAGTTCTGGAGAGGCTGGGGGACGGGAGGGAGGTGACCCGGATCGATATCAACGTCAAAATCGCCGCCGACGCAGATCCGGAGGCCCTGGCGGAGATCTTCGCAGAGGTGGCGAGGAGGGCGCCGGTGATAAGGTCGATGACCAGCTCTGTGAGCATCGATTTTGAGGTGGTGGACGGATGAGGACGATGCTGCTGATCCCCGCCGACTCGGCGCTTTCGGTGGGGATGGAGGGGCACCTTCTCCAGTCCGGCGAGGCGGAGGCGCCCCGGGGGCGGTGACCTCCTCACCTTCCTTTCTATCTTTTGCCCCGGAGTTTGGCCCAGACCGGGCATGAGATCACGATCAGGATTTCAGCTCAGGCTCTGATGAAGATCTCGATTCAGATCCCGATTCAGATCCCGGCGGAGATCCCGGGACGCCGCCCCCCGGTCCCGCAGCCTTTCCTCTGGCCTTCACCTCTGTCTCGGGGTAGGTGCATCTCATCCGGGGGATGAACCTGGGCACCCTATCCTGGTAGTCGAGGTAGGCGGCCCCGAACTCCTCGGCGAGCATCCTCTCCTCGTGGACCGATCCGAGGATGAAGTAGACGGTGGTGATGATGTATAGGACCAGGAGGTTGGCGGTCATGACGGGGGTGAGCCAGAGGAATACGAGGGCGAAGAGGAAGAGGGGGTTTCTCGTCCTGCAGTATATCCCCCGGACGATCAGCTGGCCGTCCCCCTCACCGGAGCCGGGCCTGATCCCCAGGAAATGGAGGGGGCTCGCTTCCAGGAGGGTCTTCGCGAGGCCGAAGGCCGCGGCCGCCTGGACCGCCACCATCCCCCACCTCCAGGGGGCGGGGACGGAGTAGAGGACCTGCCCGGGGAAGAGATAGAATAGGTATAGCAGGGGGAGGAGGGTCGCTGCGGCGATGATGGTAAAGAAGAGGCGGTACCACCGCATCCCTCCCGGACCGAAGGCCCGGCGGGCCCTCCCCTTCGCCCAGCTGCCCGCGAGGAGGCTGTGGAGGAGAGCGAAGGCGATGAGGTAGAAGGCGAGGATTAGGGTGGAGATCGTGAACATGGGATTTGCCTCTCTGCCACCTATCCCATCACCCTTTGGGGCTGAGCCTTCCCCGCCAGGGGACCATCCGCGGGACCCGCCGCTGATAGGAGCGGTACTCGTCGCCGAACTGGGCGAGGAGCCTCCTCTCCCAGTGGAGGGACCCCAGGTAGAGGTAGACGGTGACGGCGGCGTATAGGATCAGGATATTCGTCGTCATGAAGGGGGTCAGCCAGATGATGAGAAAGCCGGATAAAAGGAAGGGGTCTCTAATCCAGCGGTATATCCCCCTGGGCTCCAGGGCCTCCGCCCCTGCGGCCCCGGGCCCCGAAAGCTGCAGAGGCACCTTGAACCGGTGGGGCGCGTCGACGAAGGCCCTGATGGATAGAAGCCCCGCCAGGACCTGACATCCGACCATCGCCCACCGCCAGGGGGAGGGGGCGACGTAGAGGATATCGCCGGGGAAGAGGTAGACGAGGTAGACCAGGGGCGCGACCATCATGAAGGCAAAGGCCGAGAAGATCGCCGGATACCACGGGTCCATCCGGCTCCCCAGGATCTTCGCGGCCCTCCTCTTAAAGGGGAGGCTGGCCATGAGGCTGTGGACGGCGGCGAAGCAGGCGAGGTAGAGGACGAGGAGGAGGGCGGAGTCGGTGGGGGACATCGATGGGTTATTTCGTCGGGATGGTATTTGGGGCTGGTGCTGGGGTATCAGACGCCAGTTCGGAATCTGTCGATGGCCTTCCTCGTGTGCTCCAGGAAGACCTCCAACACCTGCGGGTTCTCCCCCATCCCCCACAGGTTCAGATCCACCGCAAACCCCGCCTCCTCAAAGGCCCTCTTCCACGATCCCGAACCGTCCCCGGCGATATCCTTTGATGCGTGGCCTCCCGCCACCACCAGGAAGGGGACGAGCCTCACCCTCCGGACGCCGGACGCCCTCACCTCATCCAGAGCTTCCGCCATCCCTGGAAAGCCGTCGATCGTCCCGAGAAATACGTTCCTGTGATCCCGCTGCAGGACCCGCGCCATCCGGGAGTAGGCGGCGTCGGCGGGGTGGGCCGTCCCGTGGCCGACGAGGACGACGGCCGTCTCCTCCGGGTTACGCTTCGAAGCCGCGGCCTCGCCCCCGACGGCGACCCGGTGGAACTCCGGGGCGAGGGCTTGTGAGATGGCGTCGTAGTCCGGAGCTGCGGCCAGGAGGGGCAGGCCCATGGTGAGCCTCCTGAAGCCGAACTTCCCCCTGACGGTCCCGAGGGCAGAGACGAGGGCCGCAGCCTCGTGAAACTCCGAACCTGGGGCGACGTGCAGCGACTGGACGACGATGTCCTCGTGGCCGGCGTCGTGGAGCTCTGCGAGGGCCATCAAGGGGCTTTCGACCGCCGTCCCCTCGGTCCCGGCTAGCCTTCGCCGGATGAACCCGGCGGTGAAGGCGATCTTGACTGCCGGGGCTTCAAACTCACGTCTGTATACGGCTCTTATCTTCTCGTAGGTCTTCCTCGCCTCGAAGTCGAGGCTCCCATAGGCCACCAGGACGATGGCAGGCGGTTCATCGGCAGACAAATCTTCACTCCTCCCTTTATTTTCCTTTATTTCCCTTTCTTCGATATTGACGGGGCGGTTCTCCCTCTGATCTCTCCCAAACCCGCCCCTCAGATCCCCTTCCTCCTGAGGATCCGGTCCTCCTCCCGGAGCCGCTCCTCCTCCTTCTCCCTCTTCCTCTCGCCCCAGATGAGGATGGCGGCTCCGGCAGCGATCGACCCGAAGAGGGCGGCGATGGCGACGACGATCTTCGACGCGATACCCCCGAAGAGGCCGGTCCCGACGGCCAGGACCACCTGCGGCCCCTCCCTACCCGGAGGGTAAGATGCCGTCATCCTGTAGATGCCGGGATGGTCGATCTCGAAGGCGGCGATCGACCTGCCCGACCGGCCGGCGAAGGAGTAGGTGGAGCTTGCGAACGGGGGCGATAGTTCCACCTTCTCGCCGGAGGATAGGTCGAAGAGTTCGATGACGAGCCCCGGAGGCACCGTCTCTCCCGTCGAGTAGAAGCGGCCTTCTACGACGCTCACATCCTCGCGGAAGATGGTGTACTCCCCGGCTTTCTTCATGTACAGCTCCGCCGTCCCCGGCGCCGCCATCTGGACGAGGTCGCCACCTATATCCGATAAAGCCGAATAAGCCATCCACCCGAAGATCAAGAGCCCGGTAACGACGACCAGGGCGGCGAGGGCCAGATCCCGCCGGTTAAAAGATGGGGGCGATACCGCCGATACCGCCGATACCGATGATACCGATGATCCTGCCAATATTTCATCTCCACCGTCAGCCGACGAAGCCGTACCGCCTGTACCCGTCAGCGTCGATCCGGAGGAGGGCGAACTCCCCCGCCGGGGGGATGATGCTCTCTTGCCTATCTCCCCGGTGAAGGTCCTCGTAATCCGCCAGATCTATCTCGACCCTTTCGTCCAGCTTTTTGAGGACGGAGCCTCTGGCCACCGATCCGATCCCCTCTTCGACCGTCCCGGAGAAGAAGGCGGCAGAGCAGCCGCTCCCGTAGGAGCCCAGGCCGATCCGCGCCCCCGGCGTGAGGAGGTCCTGCACGAGGAGGCTCGCCAGGCCCAGGTAGATCGATCCGGTGTAGATGTTTCCGACGACCGAGGATATGAGGGTCGAGGGTTTTACCTTCTTTCCGTAGGCCTCCTGAAACATCGCCGACTTCGAGAACCTCCTCTGGTAATCGGCCTCATCCTTCGCCTCCGCCTTCGCCTTCACCGTCGCCCCTTCCCCGCCTCCCGGCTCTCCAGGCTCGGCCCCGATCTCCTCCTCCACCTCCCGCCACCGGGGGAGGCTGCGCCACTCACGTCGGAACAATGAGGCGGCCGCATACTCCGCCATCCGGGGGTAGGGGATGTGAAAGATTATCCTGTCGAGGTGGTCTGTGACGCACTCTCCGTCCCCGAGGAGGACGACCCCCCGGGAGAGGGCCCTCCTCTGGTAGGAGCCGAAGGCACCCTCCATCGCAGCCAGGTAGCAGAGGTTGCTGTACTTGCCGTTCACCACGGCGCACCTCATCCCGACGGGGCGGAAGAAGTCGTTCTCGTCCCTGGTATAGACCCCCATCACGGGGTCGAGGGCGAGGATCCTCGGATCCCTGTCGACGAGGAGGGCGACGGACCCCGCCCCCTGGGTGTACTCGCCGGGGGAGCCTATCTCATAACGGGCGACGTCCGTCGCCACCACGATCCCGACCCTCCCCCGCCGTCGGCCCGGGCCGTTGCTGCCGTTAGCTTCGTCCCATCCTCCATCGTCCCCTGCCTTCAGCCAGCAAGCGACGCTCTCCAGGGCTAAGGTGGCGCCTATGCACGCCGACTTGTACTCCACGGTCGAGCACTCCGTGAAGGTCCCCGGACCGTAGACCTCCTCGAGCATCCCGATGACGTACGTCCCCATCGCCTTCGCCTCGTCGACCCCAGACTCGGTCCCGATGTATATCCTCCCGACATCCTCGGGCAGAAGGTCGTTATTTCGCATCAGATCCAGGGTCGAGGACGCGGCCATGGTGGCGGCGTCCTCATGGGCGTCGGGGACCGCCATCTTCTCGACGCCGATCCCCCGGGATAGCTTCGCCGGCTCGATCCCCCTCGCCCGGGCGAACTCGCCGGTGGTGGATAAAAATAGCTTCGGGACGGCGACGGCGATGTCGTCGATCCCGACTTTATCTGGAGTTTGGGTCATGATCATCTCCTCTGGTGAACTTGCGGGCTGGACGGTTCGAACCGATCGTATTTATTTTGTGGGGTTTGGGCGGCCTGCGAGACCTATATATCCGATCGGGTGGTGGTATCCTCCGAGGCGTCAGCGGTGATGGAAGAGATCGAGCAGCTGTTGGAGAGGTTTGAGAGGCTGAAAGAGGGGGAGCGGTCGGAGGTGGCCTCGATATTCGTGAAGTACGCCGACGGCGAGATCGGGTTGGAAGAGGTCCACTACACCCTTCTGGACGAAGGTCTGATTCCGATGCCCTCGAGGTGCACCATGTACCACAAGCCGAAGCATAACCCCGATGCTGAGGAGGCCCTGAGGTCGCTCATAAGAGAGAAGATCCAGGGCCGTTGACGGACAGCCTTTGGTCTTGCTCAAGAGCCGAGCCTTCATTTTTCCCCCCACCGTCTCTTCGATGGGGACGTTCTTCTTCGACGGACTCTCTCGTTTTCTGGATGTTTTAAATAGAATCCGATCCATACCCTATGATGAAGTTGCTCTGAGGAGATGAGATGGCCCCGGAAGTTGAGAAGATACCCAGCATGGAAAAGAGGGAGTACGACCGGCTGATCGAGGAGGAGCACGTATGCAGGATCGCCTTCAAGGGGGATAAATACCCCTACGTGGCCCCTTTCGTATACGTCTTCGACGGCCGGTTCATGTACTTCCTCTCGACGAAGTACGGCAAAAAGATCGAGTTCTTCATAAAAGATCCCCACGTATCTGTGGAGGTGGAGAGGTACGCTCCGGACCTCTCCAGCTATCGTTTCGTCACCCTGCGGGGCCGCCTCGATGAGGTCAGGGACCCCGAGGAGAAGAGGCGTGTCAGGGTGGGGTTCATCGACCTGATCAGGAATAAGAACCTATCCCGAAACGTCCTCCTCGCCCTCGGCCACTCCCCCAATGATCCCCTGGATTCCATAGTCGAGGAGGAGCGTTCCCTCATATGGAAGCTCGTCGACGTCGAGAAGATCGTGGGGCTCAAGGGTGGCGAGGGGTCTTGACCAGATAGCCCGTCGATGACCTCGCCCTTCGGCCATCCTCATCTCATCGGCCATGGGAGCTGCCAGATTCGCTGATGCCGGACGAATGGCGGCGATGCCATGGTCGGACAAGATTTATATATGGGCTGACCGGAAGCTCCTTTCTGACACGTCGCCCAAACCTGGGCGGAAGATCCGCCCGGACCCAGGACGAATTAAAATAACAGGAGGCATTTTATGAATCTCAGACGGCCAAACGCCAACGAAGCGATCGGGACCTTCAACCGGTCGAGGGACGTCGCCCCTATGTCCGGAATCTGCACCCGATGTGTCGACGGTTGCAGGGGCGGTTGTGATATCTGGTTATCCTCTTTCAGGGGCCGGGAGGTCCTATATCCCGGCCCCTTCGGCGAGGTCACCGCCGGGGCCGACAAGGACTACCCCCTAGATTACTCTCACATAAGCATCCAGGGTTACGCCGTCGGCGCCAAGGGCCTGCCCGAGGGTGTCGATGCCAACCCCGACACCGCCGTATTCTCCGAGGTGGACACCGAAACCGAGTACGGATGGGACAGAAAGGTCAAGATGAAGGTCCCCATATTCACCGGCGCCCTCGGCTCGACAGATATCGCCGGTGCCAACTGGGAGCACTTCGCCATCGGTGCAGCCATATCCGGGATCACCCTCGTATGCGGCGAAAACGTCTGCGGCGTCGACCCGGATCTGGTCCTGGACGGCAAGGGCAAAGTCGTCAGGTCTCCGGAGATGGACAGAAGAATCGAGACCTACAGGCAGTTCCATGAGGGGTACGGCGAGATCCTCGTCCAGATTAACGTCGAGGACACCCGCCTGGGAACCGCCGAGTACGTCTCCATGAAGCACGAGCTGGACACCCTGGAGCTGAAGTGGGGGCAGGGGGCAAAGTGCATCGGAGGCGAGATCAAGGTTCGGTCCCTCGAACGGGCCCTGGAGCTACAGAATAGAGGCTACCTGGTGAGGCCCGACCCCTCCAGAAAGGACGTCCAGGAGGCGTTCGCAGACGGCTCCATCAAGGAGTTTGAGAGGCACTCTCGCCTCGGGTTTGTAACAAAAGAGGGCTTCCTCGAAGAGGTGGACCGGCTCAGGGATCTGGGGTTCAAGAGGGTCACCCTCAAGACCGGGGCCTACTCCATGGCGGAGCTGGCGATGGCTCTGCGCTACGGGTCAGAGGCGAAGATCGACCTTCTCACCATCGACGGCGCCCCCGGCGGCACCGGGATGAGCCCCTGGCCGATGATGAACGAGTGGGGAATCCCCACCTTCTACCTCCAGTCCCTCGCCCGGGAGTTTGCAGAGCGGCTCGCCAAGAAGGGGATGAGGGTCCCCGACCTCGCCATGGCGGGAGGCTTCTCCAGCGAGGACGGGGTATTCAAGGCGATCGCCATGGGCGCCCCTTACTTCAGGGCGGTATGCATGGGCAGAGCCCTCATGATCCCCGGGATGGTGGGAAAGAACATCCAGAAATGGATCCAGGCAGGAGAGCTTCCCAAGTCCGTCTCAAGGTACGGGACGACGGCAAGGCAGCTCTTCGTCACCTACGGGGAGCTGGCCGAAAGGTACGGAAGAGATATCGATAAGATACCCCTGGGGGCTATGGGGATCTACACCTACGCCCAGAGGTTCCAGATCGGCCTGCAGCAGCTTATGGCCGGAAGCAGAAACTTCAGCCTGGAGACGGTCAATAGAGGCGACCTGATGGCCCTCACTGAGGAGGCGGCGAAGGTCTCGGGGATCGCCTACGTAATGGACGCCCATAGAGACGCCGCCGAGGAGATATTGGAGGGTTGAGGCTTCTCAAAATCCAGACAGGATGGGGCCAAGAAGTTGCGCTGCAAGGGCTTGCGGGGCACAATCTACTTTTCCAGTGATGAAGTTGGAGGCTGGATACCCCTTCCCAAA
>JANKMW010000039.1 GCA_024649985.1 Methanothrix sp.
AATCCGGCCTGAGTTCTTTCTTGAATAGATTGATGCGAAGGCGCCGCCGAATTCGGGCCTCGGCCTTCAGGCGAAATCCAGGGCACCGTTCTTGGCAGCCATCTTTCGCGCCGCCTGACCTGCCACCTCGTACGCTCTTGGAAGATTGGACGCGAGATTGGATCCATCGATAGAAAAGGGCGCGTCACCGAGCCGTTTGAGGACTGCACAGGAAACCTCAGGGGGTCGAGGACGGGGCGCCACCAATTGAAGCTCGTCGCCGAATTCCCAGAAATGATCGAGCCGTTCTTCAAGGGGGCTCTCATCCAGATCCGGGGGGGCGTCGTCCGCAGCTTCGACTTCCTCCGCCGGCAGAGTTGATGCCCGCCGTTCTCGGAGAGCCTCGATGATCTCCTCCTTTGTCCTTCCCAGCAGCTTAAATATCAGAAACGGGTCGTCGTCGAACTTCTCTGCCATTATATAATAGACCGCTGCGATGTGTTTGCAGGGGTTTGACCAGTCCGGGCAGGAGCAATCGGTCTTGATATCCTTTTTTCCTGGAAATAGTGAACATCCCGCATCGCTGAAGGCGTCCTCGATATCTTTTGGCATCTCTCCGGAGAGGAGTTTTGCAGCAAAGATCGCCTTCGATCCCATGGCTTCGATCGCCTTCTCCCAGTCATCATCGGCGATGAGCGCAAACCTGATCTCGATCTCGTAAGGTTTTGACCGGACCCCCTGGACCTTGGATCTAACAAGCCCCTTCTGGACTTCGATGGATATTACCTGGCCTTTCCTGGCATAGGAGCGGCCTCGCCCCAGCCTCGCCCCCATATTGAAGGATTCGAGGAGGGCTACCCATCGTTTCGACCACCACTTTTCACCGATGGCGCCGCGTCTGCTCTTCGCCTTGATCCCATCTTCGACCTCTTTGGGCCTTCGAGGCTCATAGTATCCCCAGTAGCCGCTCATCATCGATCATCTCCCGCGAATCAATCCTCTACGGCATCACATCTCAAGGTCAGGACGTTGCGGAGATCCTCAGTTGATAGCTCCGTCAGCCACCCCTCGCCGGTGCCGATGACCGCCTCTGCAAGCTCTTTTTTATCCTCGATCATCCTGTCGATCCTATCCTCCAGGGTGCCCATACAGACGAACTTGTTGACGAAGACGTTCTTATGCTGGCCTATCCGGAAGGCTCGGTCGGTCGCCTGGTTCTCCACCGCGGGGTTCCACCACCGATCAAAGTGGAATACGCGGCTTGCGGCGGTGAGGTTGAGGCCGAAGCCTCCTGCCTTGAGGGAGAGGATAAAGAAGGGCGGCCCGTCTTGCCCGGACTGGAACCGCTGGACCATCGCATCTCGCTGTTTCTTAGGGGTTTTTCCGTGGAGGAATAGAGCCTCGCAGCCGAGCTTCTCCTGAAGATGGTGCTTCAGCATGGCGCCCATCCCCGCGAACTGGGTGAATATCAAAGCTTTGTCCTCGGATGCCAGGACCTCTTCCAGCATCTCTTCGAGGCGGGTCAGTTTTCCGGAGCGGCCGTCCAGAGGACTTCCGTCCTGGAGGAATAGAGCTGGGTGGTTGCAGATCTGCTTGAGTTTGGTGAGGGCTGCGAGGATCAGGCCTCTGCGCTCGATCCCCGCCGAAGATTCGATCTTTTCCAGCATATCTTCAACGACGGCCCCGTAGAGGGTCGCCTGTTCTGAGGTGAGGTGGTAGTAGACCTTCGTCTCGACTTTGTCGGGGAGGTCTCTGATTATGGACGGGTCCGTCTTGAGACGCCGCAGGATGAAGGGTTGGGTCATCCGCCGGAGGCGTTCAGCTCGTTGCTGGTCCCGGTACCTCTCGATCGGCAGGGCGAAGGTCTCGTGGAACCTCTTGGCGGGGCCCAGATAGCCGGGGTTGAGGAAGTCCATGATCGACCAGAGTTCCGAGAGGCGGTTCTCCACCGGCGTTCCGGTGAGGGCGATCCTCTGGTCGGCCTTGATCCTCTTAACGGTCTTCGTCTGTTTTGCTGCGGGGTTTTTGATGTTCTGGGCCTCGTCGAGGACGACGTTCTGCCAACGGATCATCGATAGGGACTCTTCGTCCCGCTGAGCCGTGGCGTAGGTGGTGATGACGAGATCGTTACGTTCGGCTTCTTGCCCAAATTCACTATCGGACAGCCTGTCTGCGCCGTGATGAATCATGACATGGAGGGATGGGGCGAAACGGTCCAGTTCCCGTTGCCAGTTTCCCACCACCGACATGGGGCAGATCAGAAGAGACGGCCTCCGGAGATCTTCGATGGCCCGTTGGTGGAGCAGGAAGGCGATAAGCTCGACGGTCTTGCCCAGGCCCATATCGTCGGCGAGGCACGCCCCGAACCTCAGCCGGTGCAGATAGCTGAGCCAGGAGAGACCTTTCATCTGATATGGGCGGAGGGTTCCCATGAAGCTTGCGGGGACGTCGACGGCCTCGATCTCGCCCTTTCCGGAGAGGCGGCTCAGCATCTCGCGGATCCGGCCCTCCGCCTCCACCTTCAGGACGGGAAGATCGTTTTCGATGGCCATTTCGGCGCCCAGGCCCAGCCGGATCGCCTCCTCCAGGCAGATGGCGTCAGTTCCCTCTCTTCGCCTCTTCTCGAAGAACCCGATCGCCGTCTCGATCTCTTCCGGCGGCAGCTCCACCCATTCGCCCCGGACCTGGATGAGGGGTACCTTGAGGTGGATCAGGTCGCGCAGCTCCACCTCGGTGAGGGTCGAATCGCCGAGGGCGAGCTCCCAGTCGAACTTCACGATGGACTTCAGGCCGAAGAGCCCCCGGCTTATCTGGGGGTCGGTTTCTGTTTCGTCCTCGGGATCAATAAGCTTCAGCTTCAGGCCGAGGCGTGAGCCCCGCTTCTCCCACCAGGATGGGAGGAGGACCCCAAACCCGTTCTGTTCCAGTAGGGGCGCCGATTCCCGGAGAAACCTGTAAGCTTCATGGGTTTGAAGCTCAAGTGCCGCAGGACAGGCATCTTGGAGGCACCGTTCGATCTCCGGGGAGATGCGGGATGCGGCTCCGAGTTCTGCCAGGAGGTGTTCCTGGGGGTTATTGATCTTTCTTTTGAGGAAGATGGCGGTGTTGGACCGGGCTTTCCAGACCTCTTCTGCGGGAACGAGGAGGCTCTTGTCGTCTTTTGACTGGAGGAATATGCGGACCTGCCATACCCCGTCGCTCGCCTCCGCCGGGCCCGTGGGCGCGTCCAGCCTGAAGCAGGTGCGGAAAGGCGCCCTTGGGGATGGGGGCTTAAGCTGGGACAGCCAGCGCTGGATCTTCTCAGAGAAGGCGGTGACCTCTTTCAATGGGGCTTTCAGGGCGGGGTCTTCTCCGGCCAGAGCCCGGAGGAATTGGCGCGGCAGAGGTTTGACCTTGGGAGGCCGACCGCCGAGGTCGGGTTCGAGTTTGGTCTTCTCGGTGATGAGGGACCAGCGGACGAAGGCGTCGGTCGTCAGGTCGATGAAGCTTTCGACGAGCTGCAACGGTGATGGTCCCCCTTTTTCTTTCGATCTTTTTCTTGACGGGCCCTCCTCTTCCAAGGCGAGGCAGCTTGGAGGTAGGGCTTTAGCGAGGGACTTGACCCTAGTTTGGTCGTCCTCGTCTATTATCGGCGTCCAGCGGGCTGCGCCATCCCTTATCGCGGGAGCAAACTGTTCGCGGGCGATCAATTCAAGGGAGAACCTCGCAGCTGCGATCCAGAACCGGAGGGAGCTGGCGAAGACGATCCCGGGAGGCGGATGGACGGGGAGATCGAGGAGCATGACGAAAGCGGCGCGGGGGTCGAAGGCGAGGGCGTCGATCTGCCACGGGGATAGGCCCGAGAGCACCTCATCGGCGCTATCTTCCTTGATGAGCCACGGGGATGGTAGAGGGCCCTTCTTGGTGGAAGGCAGGCTGCATATGATCGTCTTAACGCCTGGGGGTTTCATCCCGAAGATGGCCGCCATCTCGTCTTTGAGCATCTCTTCTGGGATGGCGAAGGGGTGGGGTTTTGGTTTAGGCCTTTTGGGTCGTCTTCCCCTCGAGGGCGGAGCTGAACGGGGAAGCGCCGATGATTCCGCCCAGAGGTAGTGGCTGCCGCCGTCCCAGATTGCGTGTATGACCAACATGCTCTGAAGATGGGTTTTGACGCATACCTGGTATAATTATGCTTTTGTGGAGGGGATCGGGGTCCCTTATCTTGGATAGTCCGATGGCGGGGCCGGGGTTTGCAGCGGAGCCGCCGCATTCCACCTCGTTCTGGCCGTTGTGCTGGGATCGCTGCGGTGGAACTGTTGGAGCCATCTTCTCGAGCATAAAATAGAAACTTATTTGAACGGCGGTTGTGATCCCAATCCTAATATGGCGAGGGAGAGATCACACATCGCGAGGGGGAGATCACGCGAGCTTTGGGGAGTCTTGGCAGCCTTCCTCCTGGCGCTCTTTTTGAGGCTGGTTCCAGCAAGAAACGCCTTTGTCGAGGGAGGGATCCAGTTTTTCAGTTACGACTCCTTCTATCACATGAGGAGAATAGTCTATACCGTCGAGAACTTTCCTTCCACCCTCTGGTTTGACTCCTACCTGAACCATCCCCACGGTCTGGATCTGACATGGCCCCCCCTCTTCGATCAGATGATAGCTGCATTCTCCCTCCTCTTAGGTGGATCCTCCCAGGCCGTGGATATGGCAGCAGCCGTCGCCCCACCAGTTCTGGGATCGCTGATGATCGTCGCCCTTTACCTCCTGGCCAAGAAGCTCTTCGGGACGAAGGTGGCCCTCCTCTCGGCCTTCCTATTGGCGATAGACTCGAAACATATCGCAAGGACGATCTTTGGGTTGCCAGATCACGATCCACTGGAGCTGCTCTTCTTTTTGGGGGCTCTGCTCCTCCTCGCTTACGCCCTGACGGAGAGGAATCGATGGCCAAAGTACGCGGTACCGGCGGGGGTTCTCATCGCCGCCACCGCTTATACCTGGCTCGGGACCCCGGCATATATGGCCGCACTCCTCGTCTATGGAGCCCTCCAGATAGCCCTGGACCTCAAGGAAGGAAGGTCCTCTGAAGAGACGATCCTCCCCCTGGCCGCCGCCTTTGGGGTCGCCCTCCTCCTCTTGCTCCCCTTCTGGGATGAGCCGTGGCTCAAACCTTCCTTCTTTGGAGCCGTCGGATCCATGGCAGCCCTCGCCTTCTTCTTCGTCCTCTCGCGTCTCTTCTTCATAAAGAATCTGCCTTGGCAGGCTTTTCTCCCCACCGTCGCAGCATCTTCCTATATCGCCTTCATCTTGAGCTACACGATAGGCGTCGGCGGGGAGATCCGCTCGCTCTTCAGGAGCGGTATCGGATATTTCGGCGGAGGCGACCTGGCAAGGGTGGGGATAGAAGAGGCGATGCCGATATTCAGCGTTTATAACATCTTCTCCCTCCCAGGCCTGGGCCTCCTCTTCGCCCTCGCGGGGCTCGTTATCCTGATCTTCACCATCCAACAATCAGGCTTCAGGAGAGATCAGATGCTGTTTCTCGTCTGGGCTCTATTCTCCACGGCGATGATGGTCTCACAAGCCCGATTCTTATTCCTCTTCTCCATCAGCGGGGCGATCTTGGTCTGCCTTCTCTTCTTCTGGGTGGGAGAAAGGGTCAGATCCTCGGTCCGTCTTGAGAAGGTCGATTCTGAGGCGCGGGAGGCGGGCATTGGCATCTTCCTTTTGATCCTTCTCCTCCCTGCTGCAGCAAGCATTCCGGGGATCGCCGAGTATAGGCCCGCGATATCCGGAGACTGGCATGAAACCCTCATCTGGCTCAAAGAGAATACCCCTCCCACCGAAGGGTTTGATACCCCCGTCATGGCCGGAGACTACGGCGTAATGAGCTGGTGGGATTATGGCAACTGGATCCTGTATCAGTCGGAGAGGCCGGTGGTGGCGAACAACTTCCAGGCCGGAGCAGAGGACTCTGCACGGTTTCTCCTTTCAGAGAACGAAGAAGCTGCCATATCCATAGCCGATGCAAGAGGCGTGCGATACGTGATAACATCACAAAAAATAGTATATAGAAAGCTCCCCTTCCTGGCTCGCTGGATCGATGAAGATCCCGGCAGCTACGTCCAGATATCCAAAGATTCGGATATCGTCAGCTATCATCACTTCGCCAGGTTCATGAAGACTATGCTGGCGAAGCTTCATCTCCTCGACGGCTCAACCCTGGGACACTTCCGTCTAATATACGAGTCGCAGACCACCGATGGGCTAACTTTCCCCGTCAGCCAGGTCAAGGTCTTCGAGGGGGTCGAGGGGGCGAAGATCACGGGGACGACCCCCTACAGCGAACCCATGGGATTGATCCTGGAGATGAGATCAAACCAGGGGAGAAGTTTCCAGTACCATAGCTCAGCGATGCCTGTGGACGGCCGCTACGAGATCGTCGTCCCCTATTCGACTGAAGTGACAGATGGTGTGAGTTCGGTGGGCCCCTATCTCCTGGGACCCCTGTTGGACGTCGCTGGTGGCGAAGCAAGAGGGGTGGATGTGAGCGAAGAGGACGTCCTGGAGGGGAGAACCATCGTCGTCGATTTCTGACGGGCGAGATCCTCACCACTCTTGCTGTCAATTCGTCCCTATGCGGTCAGAAGGACGTATCGACCCCTCCGACATCGCCCTTCTTGACGAGGACTCCCACCTCCAGGCCGATCTCGATCCAGGCCCAAGCCCAGATGACCGCCTCAAAGGCCCTGATCAGATCGCCCTTCTCGGCAAAGTACCGGCAGTCGGATATGTAGGCCTTTATGTTGGAAAGAAACCTCTCCCCTCCATCTCCCCGGGCCGAGACCGTCTCCACCTCCGCCCGGGCTCTTTCCAGCCATTTCTCCGTCTCGGCGGAGAGTTCCTCCCTAGTCCCCAAAGCCCTCGCCGCCCGGAAAGATCCTCCTGCCTTCCAAAGCCCTACTCCAGGATCCTGACCCCGCGCTCGTCGGCATCGACCCTCAACATAGTCTTGATGGTGTAGCCGTGGCTCTTCAGCCTCTCGACCCCCTTGCCCCTCTCTATAACAGCGACTAGGTCCACCACCTCGGCTCCTGCCGCCTTCAGCGCTTCCAGGGTCGCAAGAGCCGTCCCCCCGGAGCTTACGACGTCGTCGACGACGATCACCCTATCTCCGGGGGATATGCCGTTGAGGTAGAGCTCCCCCTTGGAGTAGCCTGTGACCTGGCTCACCTCTATCTCCCCGGGGAGGCCGTACTTTCTCTTTCTGATGATCACCAGGGGTATGTCGGTGAAGAGGGAGAGGGCTGTGCCTATGTGGATCCCCATCGCCTCGATGGTGACGATCTTATCGACGTCCAGGTTCGCCGTCCTGATGATGTGGGTTACCACCTCCCTGATCAGATCCGGCCTCACCTCGGGGACGCCGTCGGTGATCGGGTGGATGAAGTAGTTGTAGTCGCCTCTCTTGTAGATCGGCGCCTCCAGTAGAGATCTCTTGAGCCTTTCGAGCAAACGATATTCCTCCTAAACCGATGAAGCAGGACGGCGGCGGGGGCTTAAAACCTTCCCCATTTTCACCCCGACGATCCATCACCTACCCGCCCTCTTATCTTCAGGCCATCCTCCTTCATCCCTCCCCGGACTCTCCGGCGGCGAGGGATCTCATCTCCCCCAGAACCTCGTCGACGTGCCCCTTCACCCGGACCCTCCTCCAGATCCGGACGACGTGCCCGGCAGGGTCGATGATGAATGTGCTCCTGATGACCCCCTGGTGCTCCTTGCCGTACATCTTCTTAGTCCCCCAGGCGCCGTAGGCCAAGAGGACCCGGTGGTCGGGGTCGCTCAAGAGCAAGACCGCTATCCCGTGCTTATCTTTGAACTTTCTGTGGCTCTCGGTGGAGTCGGGGCTGACGCCCAGAACCTCGGCTCCCAGGGACCGAAAATCACCGATCGCGGATGAAAAGTCGACGGCCTCCTTCGTGCATCCTGAGGTGTTGTCCCTGGGATAGAAGTAGAGAACGATCCACCTTCCCAAGAGATCCCCAAGGCAGACCTGCCCTCCGTCCTGGTCGTGGAGGCAGAAGCCTGGCGCCGGATCTCCAGATCCTATCGCTATCTCTTTACCTTTCGATTCTTCTGTCACATCATAACCATTGGATCAACAAATTTTAAATAGAATTCCGTGGCTCTATAACCCGATGCCCGATCCTCTCCTCCTCCAGGTCGTCCCGGAAGCCCTCCTGAGCAACATATGGGTAATCTTCTTTCTGATCCTCTTCCTCGTCCCCATGCTCCAGAGGAGGTACCTGGAGAAGTCGAGGAGAGCCCTCCTCGTCAAGATGGGCAAGAAGAGGAAGTCGGTGGTGGTCACCCTCATCCACCGGCAGGAGGTCCTGAGCTTCTTGGGGATACCCCTGGCCAGGTACATCGACATCGACGACAGCGAGCAGGTTCTGAGGGCCATCAGGACGACCCCAAAGGACGTCCCCATCGACCTGATCCTCCACACCCCCGGCGGCCTCGCCCTCGCCGCCACCCAGATCGCCCTCGCCCTCAAGGCCCACCCGGCGAAGAAGACCGTAATCATCCCCCACTACGCCATGTCCGGCGGGACCCTCATCGCCCTCGCCGTCGACGAGATCATCATGGACCCCCACGCCGCCCTGGGCCCCGTCGACCCCCAGCTCGGAGACCAGACCGGGTCTTACCCCGCCACCTCCCTGGTTAAGCTGATGGATAAGAAGAAGATCGACGAGGTGGACGACAAGACGATAATCCTCGCCGACCAGGCGGAGAAGGCCCTCAGCCAGATAGAGGGGCTCGTGCGGACTATCCTGGACGGGAAGTGTGACGGGGAGAATGCCGACGTCATCGTCGAGGAGTTCGTCTCAGGCAAGTACACCCACGATCACCCCTTCCTGGCCGAGGACGCGACGAAGCTTTTGGGCGACTGCGTCAAGACCGACGTCCCCGGCGAGGTCTACGACCTGATGAAGCTCTTCAGGATGGAGGTGGCGAGGCGGAGGCCCGGCGTTGAGTACGTCCCAGTGACGGGGAAGTAGGAGATCCCGCCGGCCGGACCTTCAACGCACAGTGACTACTCCCCCGACTTAAGTCGGGGGCATCTAGGCTTTCGCCACAGACTGTAGCCCCAGTCTGAGAATGTTGATGGTTGCATTGTGATCCCTGTCCAGAGTCAGGCCACAGAAAGGGCATTGGTGAACCCTCTCGGATAGACTTTTCAAGACCATTTGACCACAGCCAGAACATATTTTGGATGTATTCGAAGGATTCACAAGTTCGACACGTTTACCGGCCCATTCTGCCTTGTAAGACGTGGCAGCTATCAGTTTGCTCCATGCAGCATCCGCTATATGCTTTGCCAGGCAATGGTTTTTGACCATACATTTAATATTCAGATTTTCAAATACTATTAAGTCGTAGGATTTGACCAGCGATAGGGACAGCTTTTGAACAAAATCCTCTCTCTTGTTGGTGATTCTTTCATGAACGCGATGGACCGCCTTCAATGCCCTATCTCTTTCGGGACTGCCTTTTAGTGCCTTCGAAAGCTTCCTCTGAGCCTTTGCCAAAGCCTTCTCTTCTTGGACAAAGAATCTTGGGTTGTCAACCCGATCGCCGTTGGAGAGTGTGATGAAACTCTTCAGACCAACGTCGACGCCCACAGAAGACTCAGACTCTATCTTTGGAAGGAGCCCGTCCGGTTCAACTTCAACCAGGAATGATACAAACCATTTCCCTGTTGGCGTTTTTCTGATGTTAAGCCTCTTGATTTCTCCGTCGACAGGTCTATGAAGCTTGATTTTGATGTCGCCTATCTTGGAAAGCCAAAGTTTGCCGGATTTCAAAGAAAAACCCGATTGAGTATAGGTGAAACTGTCATATCTCCCATAGCCCTTGAACCGCGGGTAACCGGGATCTTCGCCTGCTTTGACCCTTCGAAAGAAAGCTTGATAAGCAAGATCAACTCTCTTAACCACTTCCTGCAGAACCTGGGAGTGGACTCCTTTCAACTCAGGTTTCTCTTCCTTCCATTGAGGCAATAGCTTTTTGGTTTCGTAGTAGGATACCAATTTGCCTTCTTGATCGTAGGCATTCTTTCTGAGGGCCAGCGTTTCGTTATAGGTCCACCTGCAAAGCTCCAGCGTCTCAGCCATCCTGGTCCTTTGTGACTTTGTGGGATAGATCCTATACCGAAACACCTTCAGCAAATCATCTCACCTTCTGAGTCTCGATATACATCTGTATTACATCTTTTGTAGTATCGCCACATGTTCCTACATAGTACGAAGGATTCCACAGATGACCATTCCAGAGCTTGTTCTTGATCTCCGGGTGCATCTCGAAGAGCTTTTTCGCGCTGATTCCCTTGAATATTTTTACAATGTTGGCAGGTGAAAACTTCGGATGAGCGGTTATGAATAGGTGTAAATGATCGGGCAAAATCTCCTGGGTGACTAGGGTAACTCCCTTCTTTCGAGCAATTAGTTCATGGAGTTCATAGAGATCGTCTGCTATCTTCCCGACCAATACTTTACGTCTATATTTCGTTGATCATACGAAGTGATAATTTACATTACTCTACTTTACAAGTTTTGACTTCAGCATATGTTTTCTAAATTATATGCAGGATATGTGCTACTTTCATCTGGATATGTGCACCACATTTGACTTCGCAGAACTTCCGTATTATGTGATGCGCAGGGGTAGTTTATAAACTGGGCTCGGCCGAGGGAAAACTTGGAAAGTAGAGTTACATTATACACACAACCTCTAGCACTTATCCAGTGATCATTTTTGCTCATCTTAGGTTACACATATGGTTACCATTTGTCAATAAATGTGTCGGTAGGCACGGGCTGTATCCCGCCTTTAAAAATGCGGGGATTAGCCCTGCATCCTCCTAAAGCTCATCCCAAGGGAGCTGACCTCCTCCGCTCCGCCTCAACATCGCTTCTCCCCCAGGGATCCATAACGAACGCCATATACAATAACGACCGCGATCTACATCCACCGCGATCTACAAGTGCTAACATAACTTTTTATAGCAATCAAATCCATTTAACAGCTGGATCATCATGAAGGGAATAAATCATAAAATATCAGGACTGGTCCTGATCGCCGCCCTCCTGTGCACCGCGACGTCTGCCGAGGAAGGTGCGGGAGTGGGCGAGAAAGAGCTGCTTCGGATCTCGACGACCACCAGCCTATATGACACCCTATTGCTGGACGAGATCGAGGATATCTTCGAGGATATGTACAACGTCGACGTCCGGACCGTCTCCGGCGGGACGGGTATAGCCATTGAGCGCGCAGTAAGGGGTGAAGCTGACCTGATCCTCGTCCACGACGTAGTCAGGGAGAGAAAGTTCATCGACGATGGATACGGCATTTCACGGACCTGCTTCGCCTATAACTACTTCATCATCGTCGGTCCCCAGGACGATCCCGCGGGGATCGTGGGGATGGAACCTTCTGAAGCGATGAGGACGATCATGGCCCAAGGCATGGAGAACCCCGACCAGGTCAAGTTTGTATCCAGAGGCGACGACTCCGGAACCCACGCCCGGGAGAAGATACTCTGGGATAGAGCCGGCATCGACTACGCAGAGGTCACAACCTCCAACCTCTGGTACCGCGAGGCTGGCCAGGGGATGGGCCCGACCCTGCGAATGACGAGTGAGATGGAAGCCTACACCCTCTGTGACACCTCCACCTTCGCAGCCTATCGAAGTGATCTCGATCTGGTCCCCCTCATAGAGGAGGGTGACGTTCTCCTGAACGTCTATGCTGCGATTCCGGTCAGCCCCGCAGTCCATCCCGCGGTAAACTGCGAGATGGCGGCGAAGTTCGTAGACCTCCTCGTATCTGAGGAGGGGCAGGACCTCATCGCGGAGTACGGGACGGATACCATCGGCAGGCCCCTCTTCAAGGCCGCAAGAGGCAACTGCGATCTGATAGGCTGCGACGGGGATGAGTGCGTAACACCCCTGCCGGAGGATCTCTGCATCCTGGTAGCAGCGTAAGCGTTATCTCTGGTTCTGGCAAGGCTAAAGGGCTGTTCAGCGAAATATATGGGTGAAGCGATTGGATGAGATCGGTGCGGGATTTGTAAGGGCTATAGAGCTGATCCTGAACCTCGACCCTGCCGTCGTGGAGATAACGGTCCGATCTCTTCTCATCGCCCTCGCCTCCACCACCATCGCGGCCGCCATCGCCGTTCCCATCGGCGGCCTCATCCATTTTCACAATTTCTGGGGCAAGAGAGCGGCGATCAACGTCATCCAGACCCTCTACAGCCTCCCGACGGTCACCGTCGGCCTCCTCGTCTTCCTCCTCCTCTCCCGGTCCGGCCCCCTGGGGGGGTTCGGCCTCCTCTTCACCCCCGCCGGCATGGTCATCGGCCAGACGATCCTCATCGTCCCCATCATGACGGGGCTAACCATAGCCGCCCTGAGCGGGATCGCAGATCAGGTCCGGGACTCGGCGGTATCCCTGGGGGCATCGAAGTATCAGGCGATCTTCACCATCATGGGGGAGGCGAGGGCTGCCATGATGGCGGCGGTCCTCCTGGGGTTTGGAAGAGCCCTCTCCGAGGTGGGGGTGGCGATGATGATCGGAGGGAACATCCGGGGCTACACCAGAGTCCTGACGACGGCCATAGCGCTGGAGACCTCTCGGGGGGACATCGAGTTCTCCATGGCCCTGGGGATCATCCTCGTATCCATATCCCTCATCGTAAACCTCCTGGTCAACCGGGTCCAGGGGAGGTGGTGGGCATGATCGAGTCGAGGGAGGTGCGGGCGGTCCGGGGAGGCGTTGAAGTTCTGAGAGGGGTATCCCTGAAGGCGGAGAGGGGGGAGGCGCTCGCCGTCATCGGCCCCACGGGATCGGGGAAGACGACCCTACTGCGGATCCTCAACCTCCTGGACCCCCCCGGTGGGGGGAGGGTCCTCTTCGACGGGGTCGACGTATCGGCGGGGGAGAGGGCGAGGTTTCTTGCGAGGAGGAGGATGGCGATGGTCTTTCAGAAGCCCTCCCTCTTCAACGCCACAGTCGAGAAGAACGTCTCTTACGGCCTGCGGGTGAGGGGGGTCTGCGCATCCGCCATCGAGAAGCTGGTCGGCGCCGCCCTCCGGGAGGTGGGCCTATCCGGCTGGGAGAAGAGAGGCGCCCAAGGCCTCTCGGGGGGGGAGGCCCAGAGGGTCGCCCTGGCGAGGGCCCTGGTCACCGAGCCTGAGCTCCTCATCCTGGACGAGGCCACCGCCAACCTCGACCCCAGGACGGCGGAGGCGATCGAAGCCCTCATCAGGAGGGTCAGGGATTGCGGCATGACGGTGGTGATGGCGACCCACGACCTCGGTCAGGCGAGGGAGCTCGCCGACAGGGTCGCCGTCCTGATGGAGGGGGATGTGGTGGGCCTGGGAACTGCAGAAGAGATCTTCGATAGCCCAGGATCCGAAGAGGTGGCCCGATTCGTCCGCGGGAGGCGGCGCCGATAGCTCGAGGATTTATAATGGCAGAGGCGTTTTAAATGGCAAATATGGAACACGTCATGGCGCTCCAGGAGGGTCTGATGGCCTGGAATAGATGGAGAGCTTCGAATCCTCAGGTCAGGCCCGACTTCCGGGGCTCTGACCTGGGCGGGATGGACCTATCGGGCGCCCGCCTCCAGGGAGCAAACCTGATGGGGGCGGTTTTGAGGGGATCGATCCTTTATGGCGCCGATCTCGGCAGATCAAAGCTCGTATCTGCCGACCTATCTTCCGCGAAGCTCTGTGGCGCAGACCTCTCGGAGGCGAAGTTCGAGGGCGCCGACCTCTCGGGGGCGGACCTCTCGGGGGC
>JANKMW010000003.1:0-247 GCA_024649985.1 Methanothrix sp.
CCTTTGGGACGTAGGGGTTCTTCGGCCCCACCATCTCGCCGCAGAGGACGATGTCGGGATGGTCCTCGAAGATCCGGGGATTTATCTGATCCTTGGCCACCTCCGTCGAGTACGGGCAGATGAACCCGCCCCTGGTGAGGGCGATCACCCTGCCTCCCACCATCACCACCCGGACGTTGTGGCCGTTCATCTTCTCCTCGACGAGGACTCCGTCGGGAAAATGTCTCTTTATGGCGGGCGAGAGCAT
>JANKMW010000003.1:257-20582 GCA_024649985.1 Methanothrix sp.
CCGGATACGGCCTTGTCGAACCTCAGGAGGGGCGGGAGAGGCCAGTCGGAGGAGCGGACGATCCTCCCCACCATCCGTTCCAGCCTCTCGGCCGATACCCCCAGCCTCTCCGCCACGGCCCCAAGTTTCATCTCGACTTCACCAGGTAGTCGAAGAAACACCTCCTGGTCAGCATCCCTACAAGCTCGTTCTTCTGGTTCAAGACCGGCATCCCGCCCAGGTCCTCCTCCAGCATGATCTTTCTCGCCTCCTCGAGAGGTGTGTCGATCTGCAGGGATTTGACATCCCGGCTCATGACGTCGGAGACGATGATGTTCTTTATCCTCGGGTCCTGCTGGCCGCCCTGGACCATGTCTCTGAAGGCCCTGAGGGACTTCGCAACGTCCCGTTCAGATACGATCCCCACCATCTTTCCGCCCTCCATCACCGGAAACCGTCCCACGTCCTGGTCGAGCATGACCCTCCGGACGTGAACCAGCCTGTCGGAGGAGTTGGCGGTGAGGGGGGTGCGCATGGCGTCGGCGGCCATCCCCGTCATCCTGATGGCTTTGAGCATATCCTTCGGCCTCACCCAGCCCAGGATCTCCTCGCCCTCCGTCACCACCAGGACCGAGGTCTTCTGGAGGAGGAATACGGCGTCTTCGATCTTCATATCGGGATCCACCTTTATCACCGAGTCGGAGGTGGCGGTGGTGACGTGGATGGAAGATGCGGGCATCCCCAGCCTCTGCCTCGTTCCCAGCACCCTCGCGATCTGCCTCATGGTGATGGTGCCACCGAGCTTGCCGTCGTTGGTGACGAGAAGCCTTCGAAGATCGTGTTTCTCCATGATGTCGAGAGCGTGAGTGATCCTCTCCGACTTGTCTATGGTCACCGGTGTCGACATTATCTCCTTTACCAACATGTTTAAGACCACCTCGCCACTTCCGCGGTGATATCCCGGGTCGAGAAGAACCCCACCACCTTCTGTTCTCCCAAAACCGGAAGGCCGCATATCTCCTTATCCAGGAGGATCTTGGCGGCTTCCATGGCTCCGACCTCGGGGCTGGTGAAGATTATCGGGTATGACATGACGTCCTCCGCCACCAGGGGGACTTCTTTGACGTACCTGTACCCTTTCCTCCCCGCGGTGCTATCCTTCCTCGTCATCTTGATGCTCTTGCTCTTCAGCTCGTCTTTTGCGTCTGACATCCCCGATATGGCTAGGTTGGTGTGGGTTATCACCCCCACGGGGGTGGCGTTGTCCTCGCAGACGACGACCCTGTCGACGCCGTTCTCCATCATCTCGTCGAGGACGTGGTCGAGGGTGTGGTGCCGATGGACGCTGACGACCCCCTGGGACATCAGGTCGCCGACCTTGGAATTGGGGCTCTTCTCTACGAAGTAGGATAGGAGGTCTCTTGAGGTTATGATCCCCACGATATCCCCCTCATCCCTCTCCACCGGGAGGCCGTCGATCCCGTTCTCATCCATGATCTCTGCTGCCTGTTCCAGGGTGGCCCCTGGGTAGATGGTGATGGGACGCTCCGTCATCACAAGCCTCACGGGGACTTTGCTTATGGGGCGCCTCCTCCATTCGGGGGCTGCCTGGCTCAGCCGGTGGGATATGTCGTGTTTGGTGACTATCCCTGCCAGCTTATCGCCGTCCATCACGAGCAGCCTGCTGATGTAGTGTTTGAGCATCAAATTTCTCGCCCGCTGGATGGGCTCGTCCTTGCCGATGACGTATACGGGAGATTGCATGTAGTCCTTTACCTTGCTCATGGTATGATCCCTCGCTTCTCTTCCGCGAATGCCCTGATGAAGTCTCTTTTCGTTATGATGCCCAAGAGTGATCCGTTATCCATGACCGGGAGGGCGCCGACGCCCTTCACCATCATCAACTCCGCCGCCGCCCCCAGATCCGCCTCTTTATCCGTGGATATCAGGTCTCTTCGGACCAGGGTCTTTATCGGCTGGCTCATCACATCTCCTATGTCGCCGGTCACCACCTTCCCGAATGCCTCGCCGCTTCCGAGGTACCTCATGATGTCGGAGGCAGTCACCATACCCATCATTATGGAGTCCTGGACGACGGGGAGCTTTCGAAACCCCCCCTGCTGGACCATCATCTTCGTCGTCTTCTCGATGGAGATCTGGCTGTTGGCTGTGATCACGTTGGGGCTCATGAACTCCTCGACGCTGATCCCGGTGTTCAGACCCGCCACCAGCTTTGCGAAATCGTGTTCGGTGACCAGCGCCTTTATCTTGGTCTCCTCGTCGACCACCGGCAGACCGCCGACGTTCTTTTCGTACATCAACTTCAGAGCCTCCTCTACGGAGGCCTTCTCGCCGATGGATATGATCGCGGGGCTCATGATCTCCCTTATATCGGCGTTGATGGCCGCGAGAATGTTCCCTTCATACTTCTTCTTCAGGAGGTTGTGCCTTATGCCGCCGCCGAGAAAATCGACGACGTCAACCCCGGTGACGAAGCCGATGAGCCGACGGGTCCCAGCATCGGCTATCGGCAGCCTCCCGAAGCCGTAAGACGTCATTATCTTGATGGCGCCGATGATGGTGGTGGTGGGAGGTGCCGTCACCACATCGGTGGTGGCGATGGTGAGGACGTCCCCCGTCCGTTTGGCGGCCCTAGAATCGAACTGAACCGGTCCTCTGTCCATCGCTCCTGGCATCCTGATCTTCCGATCCTCTGATGGTCTTTTCATTATTCTTCACCAAAGATGGCTTTGATCACGTCATATCTATCGATTATCCCCGCGAGCTTGCCGTCGTCCACCACGGATATCCTTCCTATACCGCGATCGAGCATCAGCTTCGATGCATCGCGGAGGTTGGCCTTGGGACCTACGCTGTAGAGGGGACTTCTCATCAGCTTCTCCACTTTCATTGCGTAAGTGGTATCTTTTCCTATCCGGGCGCTGCCCGTCCTCAGGATGTCGAAACGGGTTATCATCCCGACGGGTCTCCCTTTGTCGTCGACCACCGGCATCCCGGTGAAGTCGGAGTCCAGCATCGAGTCCCAGACCTTGGCCACCGAGTCCTGAGGGTTGCAGGTCTTCGTCTCGGTGTTCATGATATCTTCGGCCGTCCTTTGCGCCAACTTCTCTGGATCTATGCTCTTGAATATGTCTATGGGGCTCACTACGCCCTGAAGTCGTCGGTCTTCCGGAGATCGGACCACGGGCAGTAACGCGTAATTTGCCCTGAGCAACAGCTTCGCCGCCTCCTCGACGTCCGTGTCGGGGGTGATCATCGGGGCCTCAACAGAGAAACCGGAGACGGTGACGTTCGAACGGGTCGAGTCTATCTTCAGCATATCCCGGTCGGTGACTATCCCGACGACATCTCCCGAGCCGTTTGTTATCGGCAGGCCACGAAGCTGGTTGTCGCGTATCAGCTGTCGCGACCTGGTCACGAAGTCGCCCTCCATGACGCTGATCGGGTCCTTCGACATTATCTCTCCGACTTTAGTTCCCATATTACGCTCTCCTGCACTCATCCGAAAATTTCAATATCCTCATCGATTGCCGTCTCTGCAGCTCCAGCATAGAAGCTCGCCGTTCACCGACTCCAGGGAGTCGGAGATCTGACTGCACCTCTCGCAGATCCCCCTTATCATCTCCCTCTGCTCCTCGAAATGGACGCTATCCCGGTGCATCTCTATCAAGTGGCTCAGGATCTCGCCCATGCCTATGGAGGCCGACCCGGATACCAGGTCGGTATCTGTGATGATGCCCAGCAGCTTTCCCTCCCCCGATATGACGGGGAGCCTCTTAACCCCGGATTTGAGCATCTTTATGGCAGCTTCGCTCAAGCTGACGTCTGGATTGACGGTGATCAGGGGCGAGGACATCACATCTCCCACCTTCACTTCTTTTGGGTCTGCGGCCCTAGCAACTATCTTTCCGACCAGATCCCGCTCAGTTATGATCCCTATCGGCTGGTCGTTGTGAATCACGATCAAGCTGCCCACATTTGCGGAGAACATCTTGTTCGCAGCCTTCACCACATCAACCTCGGAATCGACGGTGATCACAGGCCGGGCCATAATATCCCGCACCGGAATCTCTGTTTCCATGCATGTCACCTCCGCGGCAGATTGCCGTTCTTATTAAAGAGATTCCCTCTATAAAAGGATCACTGCATCCCTTTCCATCAGATTTAAAATGTATTATAATTTTGTCATTCTGAAACGTGCTGGAGGATGTGGTCGATCTCGGCCAGGATCAGATCGATCCCGAGCCGGGCCGCCGACGGCGAGCCGGGAAGGCAGAAGATGGGCAGACCCTCCACCACCCCCGCCGCGGCTCTGGTGAGGATCGCCCTCGTTCCCACCTCTTCGAGGCTCTTCAGCCTGAAGACCTCTCCGAAGCCGGGGATCGTCTTATCGAATAGTGGCTCTGCCGCCTCGATGGTCAGGTCCTTGGGGGCGAGGCCGGTGCCGCCGCAGAGTATGACGGCGTCGGCGGTCGATTCCAGGATCGAGTCCCTCACCGGTTCCACGCCGTCGGGGATCAGCCGATATGTGAAACTGCGGCCAGCTTCTCTGAGCCTGTCGAGGATCGCCCGCCCCGAGAGGTCCTCGGCATCCTCTGGATCCTCCGCAGCCCCGAACTTCTCGAACCGGGAGGTGCTGACGACGACAACCTCGATGATCATGGTTAGCTATTTGGCTCCAAAAGAATAAAGCTCTTCTCCATCTCGCCAAGGGTTTTATCTCAGGAGGCCGATGGGCAGGCGATGCGAGCTTCTGGCAGGTCGGACCCGGAAAAGACGATGGAGCCCGGGACGGCCCCGCCGAGGTATTGGGGCGTTGGGGAGGGTGTGGTATGATGGCTGAAGAGATAGGTAGAGGTGCTGAGGCGGTGATAACGAGGGACGGCGACCGGGTGACGAAGTGGCGGCGTCCCAAGGGGTACAGGGTGGCGGCCCTCGATGAGAGGATCCGGCGCGATAGGACGGTGATGGAGTCCAGGCTGATCTCCGAGGCCCGGAGGTGTGGGGTTCCGACGCCGATAATCTTCGATGTGGACAACTTCAGCCTCACCATGGAGCATATCGATGGCGTAAAGCTGAAGGATGTGATCGACCTCGAATTATCCGAGAGGGCGGGGGGGCTGGCAGGAAGGCTCCATTCTTGCGGTATCGTTCACGGCGACCTCACCACCTCCAATATGATCCTTCGGGGGGAGAAGATATACTTCATAGACTTCGGCCTCGCCTTCTACGACAACGGTCTCGAGGCCCAGGGGGTGGACGTCCACGTCTTTTTTCAGACCGTAAGGAGCACCCATGACCGACCCGAGGAGCTCGTCTCTGCCTTCTGTCGGGGGTACGCCAGGGCATATCCCAGGGCCGGGGAGGTTTTAAAGCGGGTGGAGGAGATTGAGGCGAGGGGCAGGTATCTGTGACCAAATCATTAACTTTATGTAGTAAACGATCCCTACCAACAACCTCAGTGCTGTTAGTTCCAAAGTGGTGATGGTACATGGCAGAAGATGATGTGGTATTCGTCGGCAACAAACCAGTGATGAACTACGTACTGGCGGTGGTCACCCAGTTCAACAGCGGCGCCGGAGAGGTCCGGATCATGGCCAGGGGACGAGCGATATCAAGGGCCGTGGACGTCGCAGAGGTCTCACGAAGCCGCTTTTTGGGAGACGTCCACGTCAAGGACATCCAGATATCCACCGAGACCCTGAATACCGATCGGGGCGAGACCAACGTCTCGGCCATCGAGATCACCCTCTCGAAGTGAACTTGATCTCCTTTCCTGAGGGCGGTTGGCATTGACCACCAGGATAGGGGTCATCTCCTCCGGTCGCGGGGAGAACACGCGGTACATCATCGAGGCCTGCCGCTCGGGCTACATCCCTGCAGAGGTGGCGGTGGTCCTGGCGGACCAGGAGGACGCGGGAGCCCTCAGGATAGCCCGAAGCTATGGGATAAATGCCTCTTTCATCGACCCCTCGGGCCTCTCCCGTTTGGAGTATGACGCTCTTCTCGCAGAACAACTCGACGGGGAGGGGGTCGATCTCGTCGTCCTCACCGGCTACATGAGGATCCTCTCCCCCGAGTTCGTCCGCCGTTACAAGAACAGGACGATCAACATCCATCCAGCCCTTCTACCGGCATTCCGGGGGATGGACGCCTTCCAGCAGGCCCTCGATTACGGCGTCAAGGTGACGGGGACGACGGTCCACCTGGTGGACGAGGAGGTCGACCACGGCCCCATAATCCTCCAGGTCCCCGTGGAGGTGAGAGACGACGACACCCACGAGAGGCTGAAGGCGAGGGTCCAGGAGGCGGAGTACAGGGCCTACCCCGAGGCGCTGAAGCTCTTCATCGAGGGCAGGCCGAAGGTGGTGGGAAGAAGGGTAGTCTTCGAGGGAGCGGATGGTGGGGGCAGATGAGATGACGGGGGAGATAGATATGGTGGAACGAAAGGTGGTGAAGAGATCATGAGGAGCTTATGGGCACCCTGGAGGATGGAGTACATATTGAGCGACAAGACTGGAGGCTGCATCTTCTGCGAGAAGATCGATGAGGACCGGGACCGCGAGAACCTGATCCTCTTTCGGGGAAGAGACCACTTCATCATCATGAATGCCTACCCCTACAACAACGGTCATCTGATGGTCGTCCCCCGCCGCCACACCTCGACCCTCGCCGGGTGGAGCGCGGAGGAGAGGGCCGAGTTCTTCGAGCTCGCGGATCTCGCCGTCGCTGTTCTAAAAAGGGCGATGAACCCCGACGGCTTCAACATCGGGATCAACATGGGCGAGTGCGCCGGCGCGGGGATCGCCGACCACATCCACCTCCACGTCGTCCCGCGCTGGTCTGGGGACTGCAACTTCATGCCCGTATTCGCGGATACGAGGGTGATCCCCGAGCACATCCAGGCGACCTATGAGAAGCTGCTGACGGAGCTAAAGGGAGTTTTTAAAGGGAGTTTTGGGCTGAGAGGCTGAGGGTTTTGAAGCTGTCCCATCAGGCCGATCAGTCTGCTGGTTATTGGTACCTTTCTACCCTTTTCGCCTCGACGACCCGGAAATAGCGCGCCCCTCTTCTCCAGTTCTTCTGCCACCTCCTCCATGAAGACCTCCATCCCGGAGACTTGGCGGTGGTCCTGGGGGCGGATCTTTCCTCCCGTATGTCCCGAAGTTGTCGAATTTATGCCGCAGCAGGTATGTCGATCTGGTTTTTGGTGACCGCCCACCGGTCGAGGCTGCCTGCCTCGGGGCAGATGAGCTGGATGGTGGGGCCACCAGGGGCGAAGGGGACGGGGGGAAGGCCGATAAGTCTCGTTGTGGGGTTTAAGAGGCAGTGAGATACGACCTGGACCGTCCTCATCTTCTCCGCCTCACGCCTTCTCGTCGAGGATGGCCTTTATGTGCCTGAAGAACCGGACGCCGTCGATCTCGTGGTAGAACCGGACCGCTTCGGCGGCGCCCCCAATCCTGATCTTCAGGGTGTTGTCCTGAAACTCGTCGACGTACTCTATCCCCGTTATCTCCGATAGGGAAATCCGGTCGACCCTGTCCCGCAGAAGGCCGGGGCGGAGGAAGACGACATCCCGATCCGTCACCAAGATCCAGCTTCCTATCCTCTCCTCGTCGAAGGCCCCGACCCTGGCGAGGGCGACCTCCTTCTCGCTCTGGTGCCCCCTCGGGACGGCGGGATAGACCATGAGAGGGACCATTCCCGCCTGCTTCAGCTTCTCCAGCGCCTTTCTTGCCTTCTTGGGGAGGTCGCCGTGGTCGAGTTCCATTTCCGTCATCTTCGTCTGATCCGTCCCGGTCCTCAGGTGACTATCTTCTCGAGGGCGTCGTCTTCCAGGGCTATCCTGACCTCCCTCATCAGCCTTCTTCCGGTGCTCATCCTCGTCCTCCAGAGGGCGTTACCGTAGGGGTGGCCGACGGCCATGTGGACGTTGGTGCCGCCGCCGATCCGGGGGGCGACGTCGTATATGGAGAAGTTGAGGTCTTTATCGACGCAGGTCTGGAGGCAGAAGGGGCCTATGATCCCCGGGCTGTAGTGGACCTTCGTCGCCTCGACGTACTTCTCCGCCAGGTCGAAGGCCTTCTCCAGCAGCGACTCCCGGAGGGTGGCGGAGTTGTGGCCGCAGACGGTGTACTCGGGGCTGATCTGGGCTTCGTTGAGGGCGAGCTGCTGGGGGGCGGGGAGCCGGACATGACCGTCTAGGGAGGTCTCAAACCTCCAGTCGATGCCCAAAAGCTCAATCTCGTCGAGGATCGGCGAATAGAATAGGTCGAGGTTGAAGACGGGGCCGATGACGTACCTCTCGATCCGAGCGAGGTCGAGGCCGTCCTGGTCGATCACCCCCTGCTTCAGGAGTTGCTCTGACTTCTCCTGGTACTCATCGTAGCTGGCGGCGGTGAAGAACCCCCTCTCCAGGGTCTTGACGGCATGGGGCAGCTTCACCATCACCAGCTCGTCGATCTCCTCGGGCTCCACAGTCTCGGGGAAGGGGAGGCCCGCCTTCTCCAGGATCCAGTAGTAGTCCTGCTCTTCTCCCCTCTCCTCAGACCGCAGGAGGTTTCTGCTCCCCAGGATAGGGACCTCGAACTCGTCCTCCACCGAGTCGATGCCGCAGTATGATGTGAAGGACCGGTTGGGAACGAAGAGGACGGATTTGGATATGAGGGCGTCCTGCTGCTCTCCCCTTATAAGGTCGGTGAACCTGTTCAATATCCGGACCTCGTCGACGACTCCAGATGCGACCTGGCCGTTGACCCTCTTCGTCCTGAAGTACTTGGCGTAGGTCTTCTCCCTCCCCTTCTGACATACCGCCAGGGTTCGAAACCCCTCCTCGATCGCCCCGTCGCAGGTGTCCAGGGCAGAATGGGAGGCTACGACGCCTATCATCGGGTCGTCGAGGTCGTACCCCTCCAGAATCTCAAAAATTTTGCTCTGATCGATCAAATCAAATCCCCTCAAAATGACCTTTGCATCTCGTCGACCTAGAGAGGTACTCACTTATCAAGCTGACTGTCATCTTCCTCCGTCCTCCACTGAGGCTGCAAATAGCTCGCCCTTCCCGTCGTCCACCAGATCTCCCAAAAACTTATCGAAGCGGATGCCGTCGATCTCCACCGTCTCCAGCCGCTGGAATGACGGGAGGACCCTCGCTCTTCCCCGGACGGTGATGGTGCCGCTGGCCATCTCCGCTCCCGGGAGGTGGGCGTTCCCACCGATGACGATCGCTCCGCCCCGGTTTCCGATCCCCGGAAAGTCGCCTGCGTCTCCCCCGACGGTGATGGTCCCGCCGCAGAGGTGTTCGCCAAGATAGTCGCCGGCCGACCCCTCGACCAGGATCTCGCCGCCGCGCATCCCACAGCTCTCGCCGCGATAGCCGGCTCCGACGTACTCGCCGGCGTCGCCAGAGACGGTGATCTTTCCGCCCTGCATCTCCCGGCCGAGCCAGTCACCGGCGTTCCCATCGATCAGGATCTCGCCGCCGGACATCCCGTTTCCGGCGTGCATTCCGACGTCGCCCTTGATGACGATCGTACCTGAGGTCATCTTCTCGCCGATCCGCTTCACCCTGGAGAAGTCGCCGGAAAGGACGATCTCATTATCCCCCGGCGGCGCGGGTTCATCGTCACCCGATATCATAAAGAGGTCCGATAGGGTGACCTTTCTATTCCCCTCCCAGACCTCCAGCCTTCTTATCTCTTCGATGGATAGAGGGGCGAAGATGTCGGGGCTTATCCTCTCCGCCTCCACCGGGACCCAGAATTCCCGAAGCGGCTTTATGATAACCTTCTTCATCTAGATCACCCCCGCCCTGATCACTCGTGGACGGGTGACGTAGGCGTCCTGGACCATGTAGTTTGACATCTGGATGCTGTAGTACTTGGCGAACTTCTCGACCAGGTCGGCCTTAACCCTCGCCTCTGCATCCTCCGGGACCGAGGCGTCGACCCAGTAGGTCCTCCCCTGGGGCACCGCCACAACCTCGCCGTCTCTGACGACTACCTCGCCGCCCTTGATGGTGTACTTGGCCCCGGCGAGGGCGGCCTTCACCTCTTCGTGCTCCTTCGATGGGTCCACCTTTTCCGGGTTGACATCGTAGATGGAGACGTCCCCGTCCGCCCCGACCCCCAGGTGCCCCTTCTCCGCTAGCCCCAGGATCCGGGCGGGTCCCGCCCTCGTCACGATGGCGACCTCGTTCCAGTCCATCTCCCTCTCGATGGACGGGAGGGAAGACCTCTTGGATGCCAGGTCGTGGAGGGTTGCCAGCTCCTTCTCCCTCTTCGACCGGCTCATGAGGAGGGCGACGACCTCGGGGTAGTTGACGAAGGGGCCGCCGTTGGGGTGGTCTGTGGTCATGATCATCTGCCAGGGGTCCTCCGTCAGGAGGGCGAGCTCCAGGCCGATCGCCCACTGGATAGCGTTGATGGGATTCTTCCTCCCGTAGACGAGGGGGACGACGCCGCTCGACTCCTCCAGCTCTATGTCGTGGTTCGACCACTTTGCCTTGAGGAGGCGGGCGTTTCCGTACTCCAGGGGGGCGTCAGCGGTCATGGTGGTTGCGGACCCGAAGATCAGCTGGCCCATGTCCATGGTGAACTGATCGTGTTTATTGAAGTAATCGGAGATCTCGGGGGCCTTCGACTCGAAGTCCCTCCAGCCGGTCCCGCCGTAGGCGGAGAACTGCATGTGGGTGACGTGGAGGACCTGCCGGTCCCTGGATGAGGCGATATCCTCGACGGCCCGGAGGGTCGCGAGGGTCGTCTCGTAGTTTCCGGGCTTGCCCAGGTTGTTGGTGTGGAGGTGGACGGAGTGGGGGAGGCGGAGGGCCTCGTTAGCCCTCATCAGGTACCTTATGATCTCCCTGGCGGTGACCCCAAAGTTCGGGACGGGGTCGTCGATCCCCTTGACGTTACCGCCGAATCCCCACGCCTCGCCGCCCCCGGGGTTCACCACCTTGACGCCGTAACCCCTGCTCGCCCGAAGGCCCCAGGCGACGAAGGCCGCAAGCTTTTCGAGGTCGCCGTCCCTGACGCACTCCAGCACCTCCCAGTTGTTCCCGAAGAGGGTGAGCGCCCCCTTGTCTACTATGGGGATCTCCTCCAGCTCCTCGTGGGTGTGCCTCGCCTCCAGGATCGGCGTCGCCGCCTCGAAGGCGCAGGTGTAGCCGAGGCGGGCGTAGCGGTACCCGATTGCGTAGCAGTTGGGGACTGTGTATCCGGTGGAAGGCCGCAGAAGCTTCGTCCTCGCCTCCGTCCCCCGCCTCCCGTCCTCGGGGCGCATGATCCTGCCGGTGTTCACCTTCGCCCCGGCGATGTGGGCGTGGGCGTCGACGCCGCCGGGCAAGACGAGCATCCCCCGGGCATCGATTTTTTCGCCATCTCGGGACTCTTCGACAACTCTGCCGTCCTCGATGGAGACGTCCATCTCCTCTCCGAGGACCCCGTTTATGGGATCGTAGACGATCCCGCCCTCAATTATCATCGGCGAGCCTCCTCACTCGATCAAGAATATTCTCCACGACCTCCTCGTCTGTGGGGAGGCCGGAGTCGATGACCTTCTTCATCCTCAAGGATAGGCCGTCCATCCGGTATGCTGTCCCCTCCGCCTCGATGCCGCAGACTGCCGTCGGTATCACCACGTCGGCGAGGAACGTCGTGGGGTTGGGGAAGGGGTCGACCTGGATGACCGGGATCTCTGCCATCGCCTCGACTGTCTCCCTGGGGAAGTTCGACGCCGGGTCTGCGGCGACGACCATCATGGCGTCCGCCTCCCTCCTCCCCAGGAGGTCGCAGGCGGCCGTCTCGCCGGGGTTGAAGTAGGGGGCGCCCCGGGAGAGGTCCACGGCCATGGGATAGCCCGTCTCCCAGGCGCAGACCTGACCGAACCCCGCCACGTTGTAGTGCCCCCTCATGGCCATCACCACGAACTTGGTGAAGCCGTTCAGATCTGCCACCAGGGATAGGGCGTTGTCGACGTTCTTGTACCTCCCCCTGCTGTGGGTCATCCCGAGGCCGAAGAGGATCGACCCGAACTTGGCGGCCTTCATCATCCCGGCCGCCTCTTCCAGGTCGGCTTTGTTGACCCCCGCCACCGTCTCCGGGATCAGGTCGCCCTTGCCTTTGACGATCATCCGGAGGGCGGAGATCACCTCGTAGTCGGTCCCTGGCCTTATGAGGATGAACTTGTCGGCGTTCTTGGCGGTCCTCGTCTTTCGGACGTCGACGACGATGACCTTCCTCCCCCGCCTCCCCTCGGGGGTGAACATTCCCGTGGAATTTGACGAATATCGCATGGTGTGGCGGGGATGGGCCTCGGCGGGGTTCGCCCCCCAGAATATTATCAGGTCGGCTCTGTTCTTCACCTGCCCCAGGGTCGAGCCGGAGAGCCCCTTCTCCTCGATCCCTATGATGGAGGGTCCGTGGCAGACTGTGGCGGTGGAGTCGATGACGCCGCCCACCTCCTCAGCCAGGAGGATCCCCTTCTTCGCCGTCTCGCAGACCGTCGAGCACCAGCCGTAGAGGAGCGGCCTCTTCGCCCCCTTCAGGATCCGGGCGGCCCGGTCGTAGGCCTCATCGTAGGTCGTCTCAAAGAGCTCTCCATCCCTCCTCACCATGGGGGCTCTGATCCTCTCGTGGCCCCGGATCTTGCTCGATCCGAGCCTGCAGGCCCTCTTGACGCCGACTACCTTCCCCTCCTCCACCTCGACCTTTATGTCGTCGCAGAGGCAGCCGCAGAAGGGGCAGAGGACGTCTTCGATGATCAAGACCGACCCCCC
Organism: Methanothrix sp.; assembly: GCA_024649985.1. Lineage (GTDB taxonomy): Archaea > Halobacteriota > Methanosarcinia > Methanotrichales > Methanotrichaceae > Methanocrinis > Methanocrinis alkalitolerans. Next base: position 13,036 of record JANKMW010000003.1, read on the forward strand.
CCCTGCTTCTTCATGTCGGCGAAGAGCTCCCGGATCTCCATCACGGGCATCTTCGTTCCTTCGACCTCGACTTTTTCCCCCTTGAACTGGGGGGTCCCGCAGCCGCCGGTCTTTCGCCCCACCACGGCGTTGGCCCAGGGGCCCATCGGTATGAAGATTACCCCGGGAGGAAGCCCCTCATCCTTCTTTGCCGATACGACGATCTCGCCGAACTCGTTCCTCACCAGGACGTTCCCCTCCCCGGATATGCCGAGGGCGTCGTAGTCTTCTTCGGATAGGGCGCAGAAAGATACGGCCTTGAAGAACTCGGGCGACGTCTTCGCCTCCAAGCTTGCACCCTGGCCGAGGGTGCGTCCAGAGATCATGATCGCCTTCAACTCAAATCACCATCGAATTCGAACTCCCTAGTAGCTGCCCCCCCAAGGGCTAAATATTGTGCGGTCCCTCCCGGGGACGGTCACTTTAATATAGACCATCGGCATTGCTAACTAGCCCAAAGCCGTTGGGGGGATATTTTCTGGCAGGCAGAGCTTGGAAGTTTGAAGATGACGTCGACACCGATGCGGTCATACCCGGACGCTATCTGGTGATCAACGACCCCGAGGACCTCGCAAAACACGTCTTTGAGGGCGTACGACCGGAGTTTGCGAGGGAGGTCGTCGCTGGCGACTTCGTTGTGGCGAAAAGGAACTTCGGTTGCGGCTCCTCCCGGGAGCACGCGCCTCTGGGTCTCAAAGGGGCGGGGGTGAAGGCCGTCGTCGCCGAATCCTTCGCCCGGATATTCTTCCGGAACGCCATAAACATCGGCCTGCCCTTGTTCGTCTCCGCCGAAGCGGATAGGATCCGCGATGGAGACGAGATCGAGATCGACGCCGACGAGGGGATCATATATAACCGGTCCACTGGCGAGACTTATCGGACTACGCCGCTCCCGCCATTCCTCCAGGAGATCGTGGCGATGGGGGGGCTTGTAGAGTATACTAAGAGGATGGTGAGGTCTGCTTGAAGTACAAAGTGCCCGTTATCCCTGGGGATGGTATAGGACCTGAGATAGTGGCCGAGGGTATGAAGGTGGCGGAGGCCGCGGGGGAGATGCACGGTTTTGATATCGAATGGACCGCGTACTCCCTGGGAGCAGACCACTACTTAGAGACGGGAGAGCTGGTGGGTGAGGATACGTTGAAAGAGCTCTCGCGGTACAGGGCGATCTACCTCGGCTCCATAGGCGATCCGAGGGTGAAGCCGGGGGTCCTGGAGAAGGGCGTCCTCCTGGCGATGCGGTTCTACTTCGACCAGTACGTCAACCTCCGGCCCGTCAAGCTCCTGGAGGGGGTCTGGACCCCTATCAAAGATAAGGGGCCCAAGGATATTGACTTCACCGTCGTTCGCGAGAATACCGAGGACTTCTACATCGGGATCGGGAGCCGTGCGAAGGCGGGGAATAGCCGCTCAGAGTTCGATGTTATTAGGGATCTCTACACCGTCAAGTTCGGCCTCGACGTCGAGTCCAACAGCGAAGAGATCGCCTACCAGATAGGGATGATCTCGAAGGAGGGGACGACGAGGGTCATGAAGTACGCCTTCGACCTGGCCATGGAGCGGAGAAAGCACCTCTCCAGCGTCGACAAGGCGAACGTCCTCTCCGACATCTACGGCTTCTGGAGAGAGGAGTTCGAGAGGCTTTCTTCCGACTATCCTGAGGTGGAGACGGACTATAACTTCGTCGACGCCATCACCATGTGGTTTGTCAAGAACCCCGAGTGGTTCGACGTCGTAGTCGCCCCCAACATGTTCGGCGACATAATCACCGACCTGGGCGCCATGATTCAGGGGGGGCTCGGCCTCGCTCCGGGGGCGAACATCAACCCAGAGGGGACGAGCATGTTCGAGCCGATCCATGGCAGCGCCCCCAAATATAAGGGCATGAACAAGGTAAACCCCATCGCCACCATCTGGGCAGGGGCGATGCTTCTGGAGCATCTGGGCGAGCGCGCCGCAGCCGAGGACGTGGTGAGGGCGATCGAGACGAACATCAAGAGGGGGAAGGTCAGGACCTACGATATGGGCGGGAGCAATACGACCTCAGAGGTCGGCGACGACATCGCGGCCATAATCCTCGGGGAGATATGATAGGAAGCCGAAAAGGTTTTATGTCGGATGACCATCTCCTAGACAGTGGTATGGGCTGATCTGCTCATGGGGGCTCGTAGCTCAGTTAGGCAGAGCGTCTGGCTTTTAAGTTTTTTGAACGAAGATACCAGGTGGTCGAGGGTTCAAATCCCTTCGAGCCCGCTTAACGCTCATTTCTGGGAGTGACTGTATGAAAAAATTTGTACTGCAGGATCATGACCTGGTTCCAGCCCACACCCTCCTATCTCCCGAAGAGTTGGAGGAGATGCTGAAGAGTTACGGCGTGGATTCTGCTCAGCTTCCGAAGATCCATGTCGCAGACCCGGTGGTTAAGGAGATCGGTGGTAAGGTCGGGGACGTGGTAAAGATAATCAGGAAGAGTTCCACATCAGGAGAGTCGGTCTTTTACAGACTGGTAATCGATTGAAGAGGTGTTTTACGGTTTGCTTGACAGAAATCTTCTATACAAGGCCTATTTTACGAAAGATAAGCTGGTCCACCATCACATAAACTCTTTCAATGATTTCATAGATCATGGACTGCAGAAGGTGATCGACGAGGTGGGGATCATCGAGACGAACATCGAGGATACCTACGTCAGGCTCGGCGCCATCAGAGCTGAGAAGCCGACGGTCACCGAGGCAGATGGCTCTGTGGAGCGGCTCTATCCCAACGACGCTAGGCTCCGAAACCTCACCTACGCATCCCCCCTCCGCTTGCAGATGACGATAGTCCAGGGGGAGACTGAGAAGGAGCCGGTGGAGGCGATGATCGGGATGCTCCCTATCATGGTGATGTCTCAGGTCTGCAACCTCTCAGGCCTATCGCGGGAGGAGATGATCGAGTATGGGGAGGACCCCCTGGACCCGGGCGGATACTTCGTGGTGAACGGGTCTGAGAGGGTGATCATGACCCTGGAGGACCTCTCCCCCAACAAGATCCTGGTGGAGTACAACCAGAGGTACGACGACGACATCGAGGTGGCCAAGGTCTTCTCTCAAAGGCAGGGGTACCGGTCGCTGGTGATCGTTGAGCGGGGGAGGAGGTCTATACTGGAGGTATCCTTCCCCTCCGTCAGCGGGAGGCTCAACTTCGTAACCCTGGCCCGATCCCTCGGCCTCGAGACAGATATGGATATCGTCCAGGCCGTCTCCGACAACCCGGAGATAATAAAGTTCATGCTGGAGAACCTTGAGGAGGCGGAGGTGGCGACCAAGGAGGAGGCTCTCGAGAAGATAGGCGGCAGGGTCGCCGCTGGCCAGGCGAAGGAGTACCAGAAGAAGAGGGCAGCCTACGTCCTGGATCGGTACCTTCTCCCCCATATCGGGGTCGAAGAGGGGGACCGCTACGCCAAAGGGCTCTTCCTCGCCAGGATGGCGGAGGCGTGCTTCGAGCTTGCCCTGGCAAAGAGGGGGGAGGACGACAAGGACCACTACGCCAATAAGAGGCTCAAGCTATCCGGAGACCTTATGGAGGACCTATTCCGGGTCGCCTTCAGCAGGCTGACGAGGGACATCAAGTACCAGCTCGAGCGGGCGAGCATGAGAAATCGGGAGCTGAACGTCATCACCACCGTCCGGGCCGACGTCCTCACCGAGAGGATGATCCATCCTCTGGCCACCGGAAACTGGGTTGGAGGTAGGACCGGCGTCTCTCAGCTCCTGGACCGGACCGATTATATGGCCACCCTCAGCCATCTCCGAAGGGTGATATCACCCCTATCCCGGTCCCAGCCCCACTTCGAGGCGAGGGATCTTCATCCCACCCAGTGGGGGAGGATCTGTCCCAGCGAGACTCCGGAAGGCCCCAACTGCGGTCTCGTCAAGAACTTCGCCCAGGGGGTCGAGCTATCTACAGGGGTCGAGGATTATGAGGACGTGAAGAAGATGCTTCTGGATCTGGAGGTAGTCCCGGTGGTGGGTCGACATGAGTAGCGCGAGAGTATTTGTAAACGGTGAGTTCATGGGGACTCATTCCGACCCCACGAAGCTGGCCGGAGATATGAGGCGGCTTCGAAGGTCCGGCCAGATAAGCAACCAGATCAACGTCTCCTACTTCGCTAGGACCAACGAGATCCTGATAAGCACCGACTCCGGCAGAGCCCGTCGCCCCCTCATCGTGGTGGAGGGCGGCGCCCCCCTGGTGACAGAAGAGCATATAGAGAAGCTCCGGCAGGGCGAGATCGCCTTCTCTGATCTCGTATCCCAGGGGCTCGTCGAGTACCTCGACGCTGCGGAGGAGGAGAACGCCCTGGTGGCGATCTGGGAGGAGGACACCACCCCCGATCATACCCACCTGGAGGTGGACCCCTCTCTGATCCTGGGTATATGCACAGGCCTCGTCCCCTACCCTGAGCACAATGCCAGCCCCAGGAACACCATGGGGGCCGGGATGGTCAAGCAGTGCCTTGGGACCCCCATGGCCAACACCAAGCTCCGACCGGACACCAGGGGCCATTACCTCCACTACCCCCAGAGGGCTCTATGCAGGAGCCGGACCGCCGACGCCATAGGCTTCGACGAGAGGCCCGCAGGTCAGAACTTCGTCGTGGCGGTCCTCGTATACGAGGGGTACAACATCGAGGACGCCCTCATCCTCAACAGGGGCTCCATCGAGAGGGGGCTGGGCCGGAGCCACTTCTTCAGGGTCTCGGAGGCGGAGGAGCGGAAGTACCCCGGCGGCCAGGAGGATAAGTTCGAGATACCGGATATGGAAGTCCGGGGTGCGAGGGGGACGGAGGCGTACTCCCAGCTCGACGACGACGGCCTCGTCAACCCCAACGCCGTGGTGGCCCCCAACGACGTCCTCATCGGCAAGACCTCCCCGCCCCGGTTCCTCGAAGAGCCGACAGAGTTCGGTATCACCCCTCAGCAGAGGCGGGAGACCTCCGTCACCATGAGGTCCAACGAGAAGGGGGTGGTGGACACGGTGATCCTCACCGAGTCCTCCAACGGAAACCGGCTCTCCAAGGTGAAGACGAGGGACCAGAGGGTTCCAGAGCTGGGGGACAAGTTCGCCTCGCGCCACGGCCAGAAAGGCGTCGTGGGGCTCATCGTCCCTCCTGAGGATATGCCCTTCACCGAGTCAGGCCAGGTTCCGGACCTCATCGTCAACCCCCACGCCATCCCCTCGAGGATGACCGTAGGCCACGTCCTGGAGATGATCGGGGGTAAGATGGGATCTCTAGAAGGGAGGCTCGTGGACGCCACCGCCTTTCTGGGCGAAGAAGAGGCGGACATGAGGTCCGCCCTCACCAAGTTCGGCTTCTCCCACACTGGCCGAGAGGTGATGTACAACGGCATCAACGGCCAGCAGATCATGGCCGACGTCTTCGTCGGGGTGATCCTATACCAGAAGCTCTACCACATGGTGACGGGTAAGATGCACGCGAGGTCCAGAGGCCCAGTCCAGGTCCTCACCAGGCAGCCGACGGAGGGGCGCGCGAGAGAAGGGGGGCTGCGGTTCGGGGAGATGGAGCGGGACGTTTTGATAGCCCACGGCGCAGCCCTCGCTCTGAAGGAGCGGCTCGTCGACGAGTCCGACAAGGTGACGGAGCTCGTCTGCAGCCGATGCGGCATGATCGCCATCCACGACAAGAGGAGGAACGTCGACTACTGCTCCGTCTGCGGCTCGGACACTGAGATATACCCCGTGGAGATGAGCTACGCCTTCAAGCTCTTGCTCGACGAGATAAAGTCTCTCGGCGTCGCCCCCAGGCTCGTTTTGGAGGACGCAGTTTAGGTGTAAATATGACCGTCCCGAAGAGAATTGGTAAGATCAGTTTTGGGCTCATCTCTCCCCAGGAGTTCCGGAGGATGAGCGTTGTGAAGATCATAACCGCAGACACCTACGACGACGACGGGTTCCCCATCGAGATGGGGCTGATGGACCCGAGGCTCGGGGTGATCGATCCTGGCCTCCGATGCAGGTCCTGTGGCGGAAGGCCCGGGGAGTGCCCCGGCCACTTCGGCCACATCGACCTGATAGCCCCCGTCATCCATGTCGGATTTGCTAAATTGATAAGGAAGATCCTCCGGGGGATCTGCAGGGACTGCTCGAGGCTGATGCTCCTGGAGGCAGAGAAGAGGATGTATCTAGAGCAGATCGAAACCCTCGTCCGCCTCGGCCAGACGACAGACGACATAGTCAACAAGGTCTTCGCCGAGGCCCGGAAGCACAAGGTCTGCCCCTACTGCAGCTCGCCCCAGCAGGAGATCAAGTTCGAGCGACCCCTAGCCTACATCGAGGACGGCCACAAGCTCACCGCCTCGGACATCAGGGACCGGTTCGAGAAGATCCCCGACGATGACATCAAGGTGATGGGGATGAACCCCGACACCGCCCGCCCAGAGTGGATGCTCTTCACCGTCCTGCCGGTGCCGCCGGTGACGATGAGGCCGTCGATCACCCTGGAGAGCGGCCAGAGGAGCGAGGACGACCTCACCCACAAGCTGGTGGACATCATAAGGATCAACCAGAGGTTCCAGGAGAACCGGGAGGCGGGCGCCCCGCAGCTCATCATCGAGGACCTCTGGGAGCTCCTCCAGTACCACATCACCACCTTCCTCGACAACACCGTATCGGGGGTGCCCCCCGCCCGCCATCGGAGCGGGAGGCCTTTAAAGACCCTATCTCAGAGGTTGAAGGGCAAGGAGGGGCGGTTTCGGGGGAGCCTGTCGGGGAAGAGGGTGAACTTCAGCGCCAGGACGGTGATATCCCCGGACCCCAACCTCAGCATAAACGAGGTGGGGGTTCCCCTGGAGATCGCCATGGAGCTATCGGTCCCCCTGGTGGCGAACGGGAGGAACCTGGAGGTGATGCGGGACTTCGTCCGGAGGGGCTCGGAGAAGCATCCGGGGGTCAACTACGTCACTCGGGCCGACGGGCGCCGGGTCAAGATCACCGACAGGAACGCCGAAGAGGTGGCAGAGCAGCTCGAGCCGGGCTGGAAGGTCGACCGTCAGCTGATGGACGGGGACATAGTCCTCTTCAACAGGCAGCCGTCTCTTCATAGGATGTCGATCATGTCCCATCGGGTTATCGTGATGCCCTACAAGACCTTCAGGCTGAACCCGGCGGTCTGCCCCCCCTACAACGCCGACTTCGACGGGGACGAGATGAACCTCCACGTCCCCCAGACCGAGGAGGCCAGGGCGGAGGCCGAGATCCTGATGAGGGTCCAGGAGAACATATTGTCGCCGAGGTTCGGCGGGCCCATCATCGGCGGGATCCACGATTACGTCACCGGAAACTTCCTTCTGACCCACGGCGAGAGGAGGGTCAACAGGCTGGAGATGATGGAGGTAGTCAAGAAGCTCCACCATCTGGAGATCCCCGAGCCGAAGGGGTGGGATGAGGCGGGTGAGCCCTACTGGACCGGAAAGCAGATCTTCAGCCTCATCCTCCCGAAGGGGCTG
>JANKMW010000003.1:20618-37052 GCA_024649985.1 Methanothrix sp.
CTCGACTTCAAGGCCTCCTTTTGCAAGAACTGCGACTCCTGCAAGAGGGAGGAGTGCGATGACGACGCCTACGTCGTCATCCGCGACGGCGAGATCGTGGCAGGGACCATCGACGCCGCCGGGGTGGGGGCGTTCAAGGGGAAGATCACCGACAGGGTGATCAAGGAGTACGGTCCCACCGTCGGCGCCGGCTTCGTCGACGGCATGACCCAGATGGCGATCCGGGGCATAATGCTCGCAGGGTTCAGCTTCGGCATAGACGACGAGGACATTCCAAAAGAGGCAGAAGACCAGATCTCCGACGTCCTGAACGCCGCCAGGGAGAACGTGACGAAGTTGATCGAGGCCTACAAGGCCGGTGAGCTGGAGCCCCTTCCCGGGAGGACCCTCGACGAGACCCTCGAGATGAGGATCATGCAGACCCTGGGCAAGGCCAGGGACAGCACCGGCTCCATCGCGGGCCGGTACCTTGGGCTCGACAACAGCGGCGTTGTGATGGCGGTGAGCGGTGCCCGAGGCTCGATGCTCAACCTCACCCAGATGGCCGCCTGCGTAGGCCAGCAGTCGGTTCGAGGCGAGCGGATCCGGCGAGGCTACGAAGGCAGGACCCTACCCCACTTTCGGAGGGGGGACCTGGGGGCTGAAGCTCACGGTTTCGTCCAGTCGAGCTACAAGGAGGGGCTCAACCCGACGGAGTTCTTCTTCCACGCCATAGGCGGAAGGGAGGGGCTCGTCGATACGGCGATAAGGACCTCCCAGAGCGGCTACCTCCAGAGGAGGCTTATCAACGCCCTCCAGGACCTGGAGGTACAGTACGATGGGACCGTCAAGGAGACGAGGGGGATCATTGTACAGTTCAACTACGGCGAGGACGGCGTCGATGCCTCGAAGAGAGATTACGCAAGCCCCGAGAACGTCCACCGGATAGTCCAGAGGGTGCTGAGAAAGGAGGGTGCATGAGCCTGTCTGAGAAGGAGATCCAGAAGAGGGTCGTCGATCTACCCCTCCCCCCGAGCATAAAAAAGGCCCTAGGGGACGAGCTTAAAGATTTGAAGGTATCTGAGGAGGAGTTCAGCGAAATCGCCGAGACGGTGGTCGCCGACTACCAGCGGTCCAAGGTCGAGCCCTGTGAGGCTGTGGGGGTCGTGGCCGCCCAGTCCATCGGCGAGCCCGGCACCCAGATGACCATGAGGACCTTCCACTATGCTGGGGTCGCCGAGATCAACGTAACCCTGGGCCTTCCCAGGCTCATCGAGATCGTCGATGCGAGGAAGATCCCCAGCACCCCCACCATGACGATCCGTCTGGAGAAGGATTACGCCCTCGATCGGGACATCGCGAGGGAAGTTGCCTGGTCGATCGAGTCGACGAACATCCTCCACCTGGGGTCTATGGCTACAGACCTCGCGGAGATGAACGTGGTCATCGACCTCAACGAGGACGCCCTCCTCCAGAGGAAGATCACCGCCTCGGATGTGGCGGAGCGGCTGGCCGAGGGGACGAAGATCTTGGCGGATCAGCACGGAAACCAGATCATAATGACGCCGCCGGAGCCCTCCTACCGAGACCTCCTCCAGCTCGTCGAGAAGATCAAGACGATCTCTCTGAAGGGCATCGAGGGGATAAAGAGGGTGGTGATCAGGAAGGAGGGGGACGAGTACGTCCTCTATACCGAGGGCTCGGCCCTCAAAGAGGTCATCCAGTTCGAGGGGGTCGATCCCACCAGGACGAAAACAAACAATATAACCGAGATCGGCGAAGTCCTGGGAATAGAGGCGGCCCGAAACGCCATAATAAACGAGGCCACCGACACCTTGAGAGAACAGGGCCTCTCCGTTGACGTGAGGCACATCATGCTGGTGGCAGATATCATGACCTGCGACGGCGAGGTGAAGCAGATCGGCCGTCATGGGGTCTCGGGAGAGAAGGCGAGCGTCCTCGCGAGAGCCGCCTTCGAGGTGACCGTCAACCACATCCTCGACGCCGCCGTTCGCGGAGACGTGGACGATCTTCGGGGCGTAACGGAGAACGTCATTGTGGGCCAGCCGATACAGCTGGGAACGGGCGATGTCAAATTAGTCGCAAAACGATGAGGTAAAAGGATGATAAACATTGATAGAGCGCTCAGAAGTTCGATTCGAACCGGTAAAGTTGTTCTTGGCTCAAATCTGACCGTGGAAGCTGGGACCAGCGGAAAGGCCAAGCTGGTCATCAACGCCATCGACTGTCCAGAGGAGGTGGAGAAGATGCTGAAGGAGGCGGACGTTCCAGTATACAATTATTCGGGCAGGGGAAAGGACCTGGGCTCTGCCTGCGGAAAACCCTTCCCGGTGGCGGCCCTGGCGGTGATAGACCCCGGCGACTCTGAGATCATGGCGCTTCTTAGGGAGATCAGGGGTAACGAGGATGAGTGAGTTCAAGCTTACCACCGAAGGGATCAGGTACATCGCCCTCTTCGAGAGCTTGACCGGAGGCGTCGCCAGAGACTGCATCATCGACGATGATAACGATCGGATAATATTCGTCATCAAGAAGGGAGATATGGGGGCTGCCATAGGGAGGAAGGGCAGCAACATCAACAGGGTGAAGAAGTCGATAGGAAAGCAGATCGAGATCGTGGAGCACAGCGACGACGTCAAGGAGTTCCTGGAGAACGTCTTCCAGCCCGCCTCGATAAAGAACGTGACGATCGTCTCCAAAAACAATAAGCGATTGGCTTATGTAGAAGTAGCAAATAGGGACAAGGGCATCGCCATAGGCCGGGATGGCCGTAACATATTAAAGGCCAAGATGCTCTCTTCGAGGCATCACGGCGTGGACGACATCATAATCCAGTAAAATTTGACCGGCGCCCGATTTCGAGGTCGGCGGGTCGACCGCCGGCGATGGATATAGCATTCAACTAGGTGAAATAATGGGAAAGGGAATGTACGCGGCCAGGAAACTGGAGAGCGACCGCAAGAGCTTCCGGTGGAGAGATATGAACTACAGCCGGAGGGCACTGAACCTGAACGTCAAGGCGGATCCCCTGGGTGGCGCGCCGCAGGCTCGAGGAATAGTCCTGGAGAAGGTCGGCGTCGAGGCTAAACAGCCGAACTCGGCCATCAGAAAATGCGTCCGGATTCAGCTCATCAAGAACGGAAGACAGGTTACAGCCTTCTGTCCGGGGGACGGTGCCATAGGGTTCATCGACGAGCACGACGAGGTCGTGGTGGAGAGGATCGGCGGCAGGATGGGCGGAGCCAAGGGCGATATACCCGGCGTCCGGTTCCAGGTGATCGCCGTAAACAACGTATCTCTCAACGAGATGGTCTCCGGGCGGAAGGAGAAGCCCGTAAGGTGATACTTTGAACGTGAAGATCTTCGGCAAATGGGATCCTGAAGAGATCGAGGTGGCGGATCTCAGCATAAAGCGCTATTTTAACCTCCGTCCACTGGTAGTGATGCATTCGGGCGGCAGGCACGCAAGGCAGCAGTTCAAGAAGTCAGAGCAGCATGTCGTCGAGCGGCTCATCAACAAGATGATGCAGGGCGAGGTCAACACCGGCAAAAAAATGAAATCGTACAAGATAGTGGAAGAGGCCTTCGATATAATCCACCAGAGGACGAAGGAGAACCCCCTCACCGTCTTGGCGAGAGCGATATCCAACGCCGGTCCCCGGGAGGAGGTCGTCCGTCTCAAGTACGGCGGCATAACCGTCCCCAAGGCAGTCGACACCGCTCCCCAGAGGAGGGTCGACAAGGCTCTTATGTTCATCACCACCGGAGCCCAGAAGTCGGCGTTCAAGTCCAAGCGTTCTGCAGGAAGCTGCCTCGCCGACGAGATCATCGCCGCCTCGAAGGGCGACGTTCGGTCCTTCGCGATGAACAGGAAGGACAGCGTCGAGAGGGTCGCCAAGGCTGCACGTTGAACTTCCAGGTTCACGTCGGCTGCAGGCACCCCTCAAAATATTTTTTTCAATATTTATACTTTGAACCGCTTCACGAAGGACTTGTCGATCCAGCTCTTGAAGGTGTAGATGATCCTCTTGGGGATGGGGACGCAGAGGTCACCGTATATCCCGACGGCGCAGCCGCATCCCGTCGAGATGAGGGCGACGGGGCTGTCGGTGGAGGCCCTTATCGAGTAAGGCTTGAGGGGTTCGCCCTTCGCGACCCGAGCCAGGTTCCTCGCGGTGTGCTTCGCCTGGATCTCCGCCTCCATCCCGGTCTTGGTGGCCAATTTTCCGCCGATCTCGATCCATCCGCAGTCTCCGATGACGAAGACGTCCTCCCTCTCCCAGGCTCTGAGATACTGATCGCATAGGAGCCAGCCCTTCTTTTTGGGCAGGTCCAGCCTCTCGATGAGGGGCGCAGCCCTGACGCCAGCGGTCCAGATCGTCATATCGCATTCAAGGGAGCTATTGTCAGCGAAGGTGACGCCTCCGTCCCGGATCGACGAGACCTGCTTTCTGGTCAGGACCTCCACACCCTTCCCCACCAGGATCTTCTCCATCAGGATGGAGGCGTTCTTCGAGAGGGTGGGCAAAAGCCGGTCCATCATCTCGATGATGTACACGGCGGAGGTGGTCTTCTCCGCAAGAAAGCAGGCGGTCTCTATCCCGGTGGGCCCGGACCCAATTATCGCGATCTTTTTGGGGCGTTTCTTCTCGACGAACCGCCTAGCTTTGACAGTCTCCTCCAGGGTGTTGATGGAGAAGGCCTTCTCTGCGCCCTCGACCCCGAAGTAGTTCTGGACCGCCCCCGGGGCCAGGACGAGAAGGTCGTAATCGAGGTCGCCTCTTTCGCAAGATATCCTCTTATCTGCGAAGTCGACGGCGAGGGCCCGGTCCTTCACATGGACGGCGTCCATCTTCCTGCAGAAGGGGTCCAGGGGGGCGGTCATGTCCTCAATTTCTATTCCTCCGCCGAGGTAGTCGGGGTAGAGGGCCTGGCACTCGATCCTATCCTTCGGCTCGACGAGGACGAGGTCCAGCCCCTCCTTTGTGGCGGCATTTCGCACCAGCTCCGCCCCGCCTATGCCGCCGCCCACCACCACCACACGCCAGGAGTCGCTTCGCCTCAATTTCATCTGCTGCATCTCCGTCTCTGACCCGAATCCATCGATAGATCAATCGGCCATCAGCCACTTTGATCAGGAGATCTCCATCTCCACCGTTCTCCTCCCCGTCCTTTTGCCCCGCCTACAGAAGTGGACCGGACCCTCAGATCGGACGGATCCGTACCATAAAAACCCTCCTTCATCGTCGGGTTTGGCGCATCAGATTGCCGCCGTTCGCCTATCGGAGGGACTGCCGCCTCCATCCGATGGCGGCTGCGAGCCCCAGGGCCATCAGGGCGAAGAGCGCCCCCGGCGCGGGGATCGATCTCCTCTTCTCCTGGAGATCGTCCGATGGCTGCGGGAGGGGGAAGTTGATCGATCCGTTCATAGCATCCACCCCCCCAACCCCCGACCCCTCGACCTCCGGCGACCCCCCCGACGCCCGCACCAGATCCGACCCCGAGATCTCGAAGTAGTGCCCTGAGGTCCGGAGGGCGCCCATGCCGTTCTCGACCCGAAGCCTGATCTCGTACATCCCCGGTGGAGCGCCGACCCTGATCAGGTGGGGCTCGATCCCCGAGGGCGAGAACGAGAGTTTGTGCCCGTTCTCGCCGAGGATCGCCGTCCCGTCGACGATCTGGAAGAACCTGATCTCGCTTTCGCCCGGCTCGATCTTTACATACTCCCTTCTGAGGTGATCATCGGAGGCCATTTCAGCGTAGCTCGCAGCTTCCCCAAGCTTTTCGTACTCGGTGGGGGATATGTAGTAGATTTCGCCTGCGGTATCCCGGATCAATCCGATCCTTCCGGATACGTCGAAGCTGACGAAGACCTGTACCGGCTGGGTGCTGTCGTTGACCTGCAAAATCCCTCCCTGAACCTCCGATTCCGGAAGGATCGTCCCGTCGTCGCTCAAGGCAGGAACGGTGGAGTTCCACTGCCAGGAGTAGATCCACTGATCAACGGCCCCGACGCCTGAGGCCGTCAGATCCCCCAGGATCAGCCTGCGGCCATGGGCGTCGACGGTCTCGGCGGTGACGCTTTTTATCTCCCCTGCCACGACGAATATCGAGAAGTTCGCAACGCCCCCAGAGGGGACCGGCTCTTCGGGCATGGACAGATCCGATATCTGAGGAGGGGGCAGAACGTACTCGTTTGTAAATAAGTGGTATCTGAACGTCTCGTTATCGGCGACGGCTATGTTGATCCCCGGGAGGATGGTCGTCTTTGAGTCGCGTCTCAGCAGGATCCAGTCGGGATTGGCCATGATGATGAAGGAGGGGTTTATGACCATCACCTTCAGCTCCCCGAACTCGTTCCCCGGTTCGATGGGGAGGATCATTCTGTCCGAGATCTGAAATATCCCGTCTATTATGGCAAAGTGATCCTCATGGCTGTTGAAGACGCCCTCGATGTGGAGGGCGATCAGGGGCATATCGTCCACATCACCTACATCTCTCTCGTAGACGTAGGTGGAGTTGGACCGGACTATCCCCCTGTCCAGAACCTTTCCATCTTTGGCGAGCATTATGAAGATGGAGTCGTTCGAAACGTCTATGATGTGAACTTCGTACCCATCCATCAGCTTCAGAACGTTGCCGCCGACGACCCTGTTCCGGGCATCAGAGTCGAGGAGGATCTGGCCGATCTGTTCCATCCCCACCATGCTCTTTTTTCCAATCTCTGGGCTCGTCTCTTCCCCGTAGCCCGCAAACCAGGGCTGGCCGAAGAGGGTCGTCACCTCATAGCTTCCCCATCCCTCAAATTCGAAATCTACAGGCTCCACAAAGGATGTGTACTTGAATCCGTATCCCAGCCTGGTTTCGTTCATGGTGAACTCGCGACCCGGACTTATGATCCCGTCTTCAGACATGTAAAGGATCAGAGATTCGGTGCCGATATCCTCCTGGTCATCGAAGTAGAACCCCGCAAAATTTTCGTGGTTCCATCGAGCCTCGGCGAAGCCTATCGACCCATCGGAGTAAAAGAGCCGGACCAGGGAGTCTTCGGTATAGACCGGCCCCCTGATCTCATGGACCCCGTAATCGGTGATCGCTCCAATGGGGTAATAGATAAGCTCGGGGGTGTCCCTAACCCTCAGGGCGAGACCTCCCGCGAGGGGGACGGTGCTCCCCCGGGAGAGTATGAGGTCCCGGGCGTTCAGTAGCTCGATCCTATCATCGGAGAAGGTAGTCACCTCCATCTCGCCTATGAGGCCTCCCGCCTCGATCTTGATGGTGGGGACGTCCTGGATCTGGAAGATCCCATCGATGTCGACTATGGCCATCTCGCCTCCTTGCATCGCCGATCTGACGTGGGCGAGGATTATGGGGAGGCGGCGATCTCCCACCTTGTAGACGTAAGTATCCCCCACTGCCACAACCGACCGATCTACTTCGACTCCGTTCTTCTTCAAGATCAGGTAGACCGTATCTCCGTCGTAGGAGGCTGCTGCCACTTCGATCCAGTACCCTCCGCCCAGGAATAGGGGGGTCTGGGAGGTGGCGGTCTGGATCCCCTCATAGTCGATGAGGACCTCCCGGAGCTCCCCCTCCTCCAGGGCGGAGACGGCGTCGGTGAAGTCGCCATTGAAGTATCCCGCAAGGTACCTCTTCCCCAGGAAGGCGACCGCCTGGTGGCGCCCCCATCCATCGAAGTCGAACTCCTCGGTCCAGACCTCGCTCGAATAAACGAGGTGGCCTTCTTCCACCCTGCGCCCTTCGACCTCGACGACAAGCTCTTCGCCGCCGACCCCAGCGTCCAGGTCGTAGTAGAACCCGCCGAAGCTCTCGGCGTTCCAGTTCCCGTCGCCGCCGCTGAAATGTCCCCGGACCTCGGCCATGGGCACCTGGCCTGTGGCCCCCATGGCCCCGGCCAGAAGATAGATCGATATCCCAAGGCAGAGGAGGGCCAAAGCCCCGAGAGTTCCCCCCTCGCTTTCATCTGCTTCAAAGGCTAATTCTATACCCCCAAACTCATCCTCTTCTCCCGGATCCTCGCCGGTTCAGCGACACCAACTCTGGATAACCTGTATATCCGATGGCGAAGCTTTGGACGTTCTGGAGATAGAACATGTCCCAGGTTAAGCATGTTGCGATATACGGCAAGGGGGGGATCGGAAAGTCCTGTACCGCCTCTAACGTCGCGGCGGCCTGCGCCGAGAAGGGCTGCCGTGTTCTGATGGTGGGGTGCGATCCCAAGAGCGACTCGACTATCACACTCGTCGGAAGGAGGATCCCGACGATGATGGACCTGATCCGGGCGGGGGGTGAGATATCCGAGGAGGACGTAGTCTTCGAGGGGTACGGTGGAGTCAAGTGCATCGAGGTGGGGGGGCCTGAGCCCGGCGTCGGCTGCGCCGGAAGGGGTATCATCGTCGCCATCGAGTTTCTCAGGAAGGTATCGAAGGTCTTAGATGAGATCGATCTTACCCTCTACGACGTCCCTGGGGACATAGTCTGCGGCGGCTTCTCTGCTCCCATACGAAAGGGGCTCGTCACCGAGGCCTACATCATAACATCGGGAGAGTACATGCCGATCTACGCCGCCAACAACATATGCCGGGGGTTGAAGCGGCTGAAGACCCCCCTCGCCGGGGTCATATGCAACTCTCGAGAGGCGGCAGCCGAGAGGAAGATCGTCGAGAGGTTCGCTTCTGAGGTCGGCAGCGAGTTGGTCGCCTACATCCCGAAAGATCCGATAGTCCAGAGGTGTGAGAGGAGGGGGGTCACAGTGATCGAAGGGGCGCCCGACTCCGAGATCGCCGACGTCTACCGGAAGCTGGCAGATCACGTCAAAGGGGGCTCAAAGCCCAGGCACCCTGAGCCCATCGACGACGACCGCCTCCGGGAGCTATCCCTCATATGACCTCCTATATCCCCAGAGTCCTCATCGCTGGGGATCGAAGCTCCAGCGGCAAGACGACGATCGTGGCGGGGCTCCTCTCAGCCCTCAGAAATCGGGGCCGTTCGGTCCAGTCCTACAAGGTCGCCCTCGACTACATCGACCCGAGCTACCATACCGGGATTACCGGCCGGTGGTGCCGGAACCTCGACGGCCACCTGATGCCGGAGGAGACCGTCCGGGAGGTCTACGCCCACGCCGCCGAGGGGGCGGACCTCGCCGTCGTCGAGGGGGTCCGGGGGCTATACGAGGGGTACGACGGCGACCGGGGGTCCACAGCCCAGATCGCCAAGATCCTCCGGGCACCGGTGATCCTGGTTGTGGACGCAAGATCGATAACGAGGAGCGCTGCGGCCCTCGTCAAGGGCTATGCCGACTTCGATCCCGCCGTCGATATCAGGGGGGTCATCCTCAACAAGGTCGGAGGCCAGCGCCACGCCGAGAAGGCTATATCTGCGATCCGGGATCACGCCGGGGTCGAGGTCGTGGGGGTGATCCCCCGGGACGAGTCGATGCACCTCGCCATGCGCCACCTGGGGCTCGTCCCGATGCTGGAGGGGGAGAGGAGGCACGCCGGCTTTGCCGAGAGGCTCGACAAGATCCGGAAGGTGGTGGAGGAGGGGCTCGATATCGACCGGATCCTGGAGATCGCCGCCGAGGCAAAGCCCCTGGAGGCGCCTGAGCCCGACCTCTATCTGCCCAATCGCACCGGCGAAGGGGTCAGGATCGGCGTCGCCCTCGACGAGGCCTTCAACTTCTACTACCGGGACAACATCGAGCTCTTCGAGCTGTCCGGGGCAGAGGTCGTCCCCTTCAGCCCCATCCACGATCCCGCCCTCCCGGAGGTCGACGGCCTCTACATCGGCGGCGGTTATCCTGAGCTATATGGAAAGGAGCTCTCGGAGAACCGGTCGATGATGGAGTCGATCCGGCGGGCCCATGATGGCGGGACGCCCATCTTCGCCGAGTGCGGAGGGCTCATGTACCTCACAGAGGAGATCGAGTACGGAGGCGAGGCTTTTCCCGCCGCGGGGCTCATCCCGGCGAAGACGAGGATGGGGGGGCGCAGGATCGTCAGCTACACCGAGGGGGAGTTTCTCCGGGACTGCTCCCTGGGCCCTCGGGGCGCCACCTTCCTCGGCCATGAGTTCCACCACTCGGAGGTGGTCATCGACGAGGGGGCGAAGGTCGAGTACGCCATCCGCCTCCGGCGGGGGACGGGGATAAAGAACGGCATGGACGGAATCGTCGACGGGAACCTCGTCGCCTCCTACAACCACTTCCATGGAGCCTCCTATCGGCTCTTTCCGAGCCATTTCATAAGGTCTGCACGAGAGGGAAGGGATAAATAAAATCGCCACCTGTTCGAGCCTTGGTGATGATATGGTGAAGATGCCCCCCGAGGTGATAGAGACCCTGGAGAAGCAGTGGCCCATCCCCTTTGCCACCGCCTCCTCCGAGGGAAAGCCGAACGTCGTCTTCATGGGGATCCTGAAGATAAAGGACGACGAGACCCTCCTCTTTGCGGACAACTTCTTCAACAAGACCGCGACGAACCTGGCCGAGAACCCCCGAGCCTCCGTCGTCTGCTGGACGAAGGACCCGAGGCGGTCTTTCCAGATCAAAGGGACGGTGACCTTCGCCGACGAGGGGTCGATCTTTGAGGAGATGGAGGAGTCGGTCCGGGCCCGAAAGCCCGACCTCAACATGAGGCGGGCCGTGATCTTCAAGATCGAGGAGATCTACGAGGCGAACTCCGGCCCGTCGGCCGGGGACAAGATCGCCTGATGGGGATGACCCGAGGGGGCCTCCAACGGCCCCGATCTGCTCTTCTCCATCCACGGCGTTTGTCTTCAATCCTTTTCAATCCCTTTTTCTCGAATATCTGCCTCGCTCCTCCACGACGCAAAGAATAAATATATTGATATTCTATTTGAACGGAGGTGATCTAAATGGTCAAGATGCCAGCTGATGTTAGAGCTACCCTGGAGAAGCAGAAGCCCGCCCCCATCGCCACCGCGGACGCAAAAGGAACGCCGAACGTTGTCTACGTCGGTTTCCTGAAGGTCCTGGACGACGAGACTATAATGATCGCGGACAACTTCTTCTACAAGACCGCAGCAAACCTCGCCGAAAACCCCAAGGTTTCAATCCTCTGCTACGACACCGAGACGAAGAAGTCCTTCCAGATCAAGGGCACCGCCACCATCTACAAGGAAGGAGAGCGCTTCGACGAGATGACCAAGTGGGTTTTAGCCGTCAACAACAAGCTCCCAGCCAAGGCCGCCGTGGTGGTGAAGGTCGAGGACGTCTTCAACGCCATGTGGGGCCCAACGGCGGGGAAGAGGGTCGTCTGAACGGGATATGGCAGAGGGATTTGCCCGAATCGTCCTTTTTTTGTGACCCAGCCTCCGGCCCCGATGCTTCGAGCCGGGTTTTCGGCCTTGAGGAAGTGGATAGATTTATTGAGCATCGAGTCGTCTCTTAACGGCAAGCGGGATAAGATCGCGGAAGCAGCGGAGGGTATTATCGATATGCCGAAGGCGAAGAACTTGAAGAAGGCCTACAACAACCTGGTGGTGGAGCCGCTAGAGACCGAGGAGGAGTTCAGGGATTTTTACGTCGAAAGGCCCGCGAGGGCTCCATCCCCCATCGAGGAGCTGAGGGACCGGATAGATATCTCTGAGAGAAAGGAGAAGTACCTCTTTCTGGGGTTCAGAGGCTCGGGTAAGAGCACGGAGCTGAACCGGCTCTTTGACATGATCGATCCCGACCGGTTTCTGGTGGTCAGCTACTCGATCCGCGACCAACTGAACGTCAGCGACTTCGACTTTCGAGACTTCTTCGTCTCGATGGCCCTGATGATCTACGACAGGGCAGAAGTCGACGGCGTCAAGCTCAACCGGGATATTGAAGAGGATTTTAAGGACTTCGTAAAGCGCATCACAAAGGTCGAAGAGGATGAGGTCACCAGGTCCAGAGCCGCGGGGATCTCTTTGACCCTAGCCAAAGTTCTGCTACTGAAGCTGGGGCGAGAGGCGAAGACCCGGGAATACGTCCGAAAAGAGCTGGAGATGCAGATCAGCGACCTCATCCAGAGGCTCAACTGGCTGATCGTCGACGTCGAGGATAAGACAAAAAAGAAGCTCGTCGTCATCGTCGACGACCTGGACAAGCTGACCCGCGTTGAGCAGGCGGAGGAGTTCTTCTATAAAAACTACGAGCTTCTCTCCCAGCCGAGCTGTTTTGTGATTTACACCTTCCCGATCCCCCTCACCTTCAACCCCTACTTCGAGAACGTCAGGCCCGCCTTCGACGACGCCATAATCCTGCCGCAGCTTCCCGTGATCAACAGAGACGGCAGCAGAAACGAGACGAACCTGGGCTTCTACAGATCCGTTGTAAGAAAGCGGATGGAGGATCACCTGATCGACGATGCCGTTCTGGACGAGGCGATCATATCCACCGGAAAGCTCTCGGAGTTCGTCTCGATCATGAGAGATGCCACGATCAAAGCATATCGAAATAAGAGGGATAAGATCGTGATAGAGGATGTGGAGAGCGCCCTTGAGAAGCTACGGCGGACTTACGACAGGACCCTCACCGAGGCCCACAAGCGCAGGGCTCTGGCGATCCACGAATCGAAGGAGGCCCGCGACCTGGACAAGGACGATGGCATAAGCCGGGAGCTTCTCTTCAGCCTGGCTGCGGTCGAGTACGAGGACGAGAACGGGAGATGGTGCGACGTGGACCCGCTGCTTCTGCCCCTGGTGGAAAAATGGAAGATGCAAGAATAGAAGAAACGAAGGCTGAAGCCGCGAGGATCGAAGAACCAATATTAGAGGAAGAGAGAACTGAAGACCTGGAAGAGATCGACACCATCATCGCGGAGCTGGAGGTCTCGGGAGGGAGGGGAAACCTCATACTCTGCGTCGTCAACGCCCCAGCCTACCGGGACGGGATCATCCGGGCTTTGAGCCGCAGATTCAAGTCAATAGTTATCAATGTGAACGAAAGCGAAGACGTAATCCGGAGCCTGAAGAGCGGGGATTTCGGCGGCGCCGAAGTTCTGATCTGGACTATGCCCGAGAAGCTCACCGATGAGCTGGCGGATGCCCTGAACAACTTTCGAGAGCTCTTTTACGACGCCGGGGTTCCCAGCCTCGTCTTTTCTAGCCAGAGCTTTCTAGACGACGTGATAAGAAGAGCCCCCGACTTCTGGAGGTACAGGGGAAATTATCATGAGCTGAAGGGGTGCGATAGAGGGCCTGCCTTCGAGGCGATCGAGGCTCTGTCGACGTCACTACGCTACCAGAATAAGGAGGATCTTCTGAGGCGTGAGCGGATAAACGAGCACCTCCTCGAAAAGGTGAAGGACGAGCGGGAGGCCGCGAAGATCCTGGATGAACTGGGGCAGATATCTTATCTTCTGGGGGATTATGATAGGGCATCAAATTATCTGAAACAAGAATTGAAAATTAGCGAGGAGATTGACTATAAGAAGGGCGTCGCAAGATCGCTCCACCAGCTGGGGTGGCTCGCTCAGAACACGGGCGAGATCATTGAGGCCCGCCGCCTCTACGGCGAGAGCCTGAAGATCGCCCAAGAGCTGGGGGACAAGTCCGGCGTCGCAAGATCGCTCCACAACCTGGGAGTGCTCGCTCAGGCCACGGGCGATATCGTCGAGGCCCGCCGCCTCTACGGCGAGAGCCTGAAGACATTTCTAGATCTGGGGGAGAAGTCCGGCGTCGCCATCACGTTGGCTCAGTCCGCCCTTCTGGAGGAGATGGAAGGAAAACTGGAGCGATCGCTAGATCTGATACGTGAAGCTGAGAAGATATTCCTGGAGCTTGGCAGCCCCACAGCTCTCCAGGCAAGACAGGTTCGAGAACGCTTGGAGCAGAAGGTCTTAAACAAAAAAATGCACGAATGATGCTTAATTTCTCCTGGAGGCCTGCTGTCGATGAAAGATGATGCATTGATGAAAAGACGGATCGCAGAGATCTTCGGCCTCTCCCAAGAGGAGTGCGACCTGGTGAACCGGGTCGTCATCGAGGAGATCCTCGCAAGCTCGAAAGACACCCACGACCTCCTCCAGCGGGCCCTCGATCGGTTCGCAAAGACCGAGGGGGAGAAGATGGCGTTTCTCGCCGGGCACATCACTGGCTGGGTGGTCATGAAGGCGGACATGGACATGGATATCGACGCCTACTTCGCCGAGTCCAGGGCGAAGGGGCCGAAGGGGCAGAACACCTGACGGCTTATTCCGCCCCCACCACGACCTTGGTCCCTCTCTTAACTTATTCTTTTCTTCGCCCGGTGGCGAAAGCCCCCTATTTGAGCTTCTCCAGGGCCTTCTTTCCGACCTCTGCCACTGCCTTCTCTACGTCCTCCTTCTTCTCCTCTACATCGGCCTTCAAGGAGGCGGCCTTATGTCCGATATCAGCCTTCATCTTTTCCACCTCGGCCTTGGCATCGGCTTTGGCGTAAGCTGCATCTTTCTCAGCATCGGCCTTCTCCTTCTTCTCCTCGGCGGTAATCTTCTCCGTCATCTAATAACACCTCCTTCTTTGTATAGGATCTATATAGGTGGTCGATGATTATTATAGATTAGTGCTTCGAGCCTGCTCGGAGTTGAAGATCGGCTCTAACGCCCTCTCGTTTCGAACTGAGCGGAAGGGGCGAGGTGAGGAAAGGGTTTTTGGCCCCAGGGATCCAGGGTCCCCCTCACTTTGGGAAAGAGACCTCGACTTCGGACCGGCCTCAGCGGCCGGGAGCTATGGCGGCTCTGGCGCGATCAGTTCGACGGCGACCTCGCGGCCCTCGCCGAGGCGATCTGGGCCGCGAATAAGATGGCGAAGACGGAGCCGCCGGAGGCTCGGCAACGGTTCTACGCCCTCAAAGACGAGTTCATCCTCAGGTACGCCACCAGCGGTCGGAAGGTTCGAGACGAGCCTCCGCCGCCCTGGTACCGGGGGGTCGACGGCTCGGTCCGGATCCTCTACTGCTACCGGGTTCCTGTGGGGGAGAGGGTCTATCGGCTCCACAGCTACCTGCGCCCCCTGGAGATCGAGCCGGACCTCGCCGAGGAGGGCGAGGAGGGGGGTGGGTCCGCCGTCGAGGAATGGTCGTGGCTCCCCCTATCTTACGACGAGCTTTACAAGATGCTCGCGAGCTACGCCCGGGACTGCTGGGGCTATTCTGCGGAGGGGACAGCTTGAGGACCTGCCGACGCCGGATGAGAAGCCGTACGATCTCGACCAATTTTGACCATCTCCCCGGTAACGTCGCCTGAAAATTTAGAACTCAGGAAAGTTAAGTATATACCTCTTCGAGGACGATCCGAGATTGGGGAAAGACCAAAAGAAAGTCAGGACGGGGAACGATGATAGATGACCAGCATATCTGATGCCTTATTTGAAGCGTTGATGACCGCCACCGAGAGGTTGGACGAACTTCGGCAGAGGAGCGGGGCGAAGGTCGCCCTCTTTGCCCTCCTGGCGGCAGCGATATCGATGTACGCCCTCTTCCCCGGCCCCTACGAGCCCCAGATCCCCTGCCCCATGGACGGGACCATCGGGATCGGCCTTGTGCCCCCCCTCTGGTGGGTCGGCGGAGGACCGCAGACTCCCATTCTCTCATCGGTGGGGCTCGACCCCAACTCCCGGATTCGCTACCGCGTCATCCTGGGGACCGCCGAGGAGGATATGGTGGTGGTGGGGACGGCCGAAGGCGGCCGGGGGAGGGAGAACCTTGTCATAAACCTGACGGAGCCCCTCTCGCCGGGGACAGCCTACCTGTGGTGGGTCGAGGCGGAGAACCTTCTTAAGAAGAGGTCCTCTGGCGAGGTTTGGACCTTCAGCACCAGGGACCTTCCCGAGATCCAGCTCTTCGAGGCCGATAGGTCCGTCGTCGACCTCGGGGACGATCTCACCCTCAGCTGGGCTGTGGCCGACGCCTTCGAGGTCTATATAGAGCCGGTGATAGGTCCCGTCTCCCTCCGAGGCGAGACGACCCTCTCGCCCCGGGAGGGGGTCACCTACACCCTCGTCGCGAGAAACTTCGCCGGAGAATCGACGGCCACCGTCGAGGTGGGGGTCCTCCCCTCCTTCATCATCGACTCCATGGCCGGGGGCTGGAGCACCACCGTCGACGGCTTGGGGTCTCGCGTCCTGGGGATCGGGGTGGTCCCGGGGGTCGAAGACGACGCCACCAGGATATCCTTTGACCTCATTCCCGGCGGATGGGCTGGGATCACCAAGACCCCATCCCGGAGAGGCGGCGGCCTGGACCTCGCCGGAACCGACGGCGTATCCTTCTCCTCAAGGGGGGCCGGCTCCGGCTACTCCCTTGAGATCAGGCTGAGGGACGCCGATGGAACGGTCCACCGCCGCTCCTGGGAGGAGGGGGCCGTCCCCATGGACTGGACGCTTATGGAGGCCTTATTCGAGGAGTTCGAATGCGTCGAGGCCGGGAGGAGCTCTTGCACC
>JANKMW010000003.1:37062-50917 GCA_024649985.1 Methanothrix sp.
TCTTGCACCAATGAGAGCCTCACGGGCGGCAACGTCTCTACAATCAGCTTCGTCGCGGCCGCCCGCGAGGAAGGCGGTTCGGGAAGCTCCGGCTGGATCGCCATCGACGATTTTGTCGCCTTCCGCCGGGAGGGCTTTGTGGCCGAAAAGAGCGATCTGCATTAATCCCTATCGTCTCTCCCCTTCGCCGATCTTTCGGCGAGGGACTCTGCATACTTGAAGTAGCCGCAGATCGGCCGACCCAGGGGGACGATCCTCCCCCGAACCCCGCCACCATCCACCTCGATCTCCGCCGCCGATGGGGCGGAGAGGCGGGGCTCGGTGGGGCTTCCTGGAGATATCAGAAGTTGGGGCCCCGCTTCCACCACGGGCCTGTGAAGGTGGCCGAAGACGAGGGCGTCCACCTCCATCTCCCTTGCGAGTAATGTGGCCCCAGTCGTATCGGCGGAGTAAGAGGCCCGGTGGACGAGGCCTATTCTGACCCCCTCTACCTCCAGGACCCTCCTCTCGGGGAGGATCGACTTCACCTCAGGAGAGTCGGAGTTTCCGGATACCGCCTCCAGGGGACCGAGATCACAGAAGGCTTCGTAGACGTCTAGGCTGATGAAGTCCCCGGCGTGGAGGAGGAGGTCGGCGCCCTCCGCGAGATCGACGATCCCTCTCGGAACCAGGGATCCCGCTTGGAGATGGGTGTCGGAGATGGCGACGATCCGCTTCATGCATGGAGCCTTTTCATCCCCGCCTCTTCGATTCCCAAAAACTCCGCCCCCACGGCGACGACGCTGTTGGTGAATATCGAGGCGTTGATCTCAAATATCGGGTACCTGTGCATGCTGTACTCCGAGACGAGCCAGCTGGTGGTCCTCCGGGAGCCGCAGATCTGGTCGAGGTACTCCTCTGAGACGGGTATGAACGCGGTATCCACCCCCCGCCCCTTCTCTCTCATCAGCTCCACCAGCTCCGACGACGGGTTTGTGGTGATAGGCAGGACGTCCGCACCCCTTTTGAAGGCGCTTTTGACCCCCTCGATACATTCGTAGGTGTTTCCGCTCCCGGTAATGGGGACGTAAACGTCGCCGATCTGAAAGCTGGGGGTGTTGAAGTCCCTCTCCCAGTAGCTCGTCTTGTTCAGGTGGGACAACCTCATCTCGAAGGCTCTAGCCACCAGCCCCGACCTGCCCACGCCGCCGATGATGTACCTTCCGCTCCGGGGAAATAGCCTCTCAAACCACGTAGCGAGCCCCTCCTCATCGACCCGGGAGATGAGCCTGCACTGGGCTGCAAAATCCCTTATAGTCGATAGATAGCTCTCGCAGCCTTTGGTCCTCTCCCCCTCGATCCTACCCTGGACCTCCTTGAAGACGGCGTTCAAGAAGGCTAAAACCTCCAGTTCGAACTCCGTCCCCATGGGGGAGAGCTTGCTGGTTCTCGTCATGTCCAGGTCGTACTTCGTCTTCCCTTTGATCACCAGGACCGAGCCGTTCTCATATTCCTCCACGAGGCTGTGGGCGGTCCCGTCCCTGTTGGCGGTGATGAGCCTAATATCGCCGCCCTGGTTTATTATGTCCTCGATGTACTTGTTCACCGCAGGGGTCTCCCCGGACCCCGATACGGCGATCCCCAGGTTCTTCCTCGTATCTCGGAAGTGCTTCTGGACGGGGTCCTCCATGGTGCAGGGGAAGGCGTTGAAGTGGTTGTAGAGGAGCTGCAGAAAGCTGTAAAGAGAGAGGGCGCTCCTCCCGGCGGCGAGGCCGTAGACGAAGTTCTTCTCGTCCTTCTCTCTCAAAAACGAGGCGAGGGAGTCGGCGAAGCCGTTCACGCTCTCTAGGTCCAGCTGCCCCAGCTTCTCGATGAACGAGCACTGGAGGGCGGTAGCATCCTTATAAGTGTCGATCAGACCTGCCATATAAGAGGTGAATTCAGGAAGAGGGGTGATAATAAGCCTTTGCCCTTCAGCTTATGATCTCCAATAGTCTCCTCTGATCTCTTGCGAGGCTTATCTCCTGGGCGATCCTTCTCCCGTTGGAGAGGTCCTTCTCTATCAGGTCCGAGTAGGGGGAGCCGCCGATGAAGACATTCGTCCCGGCGACGATCCGGGCAGAGATCTCGAAGACCTTGAACTTCAGGTCGTCGGTGACGATCGTCTCCAGGCAGAAGGGTCCTATCATCCCTCCGAATAGATCAAGAGACGCCTCGACGACCCTCTCCCCCAGCTCGAAGGCCTTCGGAAGGAGCGACTCTCTCAGGACGAGGGGTATGTTCCCTGTGACGACGAAGCTGGGGAATATCCCCGCCGCCTCCAGCTCGTCCATGGACCCAATCCTGAATATCTCGTCGGCGTTGCTCTCGACCCTCCGGTCTATCCCCAGCATCTCCAGGGTCCCTTTGCTGAGGGCGTACCCGGTGGACCGGATGGGAGAGTAGAAGTAGTGGATGTAGTACCGGGTTCCCAGGATGAACTCCTGGATGGTATGCCGCTGGGAGCTATCGACTTTGCTGAGGTATTCTCCCTTGCTCTTGGATATGAAGAATCCCTTCCCCCCTTTGGCACCGTGATACTTGACGATGACAGGTCGGTCTATCTCCTCGGGGGTCGCAAACCTCATGGGAAGGTCGATCCCGGCCTTGAGGAGCCAGTCCCTCTCCATCTCCCGGTCGCTCTCCCAGGCGAGACACCTTCGGTTACCGAAGGTTGGAACCGGCAACCTCTCGAACTTCTCTGTTCCCAGGTACTCCACCAGAGAGCCGTGGGGAACGACGATGGCGTTCTCCTCAATGAGCCGATCGCTCTCATCGAGAATCGCCCCGTAGCTGTCGAGGCTCAGGAAGGAATCGGGCTTTGCCAGGGGGAACGCGTCGTAGAACTTCGGAGGTCGGCCAAGGCATATCCCCAGGGTCTTGAAACCCTCCTGACGAGCCCCATGAAATATCTGGAGGCTGCTATGAGAACAAACAGTGGCAATAGTTAACTCTTTTGGGTCATACTCTTCCAAAATTTCTTGTATTTTTCTCTTATCTATCATATCTACAACCTTTGGAACGGAGCAACAGGTTCTACCGGTACATAAGCCCTTCGACAGGACCGATATATCTATTCGAGGGTCGATGGTCTCAGGTGGATTGTAAACCCCGATATCCTGGGATCCAGATCCTTTCTCAGAATAGCTTAAAATATCTTCGAAGGGACCTGACCATCATGCGAGCTTCTTTCAGGAGAACGACTGCGGAGACGGAGGTTGAGGTATCCCTCGACCTGGAGGGTTCGGGACGTTCGGAGGTGGAGACGGGGGTACCTCTCCTCGACGAGATGCTGGAGATCCTGGCTCAGGGATCGGGGTTCGACCTCGAGGTGAGGGCTCGAGGAGACCTTCCCACTGGAGATCATCACACCATCGAAGACGTGGCCATCGCCTTGGGCCGGGCGTTTGCCGAGGTGGCGGATGCGGGGATCGGAAGCTCTTTCGTCCCATCCGGAGAGGCTCTCGCCTTCGCGGCCGTGCGTTTCGGTCCGTTGGGATACCGGGACGAGGTCGAGTTTCTGGCCGGTTCCCTGGAGGGGATGGAGCTTGGAAACTACGGCCACTTCATGAGGACCCTCGCCTACAACGGCGAGTTCGCCCTTCATCTGAGGGCCACTGGAGGCGACGACTGGGAGAAGGTCGAGGCGTTGACCCTATCTGTTGCCCGGGCCCTTAAGAGGGCGGTGGCAGACGGCAGAAGAGGTCGCGAAACGAGCTGGAATTCGGATGGAGTTGAACGGATCGAAGAATGAGAATTAGGATGATTTAGACAGCGCGGACCATTATTCAAGAGGATCCAGGGATCAGGACGCTCTCTGGGTCGGCTCGATGAAGATCTCGGAGGTCGCGATGGCGTTGCCGCCTCGAGCGGTGTTGATGGATATGACGATTATGTTCCTCACATCGATATCCATGTAGTTGACGTCCGTCGGGACCGAATGGAACTGACCTTGGCCTGTGACGGTATTACCCCTCTCGGTGTTGATCGCCACTACGCCCTGGAAGGTCTCGTCGTCATCGGGATCGTCGAAGAGGGATACTCCGGTGAGGTCGGATAGTGAAGAATCGAACTTGGTGCTCCTCTTAAGATCATTGGGGCTGAATATGCCGGGCTTTACTGGCGAGCCTCCTTTGGCGAAGTCCTCAATGGAACTTTTTACCAGGTTGAGGGACTCTGGGTAGCCCCGCTCCGTTGCTGTTGGGAGCGGCCCTGCCGTCGCGACGTCGCACGCCGGACCAAAAATGAGGAGCGTGCTCATCAGCACGAGGCCGATGAGCCGACAATTGTTCTCCATCTTTCCCTATTTCAGACACTGGGCTCAGCAGTCACAGCCAGCGGCGGTGCCCTGGGTCGAACATACAGATATGCTGTTCTTCGCAGTAGCGTAACCGGTGGCGGTAGCAAACTGGTTGCCAGAGGATATCTTCTCGATGTTGATTACTCTGGTGTCCCATCGCAATGGTGTAGCAAAGTCCTCGTATACCATTCCGGCGGTCTGGTCTTTTTTAACGTCCAGAGCGTTGCCAGCGTCGCCATGCCAGAAGGCGAAGGCTTTCTGCTCACCAGAGCTGACAAAGTCGAGGTTCATGTTGGCCGGCCAGGTGCCAAAAGACATGTCTCCGGCATTGAAGTCCACCGGGCAGTTTGGTCCGGTACAATCTGCCATCGCTGGAGCGGCAAAGAATGCTACAACCAGCACTAATAGCGCTGCAAATTTCTTTATACTATCACCCCTTCATTGCTTGAAGTAATCATAGTTAGGCGTCGGTCATATTTGTATTTTTTGGTACAATCGATCTGACCCCATAGGCCCTGATTACAAATTCAAAGATTAAAACTGGATGGGCAAAAATGGAGCAATTTGCCCGCCCGGATCTAGCATCTTCGATCCGGGCGCTTCGGGGCGGGCATCTGACGGTGATATTCGGTTCTTATCGGCTCCCATCTCCGGGCTTCACCTGACGCTTTTTGCCCCCTCCTCCAGGATCTCCAGGTTCAGGGGTATAAGCTTCGGCTTCTTGGCGAAGGTCCGCTCGAAAGCCCCGCCGAAGGCCTCGCGAGGGAGGCCGAGGTTTCCCAGCTCCATCAGGGCGCCGAACATGGCGGTGTTGACGGCCTGTTCGACCCCACGTGATAGGGCGATATCGGTTGCGGGAACTGCGACGGCCCTCACCCCCTCCGGCGGCTCGAAGGGTCCTGCCAGGGATTCGTATAGGATAAGCCCTCCCTCTCTGACGTCGGCGGCGAACTTCTCCAGAGAAGGCCGGTTGAAGGCTACGAGGACGTCGGGCTCGTCGACCACCGGGGAGCCTATCGGCACCCCGGAGATGACGACGGAGCAGTTGGAGGTCCCCCCCCTCTGCTCCGGGCCGTAGTCGGGGTACCAGGAGACGAAGCGACCGGATCGGTACGAAGCCTGGGCGAGGGCGAGCCCCATGCTGAGGACACCCTGGCCGCCGAACCCCGCGATCTTGACGCCCTTGACGGCAAAGGATGGGTCGGGCAGAACCTCGACTTCTTCCTCCCCAGCGAGGCCGAAGATAGAATCGAGGGAGGCCTTGGAGAAGTCGGACGCCTCCCTCTCGATCGGCTCCGTCTCGCTGG
Source organism: Methanothrix sp. (assembly GCA_024649985.1). Taxonomy (GTDB): domain Archaea; phylum Halobacteriota; class Methanosarcinia; order Methanotrichales; family Methanotrichaceae; genus Methanocrinis; species Methanocrinis alkalitolerans. Next base: position 42,688 of record JANKMW010000003.1, read on the forward strand.
ACCGGTCCCTGAACCTCTTCAGGGGAAACTCCCGCTCCATCTCCTTGTTGATGAACTGTTCGACCCCCTTCGCGTCCATCCTCATGATGGTAGGGCAGGGAGAGAGGAACTCGACGAAGGCGTAGCCCTTCTTGTCCCTCTGGATCTCAAGAGCCCTCCTGACGGCTCGACGTGCCTTTCGGATATGATTTATGTCCGATAGGGAGACCCGCTCGATGTATACCGGTGCTCGGAGGGTGTCCAGGAGCTCGCAGATGTGGATAGGGTATCCGGAGTCTCGAGGGTCCCTTCCGGCTGGGGTCGTCGCGGTCACCTCGCCGATGAGGGTCGTCGGGGCCATCTGGCCTCCTGTCATCCCGTAGACGGTATTGTTGACGAAGAAGACCGCCATCTTCTCACCCCGGTTCGCTGCCTGGACCGTCTCATTCAGGCCGATGGAAGCGAGGTCGCCGTCCCCCTGGTAGGAGATGAGGATGGCGTCGTCCTCGGCCCGAGATAAGCCGGTGGCGATCGCCGGAGCCCTCCCGTGGGCAGCCTGGACGTGGCCGCAGTCGAGGTAGTAGTAGGCGAAGACTGCGCACCCCACCGGGCTCATGACCGCGCACCGGTCCTGGATATCGAGGTCCGCCATGGTGTCGGCTATGATCTTGTGGAGTATTCCGTGGCCGCACCCCGGGCAGTAATGGGTGGCCGTGGGGGCGGACCCCCCCTTCCTCTCAAACGTGCCGTAGAATCCAGCAGGTCCGATGACCTTCTCTCTGGCGGCCATTTATGCCACCTCCCTGATCTTTTCTAGGATCTGGTCGCGCTGGATGAGGTTTCCTCCGTACCTCGAGACCAGGGCGACGTCCCGACATCCCGTCGCAAGCCTTATGTCCTCTCTCAATTGGCCGTCGCTCATCTCGACGGAGATGAACTGGCAGTCCCTTTCGGCGAAGGCCTTCAGCTCCCCGTTGGGGAAGGGGAAGAGGGATATGGGCCTGAAGAGGCCGGCGCGTATCCCCTCTTCCCTCGCGCCGTCGACGGCGGACTTTGCGATCCTGCTGCTGATCCCGTAGGAGACGAGGATGACGTAGGCGTCCTCGCACCTGTAAAGCTCATACTCAACTTCGTCCTCCCGGATCCGATGGTACTTCGCCTGTAGCTTGAGGTTGTGGGCCTCCAGCTCTTTGAAGTCGAGGTCTATGGAGGTGACCAGGTTTCCTCTCGTCTTCCTATTCCCGCGGACGGCCCAGGAATCGTCGATATCAGGCTCGATCGCTTCTTCCGGAAAGCTCAAAGGCTCTACCATATGGCCCAGGACACCGTCGGCGAGGATCACCGCCGGGTTTCTGTACTTGAAGGCGAGGTCGAAGGCCTTGATGGTGAAGTCGCACATCTCCTGGACGGAGTTTGGGGCGAGAACTATGTTCCTGTAGCATCCGTGACCTCCGCCCTTGACCGTCTGGTTGTAGTCGGACTGCTCCGGCCCGATGTTTCCAAGGCCCGGTCCGGCTCTCGCGATGTCGACGATGACGCAGGGCAGCTCTGCCCCCGCAATGTAGGATATCCCCTCCTGCTTGAGGCTCATGCCGGGGCCGGAGGAGGCGGCGAGGACCCGGTGGCCGGCGGCCGCCGCCCCGTAGACCATGTTTATCGCCGCCTCTTCCGACTCCGCCTGGACGAACTTCCTCCCCACCTTGGGGAAGTATTTTGAGGCCTCATGGAGGATCTCGCTGGCGGGGGTTATGGGGTAGCCGAAGTAGCAGTCGCATCCCGCGTACATCGCCCCGACGATCACTGCGCTGTTTCCATCAACTAGCTGGGCTGGCATCTCTTCAATCCTCCTGGAACCTCTCCTTTGAAGGTATGTGGACCTCGACGGCGAAGGGCTCGGGACAGGTGTAATAGCAGTTCCCGCAGCCGATACATCCCTCCCCCGAATAGACGGCGAAACGGTAGCCTCGGGCGTTGAGCTCCTCCCCGAGGGTGAGGACGTTTGCGGGGCAGGCGATGATGCACCTCTCGCAGGCTTTGCATTCGATGGCGTTTATCACCGGGTAGGGCTTATCCTTCTCCCTGATCTCGACCCTTCTGATCTTGCCGCTGATCGTCTTTGGCAGCTCATCGGCGAACTCGACGATCCTCGGGTACTTGTAGGGGGCTGTGATCCTCTTGACGTGGTTTTGTAGCTCCGCCTTCAGCTCCTCCGACGGGACGTAGCCCTTGGTCAGGACGACCGTAGCCTTCACCACCTGCCCCCGGAGGGCGTCCGGGACCCCTGTGATGGCGCAATCCAGGACCGCCGGATGGGTGAGGAGGGCGCTCTCCACCTCGAAGGGGCCTACCCGATAACCGGAGCTCTTGATGATGTCGTCGGCCCTCCCGACGAACCAGAAGTACCCGTCCTCGTCGACCCAGGCGGTATCTCCGGTGTGATAGTAGTCGTCGTGCCAGGTGTTCCTCATCTTCTCGGGGTCGAGGTGATAGTCGACGAAGAGGCCTGGAGGCCTGCCTCCGTCGGTCTTGATGACGATCTCCCCCTCCTCGCCGACCTCGCAGATCCGGTCGTTCTTGTCCACCAGGACCATATTGTATCCTGGCGAGGGCTTTCCCATGGACCCGGGCTTCGGGTCCATCCACGGGTAGTTGGCTATGGCGACGACCGTCTCCGTCTGGCCGAACCCCTCCATCAGCCGAAGCCCCGTAGCCGCGAGGAACCTGTCGTATATCGTCGGATTTAGGGGCTCACCGGCGGTGACGGCGTACCTGAGGGTCGAGAAGTCGTACCCAGAGACGTCCTCCTTAATCATGAACCGATAGATGGTGGGTGGAGCACAGAAGGTGGTGACTTTGTACTTCGCCGCCATCTCCATCATCCGTCCGGCGTCGAAGCGGTCGTAGTCGTAGACGAAGACAGCAGAGCCCGCGATCCACTGGCCGTAGAGCTTACCCCAGACCGCCTTTCCCCAGCCGGTGTCTGCGACGGTGTAGTGGAGGCCGTCGTCCTCGACGTTCTGCCAGAACTTGGCTGTCAGGATGTGGCCGAGGGGGTAGGTCTGATCGTGGTTGACCATCTTGGGGTTGCCGGTCGTCCCGGAGGTGAAGTAGGCGAGGAGGACGTCGGAGTTCTTCGTCGCGGCGTCGCCCGTCTGCCTCTCGAACTCTGGGGATGCCGCTTCCAGCTCGCCCTTCAAGTTCAGCCAGCCGTCCCTGGAGCCGTCCCCGACGAAGGCCTTCAAGACCGGGGCGCCTCCCAGCTCGTCGCAGGCTCCGTCTACCTCCTCGGGGACACCCTCGCCGGCGATGGAGATGATCATGGAGAGGTCCGCCCTCCTGATCCGGTAGACGATATCCTTCCTCTTCAGCATGTGGGTGGCGGGGATGGCGACGGCGCCGATCTTGTGAAGTCCGATCATGCAGATCCAGAACTCGTACCGGCTCTTTAGTGATAGCATCACCGTCTTCCCCTTTTTGATCCCGCGGCCCAAAAAGAAGTTGGCAGCCCTGTCACTCTCGCGCTTCATCTCCCCGAAGGTTATGATCCTCTCCTCGCCGAGGTCGTTGCACCAGACGAGGGCGACCTTATCGGGGTCATCTTTCGCATAGACGTCGACCACGTCGAAGGCGAAGTTGAAGTTCTCTGGGACCTTGATCTTGAAGTTCTCTATGAAATCCTCGTAGCTATCGAATTCCGTCCTCGAGACGAACCTCTCCAGTAAAGACGACATTTTAAGATCCTCTCTGTGCTGTTATATCACCACGACGAGCATCTTTGCGGGCCGGCCGTTCTTTGCCTCCATGGCGTGTCTGTAGGAAGAGTCGAAGAGGATCGAGTCGCCTTCGTCCAGGATGATCTCGTGATCGTGGATGTAGAACTTGAGCGACCCCTCCAGGACGTAATCGAACTCCTGCCCCGGATGGCTGTAGGCGGTGGGCTTCTCCTTCATCGGATCGATGGTGACGGTGAAGAACTCAGCCTTCTTGGAGAGGAATTTGCCAGCCAGGTTCTGGTACCTGTACTGCCTCCTCCGTTCCACCTCGACCCCCTCCCCCTTCCTCGTTACAGTGAATATCCGCATCCTCGCCTCTTCGCCGGTGAGAAGGAGGTTCATATCCACGTCGAGCCTCTGCCCGATCTCGAAGAGCTTGCTCGCCGGAATATCCGTCTTCCCCTCCTCGTAGCAGCAGTAGGTCTCCAGGGGAACCTTCAGGTATTCTGCCATCTCCTCTGCCGTCACCTTCGACAGCTCTCGCAGCTCGCGAACCCGGGATGCGATCTCTTCAATGGTCTCCGCCATGCCGATTCACCAACTGAACCTCGATATACCTATGGTATTTAGCCTCTACCTCTCGGCGGGAGGGGCGGATTTGATAGTAAAGGGCCGATAAAAATCGATGGGGAGGTCTCTGCCCCTCCGGATGGAGGCGAGAGGCCGACCTCAACCTATTAATAAACCCCGACCCCTTGATCGTACCGAAGATGGAAACTATCGAATATCTCGAACATACCGCCGACGTCAAGTTCCGGGCCCGGGGCCGGAGCCTGGAGGAGGCCTTCGAGAACGCGGGGCTGGCGATGATCGGGGCCATGATAGACCCCGCCACCGTCAGGGTGGAGGAAACCTGGCCCGTCGATATCGAAGCGGAGTCCCTGGAGGGGCTCCTCTACGACTGGCTCTCGGAGATCCTCTACCTCTTCGAGGTGGAGCTGGCGGCGTTTTCGAAGTTCCAGGCGGAGATCGAGGAGGTGGAGGGGGGCTGGAGGCTTTCAGGTCGGGTCGGCGGGGAGAGGGTCGACGCCGGAAGGCACCTCTTCGAGACGGAGGTGAAGGCGGTCACCCTCCACCAGTTCGAGATAAAGAAAGAAGCGGGAGAGGGTGGAGACGAGATCTGGACCGCTCAGGTGGTTTTGGACGTTTGAGGTGATCTCATGCTGAAGAAGGTTGACGATTACATCTTTGAGGTGCCGATGGGCCACCAGAAAGGGATGCGGGTACCGGGAAGGATCTTCATCTCCGAGAAGCTCTTAGAGCAGGTCGAACCGGGAACCATCGACCAGGTGGCGAACGTCGCCACCCTCCCCGGCATAGTAAGATGTTCCATGGCGATGCCCGACGCCCATCTAGGCTACGGATTTCCCATCGGGGGCGTCGCCGCCTTCCGGGAGGATGGTGGGGTCATTAGCCCCGGTGGAGTCGGCTTTGACATAAACTGCGGCGTCCGGATGCTCAGGACAGACCTCTTCGCGAAGGATGTGGTGCCGATGATATCAAACCTCGTCGAGGACCTCTTCCACGACGTCCCTTCCGGCGTAGGAGCCAAGGGGAGGCTCCGGGTCTCGGAGCACGAGCTCGATGAGGCCTTCACCCGGGGGGCGGCCTGGGCGGTGGAGGCGGGGTATGGCGTTCCCGCAGACCTCGAGCACTGCGAGGAGGACGGCCGGATGGAGGGAGCGATGCCGGAACAGGTGAGCCTCAAGGCGAGGAAGAGGGGCAGGCCCCAGCTTGGGACCCTGGGGAGCGGAAACCACTTCCTGGAGATCCAGAGGGTCGACGAGATCTTCGATTTTGGCCTCGCCAAAAGGTTCGGCCTCTTTGAGGGGCAGATCACCGTCATGATCCACTGCGGATCGAGGGGGGCAGGCCACCAGATCTGTACCGACCACCTCCAGGTCCTCAGCCGGGCGGTCCGAAAGTACGGCATAGACCTCCCCGATAAGCAGCTCGCCTGCGCGCCCCTGGGGACTCCGGAGGCCGATAACTACTTCGGGGCGATGGCGGCTGCCGCTAACTACGCCTGGGCGAACCGGCAGATCATCTCCGCCTGGACGAGGGAGGTCTTCGAGAGGTTCTTCCCCGAGGCTCGCCTCGACCTCGTCTACGACGTCGCCCACAACGTCGCCAAGGTCGAGGAGCACTCCGTCGACGGGGCGATGGAGAGGCTCGTCGTACACAGGAAAGGGGCGACGAGGGCCTTTGGTCCGGGGAGGCGAGAGATCCCGGACGCTTATCGGGATCTGGGCCAGCCGGTGATCATACCCGGGTCGATGGGGACTCCATCTTACGTCCTCTGCGGAGGAGAGGGGGCGATGAAACTCACCTTCGGCTCCGCCTGCCACGGGGCGGGGAGGATCATGTCCAGGACCCAGGCGAAGAAGACATACGGAGGGACCGAGGTGAAGGACGCCCTCTCGCGGCGGGGGATCAAGGTTATGGCGACCCACCCGAAGATGCTCGCCGAGGAGGCACCCGAGGTCTACAAGCCCAGCGACGAGGTCGTCGACGTCGTCCACCGCCTGGATATAGCGAGGAAGGTGGCGAGGGTCGTGCCCCTGGGAGTCTCCAAGGGATGAGGCTATCGGTCGTTCTGGTGGAGCCGATGTACGAGGGGAACGTCGGCTCTGTGGCGAGGGCGATGAAGAACTTCGGCTTCGCAGACCTCGTCCTCGTCCGCCCCTGCGAGATCGGGGATTTCGGCCTGGCCATGGCCTCCCACGCCCGAGACCTGATGGAGGGGGCGAGGGTCGCGGAGGGGCTCGACGAGGCGGTGGCGGGCGCAAACCTCGTCGTCGGGACGACGGGAGTTTTGGGCCGCTCCACCAATCGACACCTGAGGGTTCCTGCCCTCTCTCCAAAGGAATTGGCAGAGAGGCTCGGGGGGACGGCGGGGGATGTGGCCCTTCTTCTAGGACGGGAGGACGACGGCCTCTCCCGCCAGGAGCTTTCCGCCTGCGATCTCATCGTCTCGATACCCACAAGCCCCGAGTATCCGATAATGAACATATCCCACGCCGCAGCCGTTCTATTTTATGAGCTGTCCGCCGTCGGGGCCGGTGAGGTGGAGCTGGCCCGCTCCGAGAACCTCGCACGCCTCCTCGCCCGGTTCCGGACCGCTCTCGTGGCGTCGGAGTACCACCAGCATAAGCTCGATAAGACGATGCTGATGTTGAAGCGGATCTTCGGGAGGGCGACCCTCACCGACCGGGAGGTTCAGACCCTCTACGGGATCGTCGAAAACCTCCGGTGGGGTGCAGTCCACCGGGGTGGCGAGTTCGAGAAAGACGGAGAAGTCGAGGGGGGTGGAGAAGTCGGGGAGGACGCCGGGGTCTGTAGGGGGATTGTGGAGGGGACGCTCCCGTAAGAAAAAGGTGAGATTTAGGGAGGGCCTAGGCCGCCCCCCAAATCTTAGATTGGGCATCTCTAATCCGAGATCAGACGTTGACGACATACGTCCCGGCGATCTTGTCGTGCCACCCCTGCCTCTTCTTGTCTATCAAGATCCAGACAAATCCTAGGAGTATCACCATCGCAGATATGATCATCCCGATCCACCGGAGGAAGCCCTTTCCGTATCCGATCGGATAGGTCCCGTCGGTCCCGACCAGCTTGATCTTCATCGCCATCATTCCCGGAGTCTGGCCGTTTCCGAAGAAGTAGGTGTAGTAACCGACCGATACCAGGACGCCCAGGAAGGCGATTATGCCGCTCAGAGCGCCTCCGACGTTCATCGAGGCGTAGCTGAGGAACGATCCTATGACTCCGACTATGATGGTGTCGATCAGGTAACATATGAACCTCGACCCCACGCTCGCCAGATCTAGGGTCAGCCCCATCTTCTCTTCAGCGATTTCCATCTCCATCTTCCAGCACCTCCATAAAATTTCTCCGATAATCAGTTACATAACACTCATATAAATATTCTCCTTGTTTTCGTTAAGCTTATCGATTAATTTTCGGATTTCGTAAATGGTCGGATTTCGTAATTTATCTCAACACGGTAAAAATGCTTGGAATGGATCCGAGGATCAAAGCCCCTAAATTGGCTATGGATGCTGGGCAAGGGGGATCTCCTTCGGGCTTCTTTGGGCTAAAGGTGTCAGGTCCGAAAGATCACCCGAAAATTTCCGGGTGGTCATCCATCACGCTCTTACGACGTAGGTCCCGGCGATCTTGTCGTGCCACCCCTGCCTCTTCTTGTCGATGAGGACCCAGGCGTACCCCAGGAGGAGGACGATCCCGGATATCTCCATCCCGATCCACCGGAGAAAGCCCCTGCGCAGGCCCACCGGCTCGACGCCGTCGGCCCGGACCAGCCTGATCTCCACAAGCCTCATCCCTGGGGTCTCTCCTTTCCCGAAGAAGTAGGTGTAGTATCCCATCCCGATCGCCGCCATGATGAAGTAAACCGGCGAGAGCTCCTCAACTACGCCGCTTCCGGCCATCGCCTCGCCCATCTCGCCTCCGGAGAG
>JANKMW010000040.1 GCA_024649985.1 Methanothrix sp.
CATCCCCCGATAATGGGGGCTCTCCGGCACCACGACGCAGTGGTTGATCCTGTGAAGTCGAAGCATCTTGAGGGTATCCTTGATATCGGGCTTGGTATTGACGCTTCCCCGAAGTCGTACTATCGCATACATAATCTATACCCTCATGGTGACGGTATTGCGCAACGCATCGTATGTGGCCTTGGCGAAGTTGAGGGTGGTTCTGGTGTTCCCCGAGGACTTCGTCCAGACGTCCTGGATCCCCGCCATCTCCATAACCTTTCTCGCCGTTCCGCCCGCCGCGATCCCCAGACCTCTCGGAGCCGGTATCAGGGTTATCTGGACGGATCCCGCCTTTCCCATCACCTGGAAGGGAACGGTGTGGCCTGCGCCGCAGCCGCACTCCCAGCTGCCACAACCCCGGTTCACCTTTATGATATTCAGCTTGGCCACATCTATCCCCTTTCTTATGGCGGGGCCGACCTGGTTGTCTCTCCCCTGGCCGATGCCGACGTAGCCGTCCTTGTTTCCGACGATGACCGTCGCCCTGAACTTAACCCGTCGCCCCGAGTCGGTCATCCTCTGGACCATGTTTATGTCCAGCACCTCGTCCTCAAGCCCGGGGAGGAGGGCGTCGACTAAACCCGCCTCTTTGATAGGGAGCCTTGAAGCGAGCGCTTCGTCGAAGGTCGTGACCTGCCCTTCATAAACGAGCCTGCCCAGCTTGGTCTTGGGGACCCATTCTTCTCTGTATTCCATCCTCATCCGCTCACCCCAGTATCTTCTCGCGGGCTGCATCGAACTGAGCCGTCAACTCAACGCCTCGATAAGCCTCAATATCCTCGCCACGGATCCTGCCTTCGTTCGGGAAGATCTCGGGGCTGTGGGGAACCGCGACCCCTGCGTCCACCACGCCCTTCAGGGCGGAGTATATCCTGTTGCCCCTGGTGTTGGCGTGGATCCCCATGTCCAAGATCGCCTCGTTCTGCCCCATCGCCTTCATCCTCTTGCCGAAGAGGAGGCCGGCCAGGTACGAAGCCGGGACGTTTCCGGTACTTCCTTCGTAGCCGAACTCTTGTAGCTCCCGAGAGTTGACCGTAAGGAGGGTCCGATCTCCGGCGGGCTCTGCTACGACGAGCTGCAGATTGATGTTCCTGTTCCCCTTTCTTATCACAAGTCTAGGCTTTCGAGAAATTATGAGCCTATATCTGAAATGATAATTAGTTCTGCCCTCTCTGCGCCTTCTGAAGGGCACCTTATATCGCGGTCCGGTTGCCATCAGTCACTCCTCGTTAGACCTTTTGCCTTGATGTACGCGTTGAGATGGGCCGTGCTCCGGTACTCGCCACCCTTGGCCTTGCGATAGAGCATCCGATAGGTGTGACGGTCGATCTCGCCCCCCTCTCTCAGCTCTTTCAGCCTCCGGCGAAGGGCCCGGATCTTCGTCATCCAGATCTCTTTCCTCGGAGACCGGGAACCTTTCGCACCCTTCCTCCTCCCAGGACCTTTCTTGTGGCCGTAGGCCCTCTTGGCGGCTCGAGCCCTGTATCTCGCGCGGCTGTTGCCCTTCTGCGGCTTCGCCTTGATGTTTCCCGCCTCGATCTGGGACTTGACGTCCTCCCTCGTGATGGAATCGGCGATCTCTCCGGCGACGTCAGGATCGGGGTTGATCCAGACCCTGCTCTCACCTACGTCGAGGACGCAAGCCGCAAGCCTCTTCTGGGTCGAAAAGTTGGGCACCTCAGTCGCCTCCGGAGGTGGGGTTTAGAACCTTCAGGTTCATCTCCCGGGCCATCGCCTCGATCTCGTCTCTCTTCTTCATGCCCACGGTGCCGGCTATCCGGACGGCACAGCCTTCGGCCCCCAGCAGGTCCCCGGCGTTTTTGACGAGAACCTCTTTCATGCCGCAGGGATGGTAGCCACGGACGGCTTTCGGGCTCCTGTATCCTACCCTGACGAGCTTCCCCTTGGCCGAGATCTGCCGTCTGAGCTTGTTGTGCAGGCCCCGGGGCCGCCTCCAGCTCGGCGATAGCTTCTTCTTCTTGTGAGAATCGCAACGGTTGAACTCGGGCTTCCTCTTCTTCTGTCTCGCCCGAACTTTCATCAACCTCTCTGTATCGGAAGTCAACTCCGTCACCTCTTGTCCACCAGGTATATCCCATCTTGGAATACTCTGATGTCGAACCCTCTGACCTTCGTCGCCTGCTCGATGTTGGCCATAGTCTGACCGACACGTTCCTTATCGATTCCGGTGACGATTACGGTATCGCCCTTTACATCCACCTGGGATCCGCCCATGATCTTGGCGGTCCGGGGCTTCCTCTCGCCCAGGAAGTTGCTGATCAAAAGCTCCTCCTTGGAGACCTTCAGCTGTATTGGGAAGTGAGAGTAAACGGCCTTCATCCTGTACTCGAAGCCCTCCGTCACCCCCTTGATCATGTTATTGAGGTGGGCGGCGAGAGTTCCGGCCATGGACCTGTGCCGCTTCCTGGTGATATCGGCGTCCACCACCAGGCCGGACTCGTCATTTCTGATCTCTATACCAGGATACCAGAGGCGCCTTGAGACGGTGCCCAATGGACCGGTGACCGTCACCGTGGCGTCGTCGCCGATCTCCACCTCGACCCCCTCTGGGACCTCTATAAGTCGCGCCAACTCCTTGACCATCTCCACCACCTAATAAACATAAGCCAGAAGCTGGCCGCCTATCCCGCGCTCCCTGGCGTCGACGTGAGATATGACCCCCTGGCTCGTGCTCACGATGAGCGCGCCGAAGTTACGGGAGGGCAAAAACCTCTTCTCCCACTTCTCCAGGTCCGATACCTGGGTGGAGAACCGGGGCTTTATCACGCCGCACCTGTTGATCTTTCCTTGCAAGTCCACCTTGAACATCCCTGACTTGCCGTCGTCTACGAACTCGAAATCGCCGATGTATCCGAGGTCTGCCATCACCTTCAGGGTGTTGCCGACGAGCTTGGAAGCTGGCTGGATGATGCATTCTCCTTTGCCGACGTCCTCGGCGTTCTTTATGATGGACATGGCATCGGCAAGCGGATCTAACAGTACCATTAATCATCACCTACGAGTACTTCTCAAAACCCATATCCGGGGCGATCTCTCTGAAACATTGTCTGCAGAGATAAATTCCATATTTCCTGATGAGCCCCGGCTTTCTGCCGCACCGCTTGCAGCTGTTTGCGCCTCGGCCAAAGCTCTTGGTTTCGGTCTTCATGCCGCCTCCACAACGTCTACGCCGTATTTATTTTTGACGAACTCCACGGCATCATCTGCTGTAACCCTGTGGCTTTTTGCGATCTTCGACCGAGCGACGCGCCTTCGGGCCACCCGGTATCCAGCCCTCTTGAGGGCCACCGAAACGTCCATGCCGAAGATCCCGATGTCGGGGTCGTACTTCATCCCCGGAAAGTCGGTATGTTCCTCGACCCCGAAGGAGAAGTTTCCGGTCTCGTCGAACTGACCCCGCCGGAGGACACCTCCCACCACTTCCAGGGCGACCTTGAGGAACTCCTCCGCCTCTGCGCCCCTGAGGGTCAGCCTGCACCCGATGGGCTCGTTCTTCTTTATCCCGAAGCCCGGTAGGGTCTTTTTGGCGTTGGACCTGACAGGGGTCCGGCTCGTTATGGCGCCGAGGATCGTCTCGGCGTTGACGAGCCTCTGGCCGCTCTCGCCGGTCCCGATGTGGACGGTCACCTTCTCGATCCTGGGCTCCAACATGGCGTTCATACCGTGGCCCCCAGCTTGATGGCGGGTTTGTCTATGCCGATCATGAATACGTGATCGACCGTCGTCTCGAAATCCCGCTTGCCTGAGATGATCACCCTGTTGGGGCGAGAGCTCTTGACGACCTCTATCTCCTTGATAGTCCCGACCTCGCCGGAGTGGGAGCCCCCAACGACCATGGCCAGGTTCCCCTCTTTTAACTCGATGACGTCGGCGATCTCCTTATCGGGTATCGATAGGATCACCGAGCTTCCGGTGGTGTAATCCCCATCGGCTAAGATGTTCGTCCCGTCGTTGAGGTTCAACTGGATTTTGCCGCCCCGGAGGGTCCTCTTATCCTCGATCCTGCAGAGCTTTCGGGCTTCGCCAGCCTCCAGCTCGGAGAGGTTGAACCTCCCCTTGGCGTCCTGGAGGAGCCTGTACTTTTTGTCCATAGACGGGACCGATATCACGTCGAAGATCCCCACGGGGAACTTGATGTCCTTTCTCGACTTTCCATCGACGAGAACCCCGCCCTCGTGGAGGATGCGCTTTGCTTCTCTGGAGTTGTCGACGAGCCCCAGAAGATCCCTGACGACGACTACTAGGGGGATGCTCCCCCTGGCGGAGTGGGGGCCTGGCTCGCCCTTGGCCACCCATGTATGGATCTTCCTCGCGATCGGCCAGCTTCTGGGACTTGCGACCCTCTTCTGATGTCTGCTCACCTAAATCACCTGGAAAAGATCTTCTTCCTTTCTTCGTCGTCCAGCTCCATCTTGGTGATGACGACGTTGGAGGGCTGGACCGCCCTGGGCACCTCGGTCCCGTCTGCACGGAATACGCTCACTCCGGCGACTTGGATCGTGCCGCTCTTCAGGTCCGCCTTCTGGACTTCGCCCTCGGTCCCTGCATGGTCGCCGCGCATCATCTTGACGGTATCGCCCACCTTCACCTGGGCGCTGCGGACCTTCATCTCCTCGCGGAGCTCCTTGGTCAAGGCGGCGTGCATGTACTTCCGGAGTTTGTGAAGGGGGGCGGTGTACCTCTCTTTCCTCTGTTTGCGTGGCTGTTTGCTCTTCATGGTTATCACACAATTATCGATGCGGCTGAGGCGATCTTTCCGTACCTCTCAGCCACCTCTCTGGCCACCGGCCCTTTGATCTCCGATCCCTTGGGGATCCCGGCGATGTCTGTGATGACCGCCGCGTTGTCCTCGAACTTGACCCTCAGACCGTCGGGCCTACGGAACTCCTTCTTCTGGCGGACTATCACCGCGGTGAAGATCTGCTTTCTCATCTCCGGGGTCCCCTTCTTTACCGATACCACGATCATGTCGCCAATCCCGGCGCAGGGCATCCTGTTTTTGACGCCCCTGTACCTCTTGACCGATATGATCTCGAGCGTCCTTGCGCCGGTGTTGTCGGCGCATTCGAGCTGCGCTCCGGCGTTGATAGGCCTTGCGATGCTGGCCTTAAGCCCCTTCATCGGACGACCTCCACCACCACGAAGGACTTGGTCTTGCTGAGAGGCCTGCACTCGGCGACCTTGACCACGTCACCCACCTTCGCCTTCAGGCAGGGGGGGTTGTGGGCGTGGAGCTTCGACCGCCTCTTCTCGTACCTCTCGTACTTCGCCATCTTCCTTTCGAACTCGCGGAGGACGACCACAGTATCGGTCATCCTGTCGCTGACCACCGTTCCGTCAAAGACCTGACCTCGAACGGGAAGACTTCCATGAAAGGGACATTTTGGATCGTCACAGGCCTTCTCAGGTGACTTGACGCCCAGTCCGACATCCCTCATAATTTCCACCTCGATATCCGCATTTTTTTGTTGATCCTGTTTTCGGGCTGTGAGACTAAAACTGAGCCCTGCGCCTTCACCTTCAGGCCCTGAGAGAGGGTGAAAACGAAGGAGTTAGAGGACTTGGGAACGCGTTTGTCGCCACTCCTGGTCTCGATCAGAAATGTATTCCGGGTTTCATCGACGACCCGGCCGGATATCCCCACCGTGCAGGGGTTCGTCCCACTGGCAACCTCCACCGGCAGGCCTATCAGCTCATGTCTGACGAGGTTCTCAGGAGCGATCATCACCGCAGAACACGCTCCTTCTGTATCGTCTTGATCCTGGCTATGGACCTCTTTATCTCCCTTATCCTGCCGGGGTTCTCCGGGGCACCGCCAGAGACGACGAGCCCCCTCTCCCGGATCAGCTCACCATTGAGCTTTTCAAGCTCCTCGCCCAGCTCCTCGGGGCTCATATTCCTCAGTTCATCGACCCTGAATATCGCCATGTCAAGTCACCCTCTCGTCTCACCCTTCGCTCTTGGGCTCGTCCTCAGGAGGGACCACCTCCTCGACGGTCGGCTCTTCGGTGACCGTCTCCACGGGAGCCTCCTCATCGGGGGCGATCGGTTCCTCGACGGCCTGCTCCTCGACGACCGTCTCCGCGGGAGCCTCCTCATCGGGGGCGATCGGTTCCTCAGCGGCCTGCTCTTCGGCGACCTCTTCACTGGGGATCTCTTCCTCGATGATCTCGACTTCCAGGTCCTCGACGACTATCTCCTCGACAGCCCCTTCGGTCCCAGATTCCAGAAGCTCCTCCAGCTCGTCCTTCTTCTCCTCCACGGGAAGGACTTCCTCAGCCGCCTCCTTGGCTGGCGGAACGATCTGGAACCTGTCCGGCGGTATGGCGTCGGGGGGCACTATCCTCACCTGGCAGCCGATGGTTCCTAGCTTCTTCACCGCCACGGCGTATCCGTGGTCGACGATCTCCTGGGAGGGTTTCCCCGAATGCTTGACGTACCCGGATAGGAACTTCTCGACCCGGGACCGGGGTCCCGTCACCTTGCCGCTCAGGACGATCTCGCAGCCGAGAGCGCCGCTGTCCATGACCCTCCGAAGGGTCGTTTGACCCGCCTTTCTGAAGTACCAGCCCCGCTCCAGGGAGCTGGCCAGCCTGTTGGCCACCACCTGGGCGTTCAGCTCAGCCTTGCCGACGTCCTGGACGTCTATCTGAGGGTTGTCCAGCCGGAAGTTCCGGTCCAGGTCTCGGGTCAGCTTTCGAATAAGCTTCCCGCCCTTTCCGATGACCATTCCTGGCTTTTCTGCGTAGACGGTGATCTGGATCCCCATGGGGGTCCTGTTCATCATCATGCCACCGTAACCGGCCCGACTGAGCTCCTTGGAGAGATACTCATGGACCAGAGCTTTGGTGAAGCCGTCCTCTACAAATTTCTTCTCTACGCCCAAGTCAGCTCACCTCAGTCAATATCATCTCTATCGATACCGTCTCCGTGTCCTTGGGGGTGGCTCTCCCCATGGCTCTTGGCATCCAGCCCCGGAGGGTCCTCCCCTGCTTGGTGGATACGTGGTTGATCTTCATCTCGGAGGGGTCCAGCCCCTTATACTCGGCGTTGCTGGTGGCGTTGACGAGGACCGTCAAAACGGCCCTCGCTGCCTTCTGGGGGTACCTGCCGGCATCCCAGCCCACCATACCCCGCCGATGGGGGACCTTCTTGTTGTGCCTCTTGAAGGGGACGGGCCTCTTCAGGGCGATCACATCCTCTAGGTACTCCTTCGCAGCCTCGGTTCGCATCCCCTTGATGGCGCTGCAGATCTCCAGAGCATGCTTGGGCGATATGTGATGTTCTGTGCCCATCGCCCTGGACGATCGCTCTTTCTTCTCAGGGGTGATGGAATATTTCAGTCGTCCCAAATCTGCCACCTCACTTCAACGGCACGAACTTGCTCGATCGGGTGGCTCCAACGCCAGCGCTGCCGTGAGAGACCCGTCCCCTCGTCAGGGAGTACTCGCCGAGGTAATGGCCGACCATCTCCGGTATGATCTCGACCCGGTTGAAGGCCTTGCCGTTATAAATCTCGATCGTCTTTCCCACCATCTCGGGAAGGACTATCATGTCCCGAAGGTGGGTCCTCACCGCGTCCCTCTCCTTGACCCTGGAGAGGAGCCTTTTGTGGTCCTTGGTCAGCCCCCTCTTCAGACGTCTTCGCTGCCTTGCCGGGAGGAGGTCCATCAGCTCTTCAGAGCTGAGCTTCTTCAGCTCTTCGACCTTCAGGCCGCGGTAGGTGAACTCCTCTTTCCTCTTCGGAAGCCTTGATCCTGATTTCCTCGCCAAAACAATCCCTCTTTAACGCTTTCCGGTCCTTCTGGCCGCAATGGACCCGACCTTACGACCGGGGGGTGCGTTCCTGCTGACGGTCTTGGGCCTTCCTGGATGCTGCCATCCACCGCCGCCGAAGGGGTGGTCCACCACGTTCATGGCCACGCCTCTTACCCTGGGATACTTGCCGGCCTTGGACTTCATCTTGTGGTACTTCTTTCCTGCCTTAACGAAGGGCTTATCGGTCCTGCCGCCGCCGGCGACGACGCCTATCGTCGCCATGCACTGCGGGTTCAGCCACTTCATCTCACCGCTGGGCAGCTGGACGACGGTCTTGCCCACGTCGTGGGCTACAAGTATGCCGTAGACCCCGCTGGACCGGGCGAACTGGCCGCCGGACCTCGGGTTCGACTCGATGTTGCAGATGGGGATCCCCTCGGGGATCTCCGCCAGGGAGAGGGAGTTGCCGGGCCTGATCTCGGCGGAGGCGCCGCAGGCGATCTCTTGGCCCACGTAGACCCCCTCCGGCACCAGTATGTACCTCTCTTCATCGTTCTCGAGGACGACCTTCGCCACCGGGGCGGATCGGGCCGGATCGTGGACGATCTCCTTGACGATACCTCGTACCGTCTCGCCGCCGTCCACCTTGATGTGCTTGAGCTCCGCCCTGAACTTGTGAGAGGGCGCCCGGTAAGTGGGAGTTCCTCGACCCCGGTTCTGTTGTATAATTCTGTGCCCCATATAGTCACCTCACAGCAGTCCCAGGGTGGTGGCCAGCTCGTTGGCGCTCCCTTCCTCTGCCAGCTTTACGGCCGCCTTCTTCTCTCCCTTGGAGGTGATCATCGTCCTTATGGAGACGATCTCGACGTCGTAGAGCCTTTCCAGCTCCTTTTTGATCTCCGTCTTGTTGGCCCTGATATCCACCAGAAACTCCAGGGCGTTCTCGGAGTCGATCATGTTCGTGACCTTCTCCGTTATGAACGGACTTTTAATGACCATAGGTCTCCCCCAGCCATTTCAGAGATGATTCGGTCCATACCGTAAGCCTTCCAGCCTGGGTCCCGGGAGCCAGAAGCTCCGCGTTCAGCCTCTCCACAACGGTGACGTCGACGCCCGGAAGGTTTCTGGTGGCCTTGATCAGCCCGCCGTCTCTGCCTGCCACTATCAGCAGGCTCTTGGGCTGCTTGTACTTTCTACCCCGCATCTTGCCCCTGCCAGCCCGGACCTTCCTGCCGTTCTTCGCCCTCATGACATCTTCCCATAGGCCGCAGGATTCGAGGAACTTGCGAATATCCCCCGTCTTCGCTACCGTCTCCAGGTCGTCTTTGGCGACGACGACGGACTCGCCGGAAAATACGTGGCCCCTAGCCCTGACCAGATCGGAGTTCGCTGTGGCGGCTATCGCCGAACGGATCGCCTTTCTCCGCTCTTTCGCGTTGACCTTCTCGGTTCTGTCCGCCTCGGGCTTTGGGGGGTGGGCTCTTCGGCCGCCCTTGGCCTGGGGCACCCTTGCAGCTCGCCTTCCGTTTAAGATCCTGGGAACTCGTGAGACGCCGCGGCCGGTTCCCCATGACTGGGCTGAGGTCTTGAGGCCCGATAGCTTGGTGGGACCGTAGGGCTGGGTCCTGTTGGCCTGGGCCGCCAGAACCGCCCTCTTTATGAGGTCCGGCCGGAACTCCTCGTCGAAGACCGACGGAAGCTCCATCTCTCCTACCTCGTTTCCAGATAGATCGATAACCTTAGCCTTCATCACAATCCCTGCTTCGAGTCTGTGCTGACGTAAAGGACCTCTGGGGTCTTCACATCGGCGCCCTTGGATCTGACCGCATATCTCATCCTCACCAGCCTCTTATTGGGGCCGGGGACGCTTCCGCTGACGATGGCGTATTCGCCCCGGACGATCCCATATCCGGGAAATCCGCCTTCTGGGGTGATCTCGCCTCCGTCGGACCCGATGGCCAGAATTCTCTTGTTGAACTCTGTCCTCTGGTGGTAGCCCATCTGCCCCATGAGGGGGACCGACCACCGCACGTGATGGGGGTGCCAGGGGCCGAGGTTTCCTATATGGCGGCGCTTGCCGCCTCGAGAGTGTTTCCTCTTCTGGAGCATTATGCCCCATCGCTTGACGGGTCCCTGGGTCCCCTTCCCCTTGGTGATGGCGGTGACGTCAATTATAGATCCAGAGCCGAAGACGCTGGATATGGGCACCTGAGAGCCCAGCAGGCTTTTTGCCAGCTCGAACTGGTCCTCTATGCCGCTGCCGTTCACCTGGATCTCCATCAGGTCAGGGTTCTTCCTGGGAACGCCGGTAAGAAACCTGGGGTTGGTATGAGCGATCAAGCGCAGCTCTTCCATCTTCTCAATTTTAGCCCCGATATCGTCGAGAGAGACGCCCCTCTTGTTCTTGGGGACGGCTATCGACCGGGCGAGGTACGGGTCCAGCTTCTCTGACCAAGCCTCTCCAGCAGCCCTCACGCCGCCGTTGTGCCTCTCGTAGACCCTGAGGGCAGCTATCCCCAGGGGCGGCGCCTCCAGGATGGTAACTGGCACGCTGATCTCCATCCCCTCCGTGGGGCTGTTGGGCTTGTCGTCGATCATTATGAGATGGGTCATGCCGGCCTTGTACCCGGCAAAACCGTCCATTCTGGCTTTCTCCTCGCCAGCGGCCCAGTATCTCGTCCTGGGGACCTGGCTCTTAGCCCGTTTTCGGGGGCTGAAGGCCAGAGAACCTCGCCTTGGTCGGTGTATGGTTGCCATTTAGCCCTCCAGTGATCGCATCAGGTTGACCTGGGAGAGGGTGGCAACTATCGCCTCTTCTAGCCTCACCGTTTCGGTTCCCTGATGCGGTATGGTGTTAATCACGCAACATCCTTCCATCGTTTCGCTGCTCAAGAACGCATCAACGCCGCGCGCTGGCGAGCCGAATGCCACCTCCAGACCGCGCCTGCGGCCCGCACGGACCGTCTGGCGGAGGAGGTCTGGGGTTGCTGGCTTGCCATGCCTGGACGTGGCCACGACTACCCTGTCTGTCGAGCGGACGTGATCGTCCAGGTTCTGGATGACCTCGGTCTCGTAGCCCCAGTAGTGGGGTATCTCCGATCGGTCTACCGGCTCCGCGGCGAGGGGTTTCAGCGAAAAGATTCTGACGTTCAGGCGCTGCCCTGCAGAAAACCGCATAGCGGTCTTGAGGGGCAATGGGCGCTCAACACCTATGTCCACCCATGCACCGTCGTCAGATCCCACTTCGTCGACTACTAAACCTACTCGATACTCGCCGACCTTGAGCGTTGAAACCTTTGAGCTTGTGGGATGATGAGGGGTGCGCAGCGGCGGCAGGATGCCCACGTACCTCAGGGCCCTCTCCCGAGGAAAAAGCCTCTTTCGGAGGTACTGGGGCGTCTCTGCGTACTGCAGGACCCGGGATATGAACCGTGAGTCGTCGAACTGATCATCGCGATATATGACGATCCGGTCCACCCGAAATACCGCAGCTGCTCTGGCGATCTGTCCCACCTTGAGGGTGCGTATCCTCTCGTCCGCCGACTCCATCGTTGTGGAGGACGGTATCAAGATGGACGTCTCGCCGCCACCGATCATCGGATCTTACCCCCAAGACCTATTCTTGATATAAAAAGGTTTGTAGGAGAAAAAGAGGCCGATTCGCAGGCCCATTTACAGCCCCGGTCCGGTGGCAGTCCAAAAGTCAATTTGAGCGCCGGATCTCCCGGCCCATCACCGTCTGATAACATCGAATAGCTCGCCTCGTTCCCACCCCCACGCCCCCACCCCTATATTATATCTCCCATCGCTCTCAGCGAGGCGCTAGACGTCTCCGGGGGGGTGGCCCCCGTCGAGGCATGGGTTGGACGGGCATGGGTTGGACTGTCACTGCATGGCGAACGTCAGGGCTCTGGCTTGAAGGTCCGGGGGTCGAGGGTGAGGGCGGACTCGCAGTAGGTGCAGATGGTATCGAGGCCCGTCCCGGACAGAACCGCCCTCTCCACCACCTCCGGGGGCGGTAGGTACTGGGTCATCTCCTCGCCGCAGAGGGGGCACCTTATCTTCAGCCACTCCAGGCTGGTGAGGTCCCGTATATTTAGTATCAGCTCGCCGAGGGCGTCGGAGTAGGTCTCGCGGGAAAATGATATCGGCTTTAAGTGCCTTATCATGACGGGCATCTCCGCCCCCGTCTCCAGGAGGGGTATCACCAATTGATCGATGCCGCAAGCAAAGCCGATCTCCTGGTTGACCCTTGGTGACACCACGCCGTCGAGGGTGAGGACGGCGATGACGCAGTCACAGTGGCGAACCCCAAACCTCGCCCTCTCCCCCGGCGCCACCCCTCGGGCCCGCCGATAGATGGCGACGAAGCTCTCGATGCCCACCCGCCAGAGGGCCTCGGCGACCTCCAGGGCGAGGGGCTCGTCCTCCTCAGAGTGGGTGATGTAGACTTTTGTGATCATGAGATACGGACTCCGGAGGGGAGATGGGCGCGGGGGGTAATCACGGTTTCGGGTGAGTGGCGGATCAGGAGATGATCCGATGAAGGCCATCCCCTTTGAGGAGGATGTCGCCGAGATTGAGAAGAAAAAGGGACAAAACGCAGTATCTATCTTCAGCCGTGCCCTGAGCAATTTAGCAGGTACCGCTCACCCTGACCGCTCCAAGGCATCGAGACGCTTCTGGTTTGCAAAGTCAAACCGCGCGCAAGATGAATTATAAGATTTATATATTATTAATTCTTTGAGGCGGTTTTATGAGGGGCACAGCGAGATCGAGATCTCCGGAGAGCTGGAGGATCGAGCGGCCAACAAGACCGTCAGCCGCCCCAGGATCAAGCTTTACCTCTTCATGGAATCAGACCTGAAACCGCCCTTTGAAAAGCAGGAGTTCGTAAAGCTGGCCTACGCCAGCCTCTCGATAAAAGAGATTGAGCGAAAGGCTGGAAGCCGCCTCCTACGCCATCTGCGAGTAAAAGAGCGTATTCAAATGCCAGGAGGCTGCCGAGAGGGACGGGCCCATCAAACGCTTTGAGGAGACCATCTCCGACCGGGACGTATCAGAGAGGACGGTTACCACCCACATCTCCAAGTATGGGCTTGCAGGATACCATGGATGCCGACAACGAGACCGCGAGAAGCTTGAGGGGGTAGGCTGCCTCGAGTCCGAGAGCAGCACCCAACGCCTTTAAAGGGCTTCACTCAGCGGTTAACCTCACATTTCCCCACCGCCAAATCCTCGAATTTTCGGCATTAAGCGTACATTTCAGACCCTATTTGCCTCGTACGGTCCGGATAGCTCCAAAGAATCGCTGTCTCGATAGTAGTACTCGCCCTGGATCTCATCTTCATTTATGACCCTTCCATCTGTAAAGGTTATAGTCGTCAGGGGATCGCCCCCATCCGCACCTTTTATGGCAAGGTAGAATGCCTTTATCCTGCCGCCATCGACGGTCCCGAAGATGATCCCTCCATATTCATCTCCCGACGGACTGCTCTTTACCGAATAAGACCCGATTATGTTGCTTCCGATCTGCTGGATGCTGGCTGTCATCAACTCTTCAATGGGACCAAAGCTATAACTTGACTCCCAGGTACCAGAGACGTCGACGTTGCTGAGGGCGGCGCATGGATGGACTAGGGTCGCCACGGCTAACAGTACGACTGACCATCTGAACATTTTCATGTCGATCTCTCCATCTTTCTTTTACCATAAGGTGTTTCTATCTATTAGTACTCTACTTTACAAGTTTTGACTTCAGCATATGTTTTCTAAA
>JANKMW010000041.1:0-11721 GCA_024649985.1 Methanothrix sp.
AATACAGTTGACATTATAGTCCCCATAAAAGTCGATATTTCGAAGTATAAAGCTGAAAAAACTGGATTTAAAAGAGATATGAAAACTTGCCGGCTGGGGGAGATATTCCAGAGATACTTCCAGATATGCCGATAACTATTCATATAAAAAACTCCAACAAATAGATTATGGCAGAAGAACTGGCTGAAAAAGTATCACTCATTAAGCCCGGCCCGGGCACAGCAACCGTTCCACCCCAGGAGAAGGAACAGACAGAAAAAGAGGCATTCATAGAGGAGACGAAGGCCAGGATGGACGAGTGGTCTGCCGAGCTGGAAGAACTGAAAGCGAAGGCTGAGCGGGCCGAAGGCGATCTCAAATACCGATACAAAGAAGAGATCGATATGCTTCGCGAAAAGCAGAAGATCGCTCAGGAGAAGCTCGCAGAGCTGGAGAGGGCGACCGACACATCTTGGACCGACTTCAAGGAGGGGATATCCTCGGCTCTGATGGACATCAGAAAGGCGATGGAAGACGCGAAGGCGAAGCTGAAGTGATGCAGCTAAAAAACCGTCTGGTAGGTAGGGCGAGGTTCATTCCCCTCCTTGCCCACTTGTAGGACGCTGATCTGGGAAGTAGATATCTCTTAATTGCTGCAACAGAAAGCGATGATGCGTGATTAATTCACAATACGTTATACATAGACATGAAGTTATTTATGAAAAAATCATGGTGGATGATATGAAAGCGAAAGTGAACGGTCGGCTGGAAGGCAGGACTGCGATAGTCACCGGCTCGACTTACGGGATAGGCGAGGCTATAGCTAAGGTCCTGGCAGCCGAAGGCGCCATCTCCATCATCACCGGAAGGACGGAAGATGAGGGAGAGAGGGTCGCCAGCGAGATCAGATCTGCAGGCGGAGCCGCAGAGTACCATCACCTGGACGTAACCGACGAGGAGGAGGTGGCAAAGGTGGCGAAGGCCGTCTATCAGAGGTATGGGAAGATAGACATCCTGGTGAACAACGCCGGGATAAGTGGCCCCAGCAAGCCGACCCACGAGTACACCAGGGAAGAGTGGGAGAAGGTCTTCGACGTCAACGTCACCGGAGCCTTCCTCTGCAGCAAGAACGTCATCCCCTATATGAAGGAGGGCGGCGGCGGAAATATCGTCTACATATCCTCGATTTACGGGATCGTCGGCTCCCAGGACAACCCCGCCTACCACGCCACTAAGGCCGCCAACAGGATCATGGCCAAAACCGGCGCCCTCATTTATGCGAAGGAGAACATCAGGGTCAACTCTGTCCATCCCGGCTTCATCTGGACGCCGATGGTGGAGGATTTCCTCAAGGCGCAGTCCCGAGAGCTGGGAGTGGCGTTGGAGGATCTGAAGGGGGAGCTGGACGCAAAGCATCCCATCGGCCACATCGGCGAGCCAGACGACATCGCCTACGGCGTCTTATACCTCGTCTCCGACGAGGCGAAATTCGTCACCGGCTCGGAGCTGATCATTGACGGGGGGTACACCAGCAGGTGAGCTCTTCGAGACGAAAGAAGCGTTGAAGCGTTGAGGTATTAATGAGATATATTACCATCGCCATCGATGATGACGACTTCGAGCATCTCTCGATGGCGAAGGGCGAGAGGACCTGGCGAGAGTACGTAATGAAGGACGTCCTGAACTGGCGTCGACGGCGAAAGCTGCAGAAGGCTATCAAAGACGGGGCCCCCGGATCCGCAACGGAGGAGGCGGAGGGCTGAGGGCTCCATCATCTTCAGCCCATAGGAGGATCCGATCGATCCACCGCTATCGGAAGGGTTAGATTTATCAATCATACGGTCCGTTAGATTTATCAATCATACGGTCCTTTGCTGTAGACCGTTTGATCCGAGGAGTTGGTGTATTATGGCGATAATAGTGCCCAAGGGAACCGGCCCGCAGGCCGAGAAGAGGCCAGAGGAAGAGAAGGCGAAGGCTGGAAAGGTATCTGATGTGATCGACATTGAAGAGGAATACCCCGTCAGCTTCACCGAGGCGGCGGCCTTCCTCCGGGAGCTCGCCGACACCCTGGAGAGGAGAGGGGCGGTGGAGATGGACCTCGCAAGCCAGAAAGTGACCCTCAATCCCGACGAGCCGATCACCCTCGAGATCTCCTTCAAGGAGGACGCCAAGAAGAAGAAGCTCGAAGTTGAGGTGGAGATAAAAGAGCACTTCGGCGCCTCCGACAAAGAGGGCGGAAGGCCGAAAGTGAGATAAAATTTGACCTCATCCGACCGGGGAGAGGTGGTCTCGGTCCGGGGGAGCGTTGTAGACGCGAGGTTCACGGAGTCGCTTCCAGAGATCAACAGCGTCCTCTTGGCCGGCGAAGGCGGCGAGGTGGTGATAGAGGTGCTGATCCATCTCGACTCCGAGACGGTGAGGGGGATCGCTCTCACCCCCACCTCGGGGCTGGCTCGGGGCTCTACGGTGGAGGACACCGGCCAGCCGCTGACAGTTCCTGTGGGGGATAACCTCCTGGGCAGGGTCTTCAACGTCTTTGGCTCGCCTATAGACCGGAAGGAAAGTCCCGAGGCGAAGGAGCTTCGCTCCATACACCAGAGGCCACCACCGATATCTCAGCGGACCACCACCTCGGAGATCTTCGAGACCGGGATCAAGGCGATAGACGTCCTCTCCCCCCTGGAGAGGGGCGGCAAGGCCGGCCTATTCGGCGGAGCCGGCGTCGGCAAGACCGTCCTGATCATGGAGATGATCAACAACATCGCCGGAAGATACGAGGGGATCAGCATCTTTTGTGGGATCGGAGAGCGATCCCGGGAGGGTGAGGAGCTCTACCGGGAGATCCAGGACGTGAACGTCCTGGACAAGACCATCCTCGTCTTCGGCCAGATGAACGAGCCGCCGGGGGCGAGGTTTCGGGTCGGCCACGCTGCTCTCACCATGGCCGAGTACTTCAGGGACGACAAAAGACAGGATGTCCTCCTCCTGATCGATAACATATTCCGTTTCGTCCAGGCAGGCTCTGAGGTATCGGGGCTGATGGGCCAATTGCCTTCGAGGGTCGGTTATCAGCCGACTCTGGCGACGGAGCTGGCGGAGTTCGAAGAGAGGATCTGCAGCACCAGGAAGGGGGCCATCACCTCGGTCCAGGCAGTTTACGTCCCCGCCGACGACTTCACCGATCCTGCCGTCGCCCACACCTTCGGCCACCTCTCCGCCTCCATCGTCTTATCAAGAAAGATGGCGAGCCAGGGCCTCTATCCGGCGATAGACTCCCTCCAATCGAGGTCGAGGATGTTGAGCCCCACCATCGTAGGATCAAAGCACTACAATATAGCCCAAAAGATCCGAAAGACCCTCGCCGAGTACGAGGAGCTGAAAGACGTCATCGCCATGCTGGGGCTTGAGGAGCTCTCAGAGGATGACCAGAAGACCGTCAACCGGGCCCGTCGGCTGGAGCGGTTTTTGACCCAGCCCTTCGTAACGACGGAGCACTTCACCGGCCAGGAGGGGAAGATGGTGGGGCTTGAAGACGCCCTCGACGGCTGCGAGCGGATATTGAACGATGAGTTCACAGACTACCCTGAAAAGTCGCTATACATGATCGGAAATATCGAAGAGGCGGAAAAATGAGGCTGAAGGTTCTTCTCCCAACGAAAATCCTCATCGACGAAGAGGTGACGAAGGTGGTGGCCGAGGCCGAGGACGGCTCCTTCTGCATCCTTCCGAGGCATATCGACTTCGTCGCCGCCATGGTGCCGGGAATCTTCTCCTTCACCTCCGGCGAGGGGGAGGAGTTTCTCGGCATCGACGAGGGGATTCTGGTAAAATGCGCCTCAACGGTCACGGTCTCGACTAGAAAGGCGATACGTAGCAGGGACCTGGGTATGCTGAAGAGAACCGTCCAAGAAGAGTTTCGGGCTCTGGACGAGAGGGAGAAGAAGACCCGCACCATCCTGGCAAAGCTCGAGGCGGACTTCGCAAGGAGCGTCTTTGAGAAGATGTAGATCGGGAAGGGACGATGGAGAGAGATGGGGAAGATTTCGCCGAAGAGATAGGCGCAAAAGAAGAGCGCAAGATTAAGGCTCGGAAGGAGCGAGCGCGAGGGGTTTGGTTCGGCCTTGGAATGATGGGCGTCGTTGGCTGGTCGGTGGCGGTTCCCACGCTCGTAGGTGTGGCCATCGGAGTCTGGATTGACACGCGATACCCTGGTCCCATCTCCTGGACCCTCGTCTTCCTCTCCGCCGGCCTGATCGTCGGATGCGCCAATGCCTGGTACTGGGTCAGAAAGGAGCAGACGGAGATCGAGGGGAGAAAGTCGGATGAATGAGCATCTTCTGCCCATATTCAGCTTCACCTTTGGGATAGGGCTTGGGATCTTCTTCTTCGGAGGCCTCTGGCTGACGATAAATCGGCTCCCCCAATCTAAGAGTCCAGAGCTTCTGACCCTGGGAAGCTTCCTCTTTCGGTCAGCAGTCTCTATCTTCGGCTTTTATCTCGTCGTCGAAACCGGCCTATTGGGTCTGGCCTTCTCCCTTGCCGGCTTCATCCTGACGAAGATCGTCATCGTAAGCCGTCTTGGTCGGCACCCCGAAAGGAGGGCGATCTAGAAATGGTCGAGCTGAGCCCCGACGAGGCGGTCCTCTGGAGGTGGGAGTTTGTCACCATCAACGAGACCATCGTATTCACATGGATCGTGATCGGAATCTTGGCCATTCTTGCCTGGGCATCGACCCGCCACCTTTCACCAACGCCCCCCTTCTCCCGAAGACAGGTCGCCCTGGAGACGATCATCAGCTACATGAGAGGCGAGATCAGAGAGATAGCCCGCAGGGATTCTGACCCCTATCTCCCCTTCTCCGGCACCCTCTTCCTGTTTCTCTCCCTCTCAAGCATCCTCGGGATCGTGCCGGGCTACCGGTCGCCGACCAGCTCTCTCTCCACCACGACGGCTTTGGCCGCCTGCGTCTTCTTTGCGGTCCCGATCTACGGGATCTTGCAGCAGGGAACTTCCGGCTACTTCAGGCGGTACGTCCAACCGACGCCGCTGATGCTCCCCTTCAACGTCATAGGAGAGATCTCCCGAACGGTGGCTCTGGCCCTCAGGCTCTTTGGGAACATGATGAGCCAGACCCTCCTCGTCGCCGTCTTGATCTCCCTTGCACCCCTATTTTTGCCCGTAATAATGGACCTCTTCGGGCTATTGATCGGCCAGGTCCAGGCCTACATCTTCGCGGTTCTGGCCACGGTATACATAATTTCGGCCAGCTCGGACGAGAAGGCGGTCGAAGAGGAACCCGAAAAAGAAGAGGAATCTGAAGAGAACCCGAAGCGAGAACCTGAAGGAGGAAATTGACATGGCTGCGATAGATACGATAGGCACAGCTTCCATAATTATATCCGGCCTGACGATCGCCATAGGCTCGATCGGACCCGCGATTGGAGAGAGCTGGGCCCTCTCCCGCGCCCTCAGCGCCATCGCCCAACAGCCAGACGAGGCGAACACCATAACCCGGACCCTCTTTGTGGGTCTTGCGATGATAGAGTCCACCGCCATCTACTGCTTCGTTATATCGATAATCCTGATCTTCTCCAATCCGTTCTGGGACTATGTGACAGCCATGGGTGGATAGCGTTGCAGATAGACTATTTCACCACTCTGGCCCAGATAGTGAACTTTCTGATCCTGGTGCTGCTGTTGAAACACCTCCTGTACGCCCCTGTACTGAAGCTGATGGACGAGCGGGAGCGGGTGATCGCCTCCCGGCTGGAGGAGGTCGAAGAGAAGAAGAGGGCAGCCGAAGAGGAGGCTGAGACCTATCGGGAAAAGAAGCAGGAGATCTCGGCGGAGCACGAAGAGATGCTGATAAAGGCGAAGGAGGACGCGAAGAACTTCAAGGCGGACCTGGAGAAGAAGGCGGAGGCCGAGGTTCTCAGGAGCAAGGGCGAGTGGTACGGGGCCGTGGAGAGCTCGAAGAAGGCCTTCCTCGACGATCTGAGAGAGAGGACCGGAAGGCAGGTCTACGCCATATCTCGCCGCGTCCTCCGAGACCTAGCGGACGAGCCCTTGGAACGGCAGATGATCCGGACCTTCGTCGAAAGGCTGGAGAAGATGGAAGATTCGGAGAAGGAGGCTTTCAAGGAGTTTTATAAGTATCCTGAACAGCTGATCGTCGTAAGAAGCGCCTTTGAGATCCCAGGAGACTTCCAGGAGAAGATCAAGGAGGTTCTGCAAGATCAGACCGAGACCGACGTTAGAGTCCATTTCGAGATCGACGAGGATCTGATCTCCGGGATGGAGATGAGCGCGAGAAACGCGGAGATCTCCTGGAGCATCGCCGGATATCTCGACTCCCTGGAAGCCGACTTCTCCCGCGTCCTCGACCAGAGAGCTCCTAAAGAGAAGCGGGTCAGATGATGGAGACGAAGAAGGGGGACGAGGCGGTCAGGGAGGCCCTGGACTACGCCTTCAACGTCGTAAGCCATAACCTGGAAAGCCGAAAGCTCGAGCTGAAGTTCGAGGAGATCGGGGTCGTATCCTTCGTGGGCAAAGGCATCGCTCGCATCAGAGGACTGCCCCACGTTCGGTCTGAAGAGGTCGTCTTATTTCCCGGCGACCGGCTCGGGATCGCCTTCAACCTCGACCCTGAAGAGGTGGCGGTCCTCCTCCTCGACAAGAGCGAGAAGGTCAGGGCCGGGCAGGTGGTCCACCGGACCGGAAAGGTTATGGAGGTGCCGGTGGGCGAGGAGCTTCTGGGGCGGGTCGTGGACGTCGTAGGCAGGCCTCTGGACGAGGGCGAGCCGATCGCGACCTCGGAGAGAAGATCCATCGAGAGGGTAGCTCCGGCGATCATGGATCGATCTCCCGTCAACGTCCCCCTGGAGACGGGGGTGATGGCGGTGGACGCCATGGTTCCCATCGGCCGCGGCCAAAGAGAGCTGATCCTCGGAGACCGGCAGACCGGCAAGACCGCCGTCGCCATCGATGCCATCATCAACCAGAGGGATAAAGACGTCGTTTGCGTCTACTCATCCATAGGTCAGGAGAAGTCGGAGGTGGCAAAGACGATCGCAGATCTCCGAAAGAACGACGCCATGGAGAATTCCGTCGCCGTCGTCGCCAGCGGGGACGATCCGCCCGGCTTAAACTACATCGCTCCCTACTCCGCCACCACCATCGCCGAATACTTCGTGGATAAGGGGCAGGACGTTCTGATCGTCTACGACGATCTGACCCGCCACGCCCGATCTTACCGGGAGCTCTCCCTCCTCCTCCGCCGCCCGCCGGGAAGGGAGGCCTTTCCCGGGGACATATTCTACATACATTCGAGGCTTCTGGAGAGGGCCACGAACCTCAAAGACGGCGGCTCCCTCACCGCCCTTCCCATCATCGAGACCCAGGCCCAGGACATCTCCGCCTACATCCCCACCAACCTCATCTCCATCACCGACGGCCAGATCTACCTCTCCCCCCAGCTTTACGGAAAGGGGATCCTTCCGGCCGTCGATGTGGGCATGTCCGTCTCCCGGGTCGGAGGTAAAAGCCAGCTTCCGGCATACTCCAAGCTGGCCGGCGACCTGCGGCTCACCTACTCCACGTTCGAGGACCTGGAGGCCTATACCCGGTTTGGGACGCGGCTCGACGAGGATACCCGAAAGACCCTGGAGCGGGGGCAGAGAATCCGGGAGGTGCTGAAGCAGCCCCAGTTCGAGCCGATCCCGGCCCCCGAGCAGATCGCGGTCCTTTGGGCGGTGACGGCGGGGCTTCTGGACACTGTCCCCCTCGGCGATGTCCCCGGAGCGAAGGAGGCGATAAGAAAGGCCCTTCGAGAAAGGCTGCCGGAGATCAGCTCGAGGATCGGGTCGGGGGAGAAGCTCGGCTCCCAAGATCGAGATCTGCTCCTCGCGACCTTCAAAGATGCTCTTGCTGCGTGAAAGGCGGATTTAGGAAGCGGATTTAGGAAGCGGATTTAGGAAGCGGATTTAGGAAGCGGACTTGGGAGGCGATCATGGAAGAGCTCGAACGGGTAAAGAGAAAGATCAAAAGTGCGGGGGAGCTGCAGTCGGTGGTCAAGATCATGAAGGCGATCAGCTCGACCAACATCCGCGAATATGAGCGAGCGGTCGAATCTCTCGCCGAGTACAGCAGGTCCATCGAGATGGGGCTTTCTGTGGTGATGATGAAGAGCGGGAAGATCGTTCCGGCCTTCTCCCCTGCAAGGGAAGGAGGGCTTCTGGGGGCGGTGATCTTCGGCTCCGATCAGGGGCTCTGCGGCAAGTTCAACGAACAGATCGCAAGCTTTGCCCTCGGCATCCTGGCCGAGATGGAAAATGAGGAGACCAGGGCCGTGGCCGTCGGCGAGCGGGTCATCGGCCACCTCGAAGACGGGGGCCTCTCGATCGAGGCGCAGTTCTCCTTCTCGGGAGATTTTCTCGGCATAACCGAGGTGATGGGTGAGGTTCTGGTGAAGATCGAGGAGTGGCGGATCGAGGGGGGCCTGGATAGGATCGTCCTCTTCTACAACAGGCCGGAGTCGGGACCGATGGCGATCTTCCGCCCATCGATGGCCCGCCTCCTCCCCCTCGACGAAAGATGGATGAACGAACTCACCAAAAGGAGGTGGCCCTCCCGGTCTCTTCCCACCTTCTCCATGGACCCGGACTGGCTCTTCTCCTCCCTCGTCCGGGAGCATATCTTTTCCTCCCTCTACCGGGCCTTTGTAGAGTCGCTGGCAAGCGAGAACGCCAGCAGGCTCTCGTCGATGCAGGCGGCGGAGAGGAACATCGAGGAGCACCTCAACGAGCTTTCCAGCCAGTACCGAAAAAGGCGTCAGGAGGCGATCTCCTCGGAGATGCAGGACGTGCTGGTGGGGTTTGAGGCTCTGATGGGAGAGAGGAGAGGCTGAAGCTCATGAGAGGACATTTTATGGAGATAGAAAAATAAAAGTAAAAATCTATATTTATGGTTTTAGCCTTGCGCTAATTTAATAGAATCGAAATAGGCCGCGCTAATTTAAAATATAGTCTGGGCCGCAATCGGTAATCTACCTATAACGAGTTGTTGCACATGAAAAACCTAAACAAGGAACCACATCCATTTTGGTGGCACTTTTTGGGGCCAATACGATGATGCAATCGACCACCTTCTACCCAAGTGACTTGAGATGGTAAGATCAACTCATCTGCGGTAGACTACCCGAGGATGACAAGTGCAAACAATTTGCGCTCTACTCCAGAAATGCTATACTCAGTTTGATCGGAGAAGATTTCAAGAGCTTCCAACTATGAATCCATCGAACCCATGATCGACCCCGAACCCCTCCCCCACCTCCCCGGCTGCTACCTCTTTACTGACGCCTCGGGCGAGGTGATCTACGTCGGAAAGGCCCGGGACCTCAAGAAGAGGGTGGCGAGCTACTTCCAGAAGAGGGAGACGGACCCCAAGACCGCAGCCCTCGTCTGCGCCGCCCGGGGCCTCGACTTCATCGTCACCGACAGCGAGGTGGAGGCGCTCCTTCTGGAAAACTCCCTCATCAAGAAGCACTGGCCCAAGTACAACGTGCGGCTGAAGGACTCTTCCCGGTACGCCTCGATCCACATAACCGACGAGGAGTATCCCCGGATCCACATCTCCCGGAGGCGGACCGCTCCAGGCAGCTACTTCGGCCCCTTCGTCTCCGCCCGGGAGAGGGACCTCGTCTTCTCCGTCGTCCGGAAGACCTTTGGCCTGCGGACCTGCAGGAGGCTTCCCAAGAGGGCCTGCCTGAGGTACCACATGGGTGCCTGCTCCGGCCCCTGCATCGGAAAGATCACGCCCATAGAGTACAGGGCGCGAGTGGCAAGGGCCGAGGCGGTCCTGAAGGGGAGGACCGGCGAGTTGATCGCTTCGCTAAAAGAAGAAATGGCCGACCTCGCCGGAAGGCGGGAGTTTGAGCAGGCGATGGAGCTTCGCGACGAGATCAGGGCCCTGGTGAGCCTCCAGGAACGGCAGAAAGTCGAGCGGAATAAGAGGTTCGACGAGGACGTCCTCACCTACGCCGCCGATGGGGAGGAGGTCTATCTGATGCTCTTCAAGGTCTACAAGGGTACCCTGGAGGGTAAAGAGGAGTTCGTCTTCCCCCGGACCGAGAGCTTCCTCGAGGAGTTCATCGTCCAGTACTACTCCGAAAACGACCCCCCCGAGGAGCTGATCGTCGGCGAACCCCTGGACGGCTCCCTCGTCGACTTTCTATCCCACATCAAAGGGAGGCGGGTCAGGGTGACGGTCCCAAAGCAGGGGGAGAAGAGGAAACTTCTCGACCTCGCCGATAAGAACCTCTTGATCCGGTTCTTCGGGGGCGACAGAAAGCTCGCCGCCCTCGCCGAGGCACTCTCCCTCCCCGAGCCGCCGAAGGTGATCGAGGTCTTCGACGTCTCAACCCTCGCAGGATCCTTCACCGTCGGCTCGATGGTAGCGTTCAGGGACGGCAGGCCCGATAAGAAGGGGTACCGCCGCTTCAAGGTCAGGACCGTCGAGGGGATCGACGACTTCGCCTCCATCGGCGAGATCGTCCGGAGGAGGTACGTTCGGCTGAAGGAGGAGGCGGGGGAGATGCCCGACCTGATCGTCATCGACGGGGGCAAGGGGCAGCTCTTCGCTGCCAGCCGGGAGATCCGAAACCTCGGCCTCTCCATACCCGTCATCTCCATCGCCAAGAGGGAGGAGGAGATCTACGTTCCGGGGCGGATCCGGCCCCTTCCCCTCAGAAAGGACGACGAGGCCTCTCTCTTCGTCCGGGAGATGAGGGATGAGGCCCACCGGTTTGCGATCAAGTACAACCGACTGCTGAGAAAGAAGGCGATTACGTCTTGAACCGACATCCTGGGATCGCCGATCCCAACTTTTTTGGCCAGGGAGCACAAATTCAGGTTTGAGGCGTTGGAGTTGTTCAGGTTTGCGCGAGATCAAGAGGTTGTGAACGTCGCTGGGGTGAAGATCGGAGGCCAGCCGGGAGAGTACCCGACGGCCCTCTGCGGCACCATATTCTATCAGGGCCACGGGATCGTGGAGGACGAGGAGAAAGGGACCTTCGACGAGGAGGCTGCCGCCGGACTGATCGACCGGCAGACGGCCCTCTCGGAGGAGACGGGAAACCCCGCCGTTTTACATATATACGCCAGGACCCCGGAGGCCTTCGGCCGCTACCTCGACTTCGTCGATCCCCTCTGGTCCGGCCCCCTCATCCTCGACTCCGCCGATGCCGGGACGAGGATCGCCATGGCGGAGGCGGTCTCGGAGGTCGGCCTCGCCGACCGGTCCATCTACAACAGCATCGGCCTCGCCACGAAGGACCGCGAAGAGGAGGCCCTCGCCCACTTCGAGGTCGACTCCGCCATCCTCCTGGGCTACAACCCCGCCGACTCCACCGTCGAGGGGACGATAAAGGCCCTGGAGGAGGGGGATGCTGGGAGGTCTGGAGGATTGATCGACCTCGCTCGCCTTCTGGGGATGAACAACCTCCTCATCGACCCCGGCGTCGTCCCCCTGGGGGACGGGGCGGGGCGGTCTCTTCGGGCCACGGTACTTGCGAAGGCGAGGTTCGGCCTTCCGACGGGCTCCGGGATCCATAACGCCGTCTCCTCATGGCGGTGGCTCCGGGAAAAGGGCAGGGGTGCGAGGCACGTCTGCGACGCCGCCTCCGCGGGCCTGGAGATCCTGGCGGGGGGCGACTACATCCTCTACGGCCCCATCGAGAGGGC
>JANKMW010000041.1:11731-13550 GCA_024649985.1 Methanothrix sp.
CAGTGAGGTCTTCCCGGTAGCGGCGATGGCCGACATCCTCGTCTGTGAGGCGGTGGGGGACCTGGACGTATGGCCCGCCGCGGGCCACCCCATCGAGAGGCTGATCTAGGGACCGATCTCAGCCTTTTTATAATCTGGAGCCGGAGGAAGAGATATGCATCTATCTCGGGAGGAGGAGCGAGCATACCAGGGCGAGGAGGGGGAGAGCCTCAGGAGGGCGATGGAGATCCTGGTAGCCCTCGGCGACATCTACGGCGCCGACCGGCTGATCCCCGTCAGATCCGTCCAGGTGGCGGGGGTCTCCTTCAAGACGATCGGGGAGGCGGGGCTGGAGTGGATATCAGACCTCCGGGGGAGGGTCGTCGTCTCGGCGGTCCTAAACCCGGCGGGGATGGACCTCACCCGGTGGCAAAAGATGGGTATCGACGAGAGGTTCGCAAAAAAGCAGCTGGAGATCGTCGAAGCCTACCGCCGCCTGGGCGTATCCCCGGACTGCACCTGCACCCCCTACCAGATCAGGCCCGAACTCGCCCGGAGGGGCGACCACCTCGCCTGGAGCGAGTCCTCCGCCGTCTCCTTCGCCAACTCCGTCATCGGGGCGAAGACCAACCGGGAGGGGGGGCCCTCGGCCCTGGCGGCTGCCCTGGTGGGAAAGACCCCCCGGTACGGCTACCACATCGAAGAGAAGCGGGTCCCCACCATCAACATCGCCGTCGAAGCAGACCTGAAGCCCTCCGACTACGGGATCCTGGGTTACATCATCGGAAAGGAGGTGGGGGACGGGGTTCCCCGGTTCATATTCCGGAAAAGGCCCGATGTCGACGACCTGAAGGCCCTGGGGGCGGCGATGGCGGCGAGCGGCTCCGTCGCCCTCTACTACTTCGATGAGGAAGCGCCCGCGGCTCCGAAGGGATCTGAGGAGATCCTGGTCAGCGATAGAGACCTCCAGGATGTCCGCCAGGAGTGCGCCCCCGACGACGAGGTGGACGTCGTCGCCATCGGATGCCCCCACTCCTCGGAGAGGGAGCTCGCCGAGGTTGCCCGCCTCCTGGAGGGAAATAAGGTGGAACGGGAGCTATGGATCTGCACCGCCCGGGCCACCGCCGAGAGACGGAGCGACCTGGTGGGTAAGATCGAGAGGTCGGGGGCGCGGGTCTTCTGCGACACCTGCATGGTGGTATCCCCGGCGAGCGATAGGTACAGAAAGATGATGGTCAACTCCGGAAAGGCCCTGGCATACATCCCCACCCTCTGCAAGATGAAGGCCGCCTATGGGAGCGTCGAGGAGTGCGTCAGAGCCGCCACCAGGAGGGTCTGACCTTGGAGATCCGATGCCACCGGATATCGGGGGGGAAGGCCACCGGCCCCGCCCTCGTAACGGAGGAGCCGATATCCTTCCTGGGGACCGTCGACCCCGAGACGGGAGAGGTCGTCGATCCCGGCCACCAGCTCTTCGGGAAGGCCGTCGCCGGGAAGGTCCTGATATTTCCCGGCGGGAAGGGGTCCACCGTCGGGTCCTACGTAATATACCAGCTGAAGAAGAGGGGCATCGCCCCGGCGGCGATGATAAACATAAGGTCTGAGCCGATCGTCGCTGTCGGCGCCATCATCAGCGGTATCCCCCTGGTGGACGGCGTCGATGCCGGGATCCTCGCCACGAGAGACGGCACCATTCTGATGGTGGACGCTGACCGGGAAGTTATCAGGGTCGATGAGCCATAGCCCTGCCTTCTATCTTTTCTTAAGACGTTTTCCTTATTGATCTAGGACTTACGCAGTTGAACAAAAAACCAGTAGCATGAAGCACCAAACTGTCTAA
>JANKMW010000042.1:0-1873 GCA_024649985.1 Methanothrix sp.
CGGTCCGGCGGAGAAGAGGGCGGCGATGATCTACGAGATGATGGGAAGGTACATGGAGGCGATCGCCTCCCTAGATCGAGCGGTGGCGATCGACCCCACCGATACGACGGCCTGGATGGGCCGGGGCTTCGTCTTCTGGCGGCTGGAGATGTGGCCAGAGGCCCTCGCCAGCTTCGAGCGGGCCATCGCCACAAGCCCCAAGGACGGATATCCCCGCTACTGCAGAGCGGTGACGGCAGAGGAGATGGCCAAAAAAAGGAGAAGATGCCGATGGAGAGGGTGATGGGCTGGCCTTTGTAGAGCTGACCCACAATGAGCTAAAATTTTTCCGAAGGAGTCGGATGGACTCGGCGGGATTCGAACCCGCGGCCTCTACCTTGCGAAGGTAGCGATCTACCCCTGATCTACGAGCCCTCGATTAAAACGGCAAAGGAGAGGTTCAGAGAAGTCCTACCTCTTCCACCTCTACCGACTGGACGCCCTCCACCCCGGCGACGGCGGCCTCCAGCCCCTCAGTCCCGGTAACCCCCTCCGCCAGGATCACCGCCAACATCAGCGCCTTCAGGCCGAAGGCTATGGGCACTTCGGCGAAACCATGAAGCCTCGCCCCCTCCGGAAGGACCGCCACTACGGCATCCTTCAGCTTCTCCAAGTCGACCCCGGCGGACTCGGGCATAACCTTCAGCTTGGCAGCAACTTCCCCCATCTCATCACCTCAGGGGCCCAAAAACCCGCAGTTGGGACACGTATAGGGGTTGCTCTGCTTTCTGCATTTGTTGCACCTCATAATTATATCCCCGCAGTTGGGGCAAGGGAACCTGGCGCCGTCCGGCCCGATCATCGTCACTCCGCATGACATGCATCTCTCTGATTTTTCCGTCATGTTACTCTCTCTATCTGCCTTGATCGATCCCAGGGTATAAACTTTCCCTTACGTCAGGACCGGACCGACCAACACCCCTCCCTCTTATAAGGGTTCCGCCCCCACCGGTCTTCAGGTTCGCGACGAACCGGCCGGGGTCCCTCCCGTCGAGGACCAGGCAGCTACTCCCCGATCTCCTCAAAATCCGAAGAGCGCCCTGGTCGATGCAGCTCTCAATCCCCAAGAGCTCCTCTGCTGAGACCTCCACCGCGACCCCGCCGTCGAGGATGACGCCTTCGACGTCCGTCGCCTTGACCAGATCGACGGAGAGCCTCGAGGCGACGAGGGCGGCTACGGAGTCGGAGGTGTACTCCCAGCTATGCTCAAGCTCCCGGTCGTCTTCCATCAGGAGACGGCGCGGGAGGAGGATTCGGACCCCTGAAAAGGGAGGTTTTATATCTTCGGTGAGGGCAGCCCCCGTCCCGTCCGCCAGAAAGTGGGCGTAGACTTCCATCGACAATATCGCCATCCAGTGAGCAGTCTCCTCGGATAGATCGTATCGGTCGTATAAAGATCTCACCAGGTCCGCCATGGGACCGCCGCCGGGAACCATGAGGAAGCAGATCCCTTCCTCCGAGAGAGAGACGAGCCCCCTCACGATATCCCTGGAGACGTCGATCAGACTTCCCCCGATCTTGATCACGCAGAGGGTCATGCCGACTCCAGGGCTTACAAGGTATATCTGAAATGCGGAACGAACGTTGCGAAGGAGGACCGATTCAGAAGGAGGATCAAACATATGGTTTTGAAGAGAAAAGAGCGCAAAAGCCGATATTGGATGTAGGGTAAAGGAGGGAGACTAAGTCCATCGACTTTTGCCAATCTGACCTACGTCATTTGTCGAATATAAACCTTTCGGTGGGCCACTGCCTTTAAGTCTATATAAATCTTCTGCCTCCCATGAAGACGCCGTCGCTGGCAGCTGACGCCCTGATCCTCTTCGGCGAGGGG
>JANKMW010000042.1:1883-4256 GCA_024649985.1 Methanothrix sp.
GCGCTCGGTCTTGACCAGACGGAGCCGGAGGGTCTTGCGGGACTCCTCTTCGGCGAGGGGATCGTTCTGATAAGAAGGGAGAACCCGCCCTACCGGGGAAGTTACGCCCTCCCCGGAGGGTTCGTGGAGGTGGGGGAGACCGTCGAGGAAGCGGTCCGGCGGGAGGCGAAGGAGGAGACGGGGCTGGATATCACCCTCCTGAAGCTGGTGGGGGTCTACTCGAAGCCGGATCGAGACCCCCGGGGGCATGTAGTCTCGGTATGCTATCTCGCCTGGGGGTGGGGGGAGATCTCGGCGGGGTCGGACGCCTCTGCCGCGGAGGTCTTCGGCCCCGAGGTCCTGCCTCCTCTCGCCTTCGACCACGCATCGATGGTCAGAGACGGGCTGGAGAAGCTTTAAGATCTCCGCTGAGAGGAAGGTGCTCTTGAATGGCCGACGATATCAGGGAGATCATAGAGAAGTACGCCCTTCAGAACGCCGTGAAGTACAGGGCCGCGCCCCAGGCGGGAGCGGTGATGGGAAAGCTGATGGGGGAGCGACCCGACCTGCGGGGGAGGGCGAAGGAGGTATCGCCCATAGTCGCCTCGGTCCTCTCAGAGGTGGCGGGAGGGGGGCCGGAGGAGTGGGAGAAGCGGCTTATCGAGATCGCCCCAGAGCTTCTCGCGGAGCTTGGAAGCAAGAAAGAGCCGGATAAGGGGCTCGCCGCCCTCTCCGGGGCCGAAGGCGGCGTCGTCATGAGGTTTGCCCCAAACCCCAACGGTCCGCCGACGGTCGGATCTGCCCGGGGGATCATCATCAACTCCGAGTACGTCAGAAGGTACGGCGGAAGGTTCCTCCTCCGCTTCGACGACACCGACCCCGTCAACAAGAGGCCGATGCCGGAGGCTTACGGCTGGTATATCGAGGACTGCCGGTGGCTGGGGGCGGTCCCCGACGAGGTGATCATCGCCAGCGACCGTCTCCCCGAGTACTACGAGGTGGCGAAAGAGCTGATAGAGAGGGGCGGAGCCTACGTCTGCCGGTGCGATCAGGCCTCCTTCAAGGCCCTGAAGGACGGTGCAAAACCCTGTCCTCACAGGGACCAGAGCCCCGAGGAGAACATGGCCCTCTGGGGAGAGATGATGAGCGGCGGCCTGGGACCCGGCGACGCCGTCCTGAGGATAAAGACGGATATCCTCCACAAGGACCCGGCGTTGCGGGACTGGGCCGCCTTTCGGATCGTCACCGCCGACCACCCGAGGGTCGGCGATAGGTACCGGGTCTGGCCCCTCCTCGACTTCGAGTCCGCCGTCGAGGACCACCTCCTGGGGGTGACCCACATCCTCCGGGGTAAAGACCTGATGGACAGCGAGCGAAGGCAGAGGTACCTCTACGACCACATGGGCTGGAGTTACCCCAAGACGATCCATTGGGGGAGGATCAAGATCCACCAGTTCGGCTCCTTCAGCACCTCCGCCCTCCGGCGGGCCCTGGAGGCGGGGGAGTACTCCGGCTGGGACGACGCCCGGATGCCGACGGTCCGGGCCCTCCGGCGGAGGGGGATCCGCCCCGAGGCGCTCAGGAAGTTCATGGTGGAGCTGGGGGTGGGGGAGACGGATATCAGCATCAGCATGGACTCGATCTTTGCCGAGAACAGAAAGATCGTCGACCCCGATGCCAAGAGGCGTTTCTTCGTCAAGGACCCGGTGGAGATGGAGATCGATGGGAACGTGCCAGCGGTGGCGAACGCCCCCTTCCACCCGACCCTGGACCTGGGTCTTCGCGAGATACCCGCGGGGCCGAAGCTCCTCGTCTCCGCCGACGACCTCACCGACCTGAAGGCAGGAGCAAGCCTGCGGCTCAAAGACCTCTGCAACCTCGAGATCGTCGCCACCGACCCCCTCCGGGGACGGGTCATCGGGACCGACCCCCACCAGGCGAAGGAGATGAAGCTACGGATCATCCACTGGGCTCCCCCCGACGGCGTCCCCGTCCGGGTGATGCGCCCCGACGGCGTCGACTCCGGGATAGGTGAGGTCGGGATAAAAGAAGACCTCGATAGGGTCGTCCAGTTCGAGAGGTACGGCTTCGTCCGGATCGATTCGGTATCTGAGGATGAGGTTGTGGCGTACTTCGCCCACCGATAAGGGAGTCGATTAAGGTGTAGAGGCATTATGAACTCCAAAGATATCGCCCTCACGGGCCTCCTGATAGCCCTCGCCTGGTCGGTCCACTACCTGATGAGGTTCTCTGGATCGATCACCGGCGATCTCCAGTTCGGAATATCGATATCCTTCTACTGCCTCATCGTCCTTCTGATCCGGATGTCCCTCTCGCAGGCCTCCATTGTGGGCCTCGCCACCGGCCTCGCCCTCGCCACCGCCACTGCAGCCC
>JANKMW010000042.1:4266-13450 GCA_024649985.1 Methanothrix sp.
CCCCTCGCCAATGTCCCTGCCCACATGGCGGGGATCGTCTCCTGCAAGATCGCCGCAGATAGACTGAGGGGTGAGGACGGCTCTCTGCGGCCGGGGGCGGTCTCGGCCGCTGTCGTCATCGCGACGGCCTCAAGCTTCCTCGCCTTCGTCCTCGCCAGCTACTATGGTATCCTCTCGTTTCCAGAGCTGGCCCGGGGAGGCGCCGGGATAGTCGAGGCGATAGCCGACGGGAGGATCGGCCTCGTCGGATTCGTCGCCCCCTCCTTTATGAAGGTGGGGGTGCCGACGATCTTATCAAACGCCCTCCTGGCGCCGATCCTCTACGCAGGAGCCGCCGGGATCAGGTCGAGATGGCGGCCTTAGAAACGTCGACTGGTGGAAGGATGATGGTGGGATGGAGGAAGGTGAGGGAGGGATGAGGAAAGGTGAGGGAAGGATGGGGAAAGGTGAGGGAGGGATGATGGAAGGAAGGGCCGGGGTTTTGGAGGTGACCATCATCCCAGGGGAGAAGGAGTGCGAACTCTGCGGAGGAGGAGGGAAGATCCTGGTCAGAAGGGCGATCTGCACCGAAGCCCTGGAGGAGACGAAGATCTGCCCCGGGTGTGGCGGCGGTGGCCAGGGCCGCAGCCGCCCCTCATCCGGCGGATGGCGGCGGATCTTGAGCCTTCTGCGACTCCGATGATGGGGCAGTCTTCAGACTCGGGACCTTTTTTGCGCGCTTTATTTCATCTTCGCCGTCTCCGGGCGGCTTACCTCTGAAATGCCCGTCTATCCAGCCGGTACCCCCTTTAAAGATACCCCAGCCCCGAGGCCGCCGCCACCATGAACGCCACCAGGGCGGCCGTCATCCCCGCCTTCAGCATCTTCTGGGCCCTGGGAGCGTCCCCTTGGAGGATCCTCGCGAGGGCCACAAGAAATAGGAGGTCTGCGACGGTGACGGCGACGAGGTAGGCCCTCCCCAGGGGTGCGAGGTAGCTTAAGACGATCGCCGCGACGACGAAGAGGGCGGCGAGGAAGGACGACCTCCTCTCGCCGATGACTATCGGCAGGGTCCTGGCTCCACTGGCGCTGTCGCCGGCGACGTCCTCGATGTCCTTCTCGATCTCCCTTGCCAGGGTCGCCAGGGCCGCGAGGCTGAAGAGGAAGACGGTTATGCCGACGTTCCCTCCTGCCGCTCCGCCGAAGAGGAACGTCGATCCCGTCAGGTACCCGACGGCGAGGTTTCCGGCGAAGGGCGTCACCTTCAGGTTTCTGGCATAGAGGTAGAGGAGGATCGAGTTTGCGACGGCTATGGCGAAGGCGAGGGCGTTTATGAATAGAGCGAGGGCGGACCCGGTGGCGAAGAGGACGACCGACCAGCCCCTCGCCCAATCCGGGCTGATCCTCCCGCTGGGTATAGGCCGGCGGGGCCTGTTGATGGCGTCGATCTCCCGGTCGAAGTAGTCGTTGATGCCGTTTCCCGCCCCCGTCACCGCGAAGACCGCGAAGAAGACCAGGGCGAGGGTGAGGGGGTCGGGGCTGCTGCCGGCCACCAGGAGGCCGATCAGTGCGGCTATCCCGGCCAATAGACAGTTTCCG
Source organism: Methanothrix sp. (assembly GCA_024649985.1). Lineage (GTDB taxonomy): Archaea > Halobacteriota > Methanosarcinia > Methanotrichales > Methanotrichaceae > Methanocrinis > Methanocrinis alkalitolerans. Next base: position 5,845 of record JANKMW010000042.1, read on the forward strand.
GGCCTCATAATCTCCAGATATACCTGCACCATTATCCTCCAAATCCTCCCGACGGATCTGACTTAGCTCTCATCTATGGATAAATTTATGCCCCCATCGTCGAGGGCTCAAAGGGCGGCACCGTTTGATCCGGGGCCAAAGGTCTTAAACTCTGAAGATATATAAGTCCCAATATGAATGGGTCTCGAAAATCAGGCGGATCGCAGAGCCGTGAGAGGTCAGAACGGCTGGCTTCAGGAGCCTCCAGGCCCCGGGGGATCTGATCCGATGGCCGTCACCTTCGATCCGGAGACGAGGCTGGACCACATGGCAGACTACCTCGGCAGGTTTCATCTCAACCTCACCTTCGAGGAGGGGAGGGTCCAGCTCCTCCGGCTCCGGCTGACCGGCTACAAGCTCGCCGCCGAGATCGGCGACGGGGCGGGGAGGAGGAGGGTCGACGATATGATCAAGAAGGGCTATCAGAGCCTCGGGGAGCACTGGGAGAGGGAGTCCCTCGACCCCTACGACGACCCCTGTCACGCCCAGTACGAGCTCCTGGCGGAGCTGCGGTCCTACGTCTACCGGGACCTCTCAGAGCCGTTCATGGCCTTCATAAGGTCGGAGTTCAAGAAGATCTTCGTCCCCACCCTGCGGCTACTGACGGAGCTTTGCAGATCTGCGAACAAGTACCCCTGGGACCAGGTGAAGGTCCAGCTCCAGGAGATCATGGCGGAGATCGATGTCGACGTCGAGTGGAAGGTCTGCGACGATTACATGGAAGGGTACCTCGCCAAGGTCTCTGGGATTTTGGAGATCCGAGATGAAAAGGCGACGGGTGCGGATTGACCGGGTTTGAGGATGCCGTTATCTCGCAGCATAAGAGACGGGATCGGCTGCTGAGGAGCATACGCCTCTCCACCCCCGTCGATCTTCTGAGGCCGCCTCTAAGCCGCCTCGTTGATCTTCCCATCAGCTGGCCATATCGATGAGAAGCTCCAGCCTCTCAGCCCCGGCGAGGGGGTCGGAGTTCTGGGAGGCGACCCAGTCGGCGAGCTTATCTATGGCACCACCGGACCTGATGAGATCCTTAGATATCGAGAAACCCTCCCGCAGGCCGTCGGCCTTCCCGGCGGTGCAGAGGACGGGCGCGGAGTTGATGCATACCGCCATCTCCCTGGGACCCCTCTCCATCCCGGAGAGGACCCTTAAGAGCTCCACCGCCTCCTCGACCCGATCTTCCCGGGGGAGGAGGAGGTTCTCGTCCACCGATCCTGCCCCGAAGTCTCTCGGAGATACCTCGAAGGTGGCGATCCTGCCGTCTTCCCCAACTTCGGCGACGAAGGTCTTCCCCGATGGAGATACCTCGTCCATACCGCGTTTGCCGTCGGCAGAGAGGCCGTGGACGACCATCGCCCTGGAGTAGCCTATCTTCTTCATCGCCTCGGCGATTGTAACGACCAGATCCTTTGAGTAGACCCCCCGCAGGCCCCTGCGGGGCATCGCCGGGTTCGCCAGGGACCCGGCTATGTTCAGGACCGTCCCGAACCTGATCTTAGCCAGGATCCGGCCCAGACCCAGGGGGTGGACTTTGGGGCTCATGCCGTTGAAGATTCCTATCCCCGCCCTCTCGATGCTCCCTACAACGATCCCGGGGTCCGCCTCCACCTCCACCCCAAAAACTTCCAGGATGTCGACGGTCCCGCACCGGGAGGTTATCGCCCTGGCCCCGTGCTTTGCCATGGGGACCCCTGCGGCGGCGGCGACGATCGACGCCGCGGTGGAGATGTTGAAGGTATCGACGGCGTCCATCCCCGTCCCGCAGTTCTCGAAGAGCTCTCCGGAGACCCTGGGAGACACCTTGAAGGTGTCAAGGTCGTAGATCGCATCCCACCCTCCTGCGATCTCGTCGGAGGTGGGACCCTTGGCGGTGATCGCCGCCAGAAACGCCCCCTGATGGGCGTCGGGCTGCTCATCAGAGATCACCTGGGTGAACATCTCCCTGGCCTCATCTCTCGAAAGGCTTTCTCCGGCTATCAGACGGTTCAACCGCGACCCAAAGAGCTTCGCTCCATCATCCAAATCCGATCACTCCATCCAAATCAGTCCGATCCGTATGATTACGACCGCCATCCGGACAGGATCGCTATCCAGAATCGGCCACCACCGCCTTCAGCCCCCGGCGCTCGCCGACGTGCTCCATCCCCCTCATGATCTCCCGCAGGGAGATCCTCTCGGTGATCAGACGGCGGACGTCGATGCGCCCCGGGATCAGCTCCAGAGCCTTCCGGTTCTGGGCGGGGGTGCATCCATAGGAGCCGACGATCATATGTTCCCGGTAGTGGAGCCGGTTCAAGTCCAGCCTCGCCGAGGCGAGGTTCGGGGGGAGCCCTGAGAAAAGAGATATCCTGCCTCGGGTGGCTAGGAGAGAAAATAATTCGGAGTCGACGAGAACGTCCCGGCTGGCGAGGATTATGACGTCGAAGCCCCTTCCTGCCGTCAGGTCCATCCCGAGATCGAAGAGATCCTCCCTATTGGGATCGACGACGAGATCCGCTGAGGATCGGGCGAGGCGCGCCCGGCGATCCAAGAGCTCCGCTACGGCTACCACCGACGCCCCCCTCAGGCGGGCCAGCATGGCATGAAGGAGCCCTGCAGGACCCGCCCCAAAGATCAGGACGGAATCTCCGACGCCAACCCCCGCCAGCTCCTGGGAGTTTATGCAGCAGGCGAGGGGCTCCGCCAGGGCCGCCTCCTCGAAATCTAAGTCATCGGGGATGGGGTTGACGGATCCGTTCTCCACAGACGCCCTTGGAACCGCGAGATACTCGGTGAACCCGCCGTCGAGGTTGAAGCCGATGATCCTGATCCGCTCGCATAGGTTTTCTGCCTTACTCCGGCAGGAGGGGCAGCTTCCGCAGTAGACCCCAGGGTAGATCTGGACCCTCTCGCCGACTCCTGGGCCCCGGCCGTCCCTCTCGGAGACGAACCCGGAGATCTCGTGGCCCAGGATCCGGGGATAGACGAGGTCTCTCTGGCCGCGTTCGTACATCTTGACGTCGGTGCTGCATATCGAGGAGGCCACCACCTTCAAGAGGAGACCTCCGGGAGGACATTTCGGATCCTCCACCTCCCGGAGGTTCATCCTTCCAGGCCCCTCCAGCACGGCGGCCATCATAAAAAAGTTACCTCAATAGTTATTATACAGCTCTCCATAATCCAAACCTCCATCAAGGGGAAATGTCTTCTTTCGACGGCTTACAGAGGTATATTCTTGTATTTAACAGTTTCTTATTATTAACAAAGATTGATCAGCGATAAAGCTGACTTTAGTTATATCAAATTCGTATTCTGATTTTGGAACCGTTTCGAGAAGATGAGTCAGCACCAGATGCAGGGGTTATGAAGCAAGAGAGGCGAGGCGACTGAGGTCGCTGAAGCCTTTAGACAGAGGGGCTATCGTATCTCCAGGGGATAGATCTCCCTTATCTCCCCCTCAATCATGGCCGGAAGGCCGATCTCCTCCAGCCCTTCGATGATCTTCCTCTTATCCGCCGACCGGAGGGACTTTCGGTCGAGGTAAGCTCCGACGGCTCCCGACTTCCTCCTCGCCTCCTCGAGGACCTCCGCGTCCAGCCCCCCGGCCTGGTAGTTGGAGAATAGGTGACCGAAGGCGATATTCGTTTCCATGAGGAGCTGATTCTGCCGCTTTAAGTAGTGCCCCCCGCCAAAGCCTATGAAGGGGGGAGAGTTCAGATCCGAAAGCTCCAAGATAGACCTGGCCACAGCCTCGCCAGCCGCGGGATCTCTCCACTCCTCCGGGCCGCTTCCGATCTCCGCGAAGAAGGAGGGGGTCGATAGGTCTGTAGGGCCGTGGTGGGTCGCCTCGACGGTCACCTCAAACCCCTCCATGGAGAGAGCGGCCAGGTTCAAGATGAAGGACTTCAGGGCCTTCGGAGCCGCAACCGCCAGCTCCCTGTTGCTGCCGCCCAGGACAGCTTCTCCGGGGTTACCCGAAAAGTGGCCGCAGAGCCGGGGGACGGCGTCCTTCGCCTGGTGTCTAGAGGCGAAGACGATCAGCTCCGGAGATAGGCCCATCCTCCCCAGCCTCTCCTCCAGCCCCCGGAGGGATATCAGCTTCTCCCCGAGGATGACTAGCCTGTGCTCTTTGAAGCTGGCAAACAGCCCCCCTTTGTCCTCCCAGGGGGCGAGGCTCATCAAACTTTCGGCGATGTTGAGGCTGGCGGGGTCGCATCTTGTGGCGACGACGACGATATCGCCGGTCATACGTCAGTCTCGACTTCGAGCATCGACTTGACCATGGGGGCAAAGTCGACCTTCCGGACCTTCAGCTCTCGGAGGGGCATTATGACGTACAGGGGCCTCTCCTCTATCAGACCCGCCTCGGCGAGAGCCCTCAGCTCCAGGTCCATCCTCTCCTTCATCTCTACGTAGCACTGGGATAAGAAGGACCCGAAGATCTCCCCCGGCTGGATGTAGCTGTAGACGGCAGCCCCGATCCTCCGGAAGGAAGAGTAGACCTTCATCATATCGTCGGAGGTTGCCTTCGGCCTGACGTTGATGTGGTAGAAGATCATCAGCTCGCAACCTATCTTCTTCCAGTTGACGTTCGCCTGCCGGGTCAACAGCCCGCTCTGGAAGAACTTGTTCCTCTTTCCGGATATGGTGGGCCTTGAAATCCCCGTCCTTCGCGAGAGCTCCAAGTCCGAGAGGGCGGGGTACTTGACGAAGGCGTGGAGAGCGAGCCTGTCCTTATCGGTTAGCTTGACCGAATCCTCGGGGATCTCCTCCTCCTTGGGAGGCTCCTCCAAAAGGTCGGTTCTGCCGAGATTGAAGGTGTTCTCCACCGCCAGGGCGGAGTCCCAGGAGATCCTTGTTAGGGAGAAGGGGTAATGGCAGCAGCGGATGTCCTCGACGAACCCCGCGTCCCTGTAGTCGTCCATGACGGGATCGAAGACCATCTTGAAGTCGGTGAAGCTCTTAGAGTAGACGATGGATACCGAATCGGTGTCGGTGGCGGAGTGAAATACGGAATGGGGATGGTCGACCCATTCCTGGAACCCAGCCTTCTTCCTCCTCACCTCCACCGGAGCTTTGGGGCTGTAGCTGGCGAAGATCGCGGTCATCATCTCCGCCCCCACCCCCACCCCTGAGGGGACGTTCAGGAGCTGGACCATCTCCCAATCCCTGAACTTTCTTTTGCTCTTGAATATGGTGGATCGATCGACGCCGATCTTCGAGGCGAGATCGATATCGCTGAGCCCCGGGTACCGGGCCAGGCCGTAAAGGACGAGCTTCTCTTTTGACGTAAGTTTAAGCGGCATCGGCGATCCATATACATTTTTTACTATTAATAGATTGCCTATTTTGCATTTTAGATTGATTGCCGCCGCATATAAGCGAGATCAAGATGACATTTTTAGCAGGGATCCGGGAAAGGATCGCCGATACAGGTCGAAGTTCAGCCCAGGCCCGTCACCCTCGTCCTCTCCAGAACTGAGAACGGGTGGTCGTGGCCAGGGACCACCAGATCCGCCACCTCCACGATCTTCTCCATGCTCATCATCGCCAGTTCTCGATCTACATGGAGGCGAGGAGGTACCCACTTCAGATAGTTTCTCATCAAGGGGAGGGCATCTCCGGCGATGACGATCCTACTCCCGGACTCGCAGACGACGGATATGGAATCCGGGGTGTGGCCAGGGGTCTCCATGATCCAGACGCCGGGAGCGACGAGATCCCCCTCCTTCAGGCCAACCTCCCCCCCATCCTCGGCCTCGACCTTTCCCGATAGGACCTGGGCCCTGGTGAATAGCCGGTTACTTCCACAGTGGTCGGAGTGGTCGTGGGTGTTGATTACCATGTCTATTTCTTCGGTGGAGAGGCCGTGGGCTGCCAGCGCCTCGGCGACCTGACCTGCCTCGTCCTCTCTCCCGGTGTCGACGACGATCTTTTTGGGGCCGGCGAGGATGAGGGTCACCGAGGAGCGGGCGTCGAGGACATTCCCATCCTCGTCCCTAACAAGGCAGCCGGCCTTCAGCAAGAAGGCCCTGGGCCTGGCTTCTGCATTCATCTTCGAAGGTGCTCATCATTTTAGGAGCGGCGATAGCTTCAAAAGGAGCCGGTCGACCTGCTCGACGGCGGTACCTATGTACTGGTGTGGATCGAGGAGCCGGTCGATCTCCTCGTTGGATAGGTGAACCGCCACAGTCTCCTCCCCGGCCAGGACCTCAGCTAGGGTTCGATCATCCTCGACGGCCCTCATGGAGGCGCTCCTCATGATCTCGTGGGCCTTCTGTCTTCCGACGCCCCTCTTCGCCAGCTCCACCATCACCGATTCCGCCATGTTAAGTCCCCGGAGAAGTTGGAGGTTTATTTCGACCTGCTCGAAGTTTATGGTGAGCCCCTCCAGGATCCGCGCCGTGAGGGCGAGGATGTGGTCGGTGAAGATGAAAGCCTCGGGGAAGAGGATCCTCTCGCAGCTGGAGTTGGTGAGGTCCCTCTCGTCCCAGAGGGGGATGTTGGCGAAGGCCGGCTCCATCTGGGCTCTGACGATCCGGGCGAGGCCGCATACCTGCTCGGACTTGATGGGGTTACGCTTGTGGGGCATGGTGCTCGAGCCCACCTGCCTCTTGCCGAAGACCTCGGAGACCTCGCCGATCTCGGACCTCTGGAGGGTCCTGATCTCGACGCAGATCTTCTCGAGGGTCGATGCGACGAGCCCCATCCAGCAGATCATCTCTGCGTGGCGGTCCCTCTGGACGACCTGGTTGGAGACGTCCACCTCGAAAAGGTCGAGGAGCTCCATCACCCTCGCCTGGACCTTCATCCCGTCGGCGCCGAAGGCCGCCTGGGTCCCGACGGCGCCGCTCATCTTCCCGACGGCGGCCCGGGGCTCCATCTGGGCAAGCCTCTCCAGGTGGCGGGCCATCTCCGAGGCCCAGACGGCGAACCGGAGGCCGTAGGTGGTGGGAACCCCGATCTGGCCGTGGGTCCTCCCGGCGCAGACGAGCCCCTTGTGCTCCTCGGCCCGGTCGAGGAGGACTCTCAAAACCCACCTCACCTTCTCCTCGAGAACGGAGAGGGAGGCCTTGATCTGCAGCCCCGTCGCCGTGTCCAAGATGTCGTTGGAAGTGGCGCCGAGGTGGACCCACTCGCCGGCCTCCTCGCAGGCCTCGGCGAGGGCGTGGACGACGGCCATCATGTCGTGGCCTATCTCGTCCTCGATCTCCTTCGCCCTCTCGGGGCGAGCCCGTTCGGCGGCCCGGGATATGTCGTCGGCGGCCCCCGCCGGGATCAGACCCAGCTCCTCTTCGGCCCGGGCGAGGGCGGCCTCCACGCGAAAGAGGCAGCGGAACCTATAGTCTTCAGACCAGAGATCTTTCATCTCCGGGTTTCCGTAACGATACTCGATGGGATGAATCGCCATGATCAAAGCTCCAGAAGGGGATGAGAGAGGGTATAAAAGGAGGTTTTGGTCGCGGGCCTCCGATCGCGGGCCTTTCGGCCCCCCTCCCGCTGCCTGCGGGTCGAGGGCGCCCTGGGGTCGATCCTAAACTCCGGGGCAGTTAATAACCATGGTCCCACTGATAGCGAAAAAACAGCA
>JANKMW010000043.1:0-621 GCA_024649985.1 Methanothrix sp.
AGAAGGCAGAGATGGAGATCGAAGAGGGGGAGACGCTGGAGGTCGTGAACGCCATCTCCCGGGAGAGGTACGGCCAGGTGGAGATCCAGGCGGGGGGCTACTCGGCGTTGAGAAAGAGCGATGAACTGATCGAGTTTCAGGAGAAGATCACCGCCATCTCGGAGATGGAGGCGGGATCGATATACAGCATATCTGGGTTCGTTTCAGGCCTCGGAGAGGTCCGGGAGTTCGGCAGGGACGACGGGACCATCGGGAGGGTCGCCAACATCTACATCTCCGACGATATGGGGAGGGTGAAGGTCTCCCTCTGGGACGACCACGTCCGGCTCATCGAGAGGATCGACCTCGGATCCCGGATCGAGCTCTTCGACTGCATGGCGAAGGTGGGATGGAACGGCGAGCTGGAGGTGACCTGCGGTTGGAGGACGAAGGTTACTTTCGCCCCGCCCGAGTAAAGGGGTTAAGGTTGGGACGGTTCAATAGGTCCATCTGGGATTGGTGAAGTATGGCTGAGATATTACTTGAAGATCTCTCCGGGGTGGGCCCTGCCACGGCGGAGAAGCTGAGGGAGGCGGGGTTTGCCAGCGTCGAGGCGCTGGCGGTGGCGTCTCCGGCGCAGCT
>JANKMW010000043.1:631-4676 GCA_024649985.1 Methanothrix sp.
TAGCAGCGTGTGCCGACGTCGGAGAGTCGACGGCCGCAAAGATCATCGCCTCCGCCAGGGAGGCGGCGGATATCGGGGGGTTTGAGACCGGCGACATGGTGATGGAGAGGAGAAAGCTCGTCGGGAAGGTGACGACGGGCAGCGAGACCTTCAACGCCCTTATGGGGGGTGGGTTTGAGACCCAGTCGATCGTGGAGCTCTACGGCGAGTTCGGATCCGGGAAGACTCAGGTGGCCCACCAGGTGGCGGTGAACGTCCAATTGTCAGGAGAATTGGGGGGTCTCGACGGCTCCGTCATAATAATCGATACCGAGAACACCTTCAGGCCCGAGAGGATCATCCAGATGGTGGAGGGGCTCTCCCCGTCCCCCGATCCGGATCGTCCATGGGACCCCGAGGAGTTTCTGAAGAACATCCACGTCGCGAGGGCCTACAACTCCAACCATCAGATCCTCCTCGCCGAGAGCGCCCTCGACCTCGCCGAGAAGCTCAAAAAGTCTGGAAAGCCGGTGAGGCTCCTCATCGTCGACTCCCTCACCGCCCACTTTCGGGCCGAGTACGTCGGGAGGGGAACTCTCGCCGATCGGCAGCAGAAGCTCAACAAGCACCTCCATACCCTGATGCGCTTTGCAGACCTGAACAACGCCGTAGTCCTGGTGACAAACCAGGTGATGGCGAAGCCCGACGCCTTCTTCGGCGACCCCACAAAGCCGGTGGGAGGGCACATCGTCGGCCACACCGCCACCTTCAGGATATATCTGCGAAAGTCCAAGGGCGATAAGAGGATTGCAAGGCTGGTGGACTCGCCGAACCTCCCCGACGGCGAAGCGGTCTTCTCGGTGACCACTGCGGGGTTGCTCGATTGATCCGGGTCGTGGCCATCGATATCGACGGGACGATCACCGACGATGAAAGGCTCCTATCCCCGGAGGCGGTGGTGGCGGTCAGAAGGCTCAACTCCCTCGCCGAGGTTATCCTGGTGACGGGAAACGTCCACTGTTTCACCCGGGCGGCGGCGGTCCTCCTGGGGACCTCCAAGACCTTCATCGCCGAGAACGGAGGCGTCGTCTCCTGGGGGGAGGGGGAGATGGAGCTCTTATCCGATCCTGCCATCTGTCAGGAGGCGTATCTTCGGCTCAAAGAGGTCTACCCCTTAAAGAAGAAGGACTCCCGGTATAGGATCACCGATCTCGTCGTCGACTCCGGATTCGACGTTGAAGAGGCAGAAACCCTCCTGGATGGCTGGGGCATCCCCGCCGACCTCGTAGACAGCGGTTTTGCTGTCCACATAAAAGATCGGAAGGTGGACAAGGGACGGGCCTTATCTGAGGTGATGTACCGGCGGGGCATCTTGCGGGAGGAGGTGGCCGCCGTCGGCGACAGCAAGAGCGACCTTCCCATGTTCAGGGTCGTGGGGTTTCGGGCGTCCGTCGGAAATGGGGTCCCGGAGCTTAAGGCGGAGTCTGACTACGTCTCAGAGTTGGAGTTCGGTCCGGGGTTCTGCGAGATCGTGGATCAGATGGTCGATAGAGAGATCTTCTGACCCCTCGATCGTCTCAATTCAGAGCCAGCCCAGCCCACATGCCACCCCCAGCCCCACCAGCAGTCCTCCAGCGATGACCTTGGCCGCCCGCTCCCAGTTGCGCCGAGACTCTCGACCGAGCTGCATCCCCACCCAGGTGAATAGCACCGAGAAGGATGCGATGGTTCCTGCCACCGCCAGCGGATGGGCCCGGCCCAGGCCGAGGCTGAAACCCACCAAAAGATTGTCTGTGCTCAGTCCCGCAGCCAGCAACACCAGCCCCTGCCATTGAGTCACCCGTCGCGCCAACTTTTCATCCTTGGAAAGCTCCTCGTCCTCGCTTTGATGATGGAGGCCGCCGATCGCCGTCGGCAGACCCAAACCCACCAGGAGCAACGCGCCCACCAGGTTCGTGTGAAGGCCGATCATCTCCGCGATGGTCGAGCCCAGCCATATGCCGAGGAGAGGCACGAAAAATTCGAAGAGGCCGAAGACGAGCATCACCCGGAAGCGGCGATGCGCCTGCCCCAGTGCCCCCAGGGCCAGAGCCACTGCGAGGTTGTTGGAACCGATTACGGCTCCCAGGATAAGAAAATCGATGGGTGACATGGGGCCTGCCTTGCTCAATATTAGAATTTTCTTCCCTCATCCATATCCCTCAGAATACGGATCCAGTTCGTCTCGCAGACGATCCACCACCCCAGGGTCTCCTTTGCAAACTCCCTCGCCGCGGGGCAGAAGGCGTCGACGGCCAGGTGGTAAGGCATCTCCCGAAGGGGGGGGTGGAGGGGGTAGCGGGTGCAGGTCTTGGGCCGTGCGGGATATATGGTGCACCCTTCCTTGGGATCGTAGAAGGGGCAGGGCTGTTTGAGGGCCCAGGCCTTCAGGCCCTCGTCATACCTGCAAAGGGCCTTGAGCCTCTCCATCGACCATTCGAGGTGGCTGCATATCCTGTCCAAATCTTCTTTTTCGAGGTAGAGCCCCGCCCCTGGGGTATAACAGCACCTCCCGCAGCCGGTGCACCGAAACCTCTCCCAGAAGAGGTCCGCTCCCCAGGATGTCCCCTCCGGGTCTCTTCTATCCTTGGCGGGGAGGGGTATGGCGATCTCGAAGGGCTCGGTCTCGCCCCGGTCGATCGTCTGATGCTGCTCATCTCGGCCGAGGACCGACCAGTGGGGCCTGCGTTCCAGGAGCTTTCTGTGAAGCCCCTCCCGCTTCATCTCGACGCACTCTCTTGCACACCGGAGGTGGCAGAGCCTCTTCGCCTCTGCCAGTTCCTCTTCTGGGGATGATCTTCTCGGGGTTTTGGGGGAGGGCTTTTTGGAGATGGTGATCGCCACCTTTCTTTGAGATCCTCACTTCTTCCAGGCGATCTTATCGCCCTTTATCTTGATGACCCCCTCCTTCTTAAGCGTCCGGGCGATATCCTCGGCCACCGCCGTCCCGTCCACCATCATGGTGAAGTCCTCCATATCCTCTTCGAAGAGGAGGAGTTCTCGAAATTCATCGGCGTCGACCTTACTGGCTCCTTGCGGCGGATCGAGGAGCCTCTCGAAGGTCATCCCCACAGAGCAGATCTTGTAGTACTCCTCGGGGTACTCGATCGCGAAGTCGTCGTCGACGTTCTTGGCAAGAGGGGTCGTCAGTTCGTAGAGCTTGACCTCCACGATCTTCTCGAGACGGACGGCCAAAATGGAGCTTACCAGCTCGTCTTCGAGGTCGCAACTTTCGGGATCGACGATTATCCTGAGGAGCGGGTCTTCTCCCAGCTCTCCATCGGCGCCCTCAAGGCCGATATCGTTCAGCTCCAGGGCCGCATCAAGAAATTGGAGCGCCTCGAGCTTCTCCAAAAGGCTGGTCGCCCTATCCATCATCTCCTCAGGGGAGCCGGACGGGTCTTCCGTGGCGATAGATCCTTCCTCCATGAACTGGGCCATCTCGGCCATCTTCCCCTTCCAGGACGGATCCAGGATGGAAAGGTACCGATCTGCGAACTTCTCGGCCTCGACCCCCTCAGCGAGGCCGGCCTTGATGGCCCCAATGAACCGATCGTAAACGGTGAAATCATCGATCCGCTCCCTCAGCTGGCTCGCCCTCCCTTCCATGTAGATGGCGCTCTCCATGATCGCAGAGATCGACGGTTTCAGATCGACCTTTACGCCAGCCTCTTTGAGCCGGTCGGCGATCTTTGAAGCCTCGTCCTCGTCGTATTCTCCGAGCTTGAACATGGGATATACCATGGAGGAGGTTTATTTAAGATGTTTGGAGATGGCGAGGAAAGGGGCGAGCCGGACCGCCGAGGCAATTCTGAGAAAAACCGGGAAAAAAACGAGATCGCCGAAACCGGATGGCAACCTCTTCGAGAGGTCCGGGGGCGGGCGGCGCCGAGCGCCGCCTTTCCCCCTGGCCCAACTCCGGTTCCTTTGATCGAATAGGTCACTCCTTTGCCACGGGGGGCTTCATCAGGAGGAAGGCTACGACGATGCCTATCACTGCGAGTATCAAGACAGGATAGAATACGCC
>JANKMW010000043.1:4686-13232 GCA_024649985.1 Methanothrix sp.
GACGTATCCTGCGAGCCTGGGGCCCACGATGGCACCGGCACCGTAGGCGAGGAAGACGACGCCGTAGCAGCGGGGATAGTCGCACGTCCCGAAGAAGCTCGCCGTAGCGGTGGGGGCTATGGCGAGCCAGCCGCCGAGGCAGCCCCAGAGGAGGGCGAAGCTGATGATGTAGACGTAGGTCCCTGTGCTCCCAGGTGCCGCTGCCATCATCATCATCACCGACGCGATGGCTATCAACACGAAAGATAGAACCGCAGCATTTCTGGGGGTGAGCTTGTCGGTGAGGCTGCCGAATACCGGCCTTCCGCCGCCGTTGAAGATGGCGAAGAAGCCCACAAGGAAGGTGGCAAGGCCAGCCTCGATCTGGACCACCTCAGTTCCTACGGGCTTGGATATGGATATGGCCATGAGGCCCGCAAGACAGCCTATGAAGTAGCAGATCCAGAGCCCATAGAACCCCTTCGACTTGAGCATCTCCTCACGGTTACATTCGCAAGTTACATGAGCTCCGGGCTTTGGAGCTGGCGGAGTCCAGCCGCTGGGTTTCCATCCGGATGGCGGGAAGACGAGGGGCATCGAAAGGACGGCGATTATTATGACGAAGGCGATCCCGAATACCCTGAAGGTGTTCATGACGCCGGTGGTGCCGATCAGATACCCTGCAATGTTCGCAGTCAAGAGGGCCGAGAAGCCGAACCCCAGGAGGGTAAGACCCACGGCGAGGCCGCGCCTGTCAGGGAACCATCTCGCTGCGACTGCCACAGGGCATCCGTAGGCTATGCCGACCCCAAGGCCGCCGATGACCCCATAGGCAACGTAGAGCCAGGTCACAGAGGTGGCCATGGAGGCGAGGAACCATCCCAGGCCGCAGAGAACGCCGCCGACGAGCGTAATCTTTCTGGGGCCGTATACTTCTATGTACTTCCCGGTCAGCGGCATTGCCAACGCAAAAAATGCAAGGAATAACGAGAACGGTGTCAGGATCTGGCTAGCGGTGACCGTCTGTCCCATTCCAGAGAAGAACTCTGTCAGAGGCCCTACGAAGACGCTCCAAGAGTAGATGCTGCCGAGGCATAGGTTGATAACCATGCCCAAAAATACGAGCATCCATCTACCCTTTTCGGGTTCCATCCCATATATCTTCACATCATCACTCATAGGTTCCACACCCAAAACTCAGATATAGCTAATATTTTCATGCGGTTTTAAGAGACTATACGCCGCCTTGAAAAGTCTGATCGATATCTATTCTCCCTCCCGAGGATACCGTCCCAAAGATTTAATGGACTAGCTTTTACGTGCTCCGAACCTATTTAAAATTACCGCCAAATATTCCGATTATACATTATGCATACCAAATATCGATCCCTTGAAAGAGGTCAAAACGGCTGATGAAGCCGCGTTTATAGACCTATAAACACCTTTAATTCCGGGTGAGAAAGTTAAATGATAAAAAATCTATATTATTTCTTTAACATTCCTTTTCTTTTTATCGCCCTCCATCGAGACGACCAACATGGTCAATGATCATAATGGCTTTTATCTTAGAAGGTCTCTCTTAGAGGACGGTGAGTTTGGATGATAAGAGCGAACCCAATAACCAGCTGGAACGATGCTGAATCGATGGCCACCGTCGCCAAAACAGCCTACGTCGACCCTGCCGCCACCGTCATCGGAGACGTCAGGATCGGAGAGCGGGTATACATAGGACCCGGCGCTTCCGTCCGGGCCGACGAGGCGACGCCGATCATCATCGGCGACGAGTCCAACGTCCAGGACGGCGCCGTCTTCCACGGCCTTGAGGGGACGAGCATAAAGCTGGGGCGGAGGGTATCCATCGCCCACGGTGCCGTCGTCCACGGCCCCCTGGTGGTCGGAGACGGAAGCTTCGTAGGCTTCAACGCCGTCGTTCACGCCTCAACCCTGGGGAATAAGTGCTTCGTCGGCCACCTCGCCCTGGTGGTGGGGGTGACGCTCCCGGACGGAAGCTTCGTACCTCCAGGATCGGTCGTCGACTCTCAGGAGAAGGCAGACAAACTCGGCCCCGTCCCGGAGAGCCTCAAAGGGTTCAACGACGAAGTGGTAAAGGTGAATACAGAGTTCGCGGAGGTTTATCTCCTGATGGATAAGGGCTGCAAGACCCCTCTGATTTGACGGTCTCCTAAGATGTAGGTGTCGATATCAGGGCGGGAGCGTCTCCCGCCCCGATCTTTTTCCATCCTCAATCCGAGCCCATCACCGGGTTTGTCATCCGACGTAGGACCTCTACCATCTCCGTCTTCAACTTCTTAAGCCCCTCCTCCCCCGGGTCGTACTCCAGGAGGTTGGCATGTATCAGCTTTTTTGGGAAGGGGGGACATCGGCCCCGCTGGCATAATATCAGTGCCTCCTTTCCGACGGCGTGGGCGATCCCCAGTTCGTACATCACCGAGGGGTCGGAGTCCGTCAGGTCTGCCACCACCATCCTGGACCTGCATATATCCCTCCAGATCGCCTTGAGCTCGTCCTCGTCCTCGCCGAAATCGAGGGCCCGCCGGGGTATGAGGCCGGCGCCCTCCAGCGCTGGCTTTACGCCCTCATCGTAGAGGTCGTCCCCCTCGTCGGTGAGGGGGAGGAGGACAGAGGCGGTCCGATCGTCCACGATGTAAGAGGCGTGGCCGAAGAGGGGCCTGATCTGCATCAGGCTCATGAGGTTGATCGCCCTCTCCACCTCCGCCTCGACGTGAGCGAGGGCGATCACCCGGAGGATATCTCGCCGGGCCCGGTCGCTCTCCTCCAGGATCACGGCGGGAAAAACTATCATATAGGGGTCTTCGTACCCGAACTCCCACCGGGCGCTGCTGAGGGCCTTCTGCTCGGAGATCTGCTTATCTGGGTGGTATGTGTACATGGTGGATAGAGAGCCAGCATGGTGCTGGGCCAGGATGTAGAGGGTGGCCTTGTCCAAGACCGCCACGATGCTGCTGGGGTTCGTGCTCCTGACGACCCCCCTCTGGATCTTCCGCTCTTCCACCAGGTGGTCCACGATCCCCATGAACTGATCCAACAGGCCGTCCACCTTCTCTATCAGGTCGGAGGGCATATCCCCGCCTTTAATCCTATCTCCCGACTGCATCATGACCGATACACCAGGGATGATAACGTACGTCAGAATATAAGGTTCTTTGGTGCTGATCCAGGGGAGACGCCCCCCCCCGAGGGGACAACCAATTTGAGGATCCCCCTCAGGGCTCTGCCAGAACTGATGTCTTATCTGAGATTCGCCTCCACCGATTTCGGATCCAGTGCCAGTGAAGGGCTATATGGAGGAGGATCAGGGCCGCGAGGATCAGGCTCGCTATCCGGTGGAGTGCGATCCATTCGGGTCGGGATATCCCGAGGAACAGCTCCCCTGCCAACGTCGCCCCGCCGCCGCGAAACCCTCCACCTGCAGCGGACAGAGCCCACAACAGGACCAGACCCGAAGCCGTCGACGCCAAAAAAGCGATGAAGGAGATGAGGTCGACGAGCAGGTTCAATGCCGTCCGATTCATCTCAGGATCACTATCGCTTCACCGGCCCCAGGGGCAGGACGGTTCTGCCGTAGACCTCGTTGAGCACCTGGGCGCATGCGGCGTATATGGCGGTAAAGCCGCAGAAGATCCCTTCGTATCCGGTGATCATGGCGATGGTGGCGCTGCCAGTGTAGTCTCTGATGGCCAGAAGGAAGAATAGGATCGTCAGCGTGAAGAATACCACCTGCAGAGCCCTGTTCAGCCTCAGGGTTCCTATGAACATGTAGAGGGTGAATAGCCCCCACATGAAGAAGTAGGCGATCATGGCGTTATTCTCGGGTCCTTCCCACCATCCAAATTGGGGCATCAACAGCAGGAATACCAGCGTCAACCAGAAGAGCCCATAAGATGTGAAGGCCGTCGTCCCGAAGGTGTTGCCCTTCTTCCACTCCATTATCCCTGCGATGATCTGGGCGATCCCGCCGTAGAATATCCCCATGGCCAGGATCATAGACCCCAGAGCGAACCAGCCAGCGTTGTGCATGTTCAGGAGAACTGTAGTCATCCCGAAGCCCATCAGACCGAGGGGCGCCGGGTTTGAAGTGGCGTCCTTCAAGTCTACGGGTCCAAGGCGCATTATGTCCTTGGCCCTTTCTCCACCCTTTTCTGTGGCCATATAAATTCCCTCCTCCATTTGCTCGAAGGCCGAATGATTCGACGCCGACTGTCGCTACCGCATCGGATATAGCCTTTTCCTTTTTTAGGAAAATCTTTATCATTAAACATTATAATTTTATCGCTTAATCCTAAATTTTTCACGACTACAGATAAAGATCCTTTACTTTTTTGCCCAATTCGACGAGACAGTTCCACCAGCCTCTTGTCGGATCCGTCGGCCCTGAGTTTGGACGGATCAGAGGGGCGAGGAGATAGATTTACAACGGATGGATCACCATGGATGGAGCATGTTTCCAGGGATCGGTGGCAAGGGGGTAAGCCCCAAGAAGATGAAGCAGATGATGAAGCAGATGGGGATCAACATAGAGGAGATCGAGGGGGTCGAAGAGGTGACGATCAGGACTAAAGACCGGGAGATCTTCTTTCTGGACGCATCCGTCACGGTGATGGACGCCCAGGGCAATCGGTCGTACCAGGTGGTGGGCACCCCCCAGGAGAGGGATCGCCAGGTGTCGATACCCGACGCCGACGTGGAGCTGGTCGTCGCCCAGACCGGATGCAGCTCCGACGAGGCGAGGGCGGCCCTCGAAGAGTCCTCAGGGGACCTGGCAGAGGCGATAGTGAAGCTCAGCTCGGTCTGAAGAGGTCCCTCGAAACTCGCGGGCCACCTTCACCGGGCCGGGGTCTGATGGCCCTTCTCCGGAGAAGGTGAGATGGAGCACCTTCGATCCAGCGATCAGAAAGTTGGAGACGGGATGGGAAGAGTGGAGGTGGAAATTTGGACCGGGCTCGAAGAGAGGCGGAACTGAACCTGCTGCTTTTGAACTTAGCCCAGATACAGGGCGGAATCAGGGACGGTTTGGACCGGCTCCGGGATGAGGGCAAACTGAAGGCGGAGTTTGAGGAGATCGTTGAGAGCGTCATGAGGGAGGTGGATGGCTGGACCGACCAGTGCACCGCCGCCGTGGAGGCTCCCCCGGTCCTCCTCCGGAGGATGGAGGTCCAGGTGGAGCGGCTGGGGAGGATCGAGAGGATGATAGAAGAGCTGGAGGGGTGAACCACGGCGACGGTATCGGTATCCTCCATGTTCCTCTGGGATCTCGACCCCAAGGGGATGGCGGAGGTGATCGCCGGAGCTGGCCTCGAAGGGGTGGAGTTCTGGGTCGAAACCCCCTGGTATTGGGAGGGGGGGAGGCTGGAGGAGGGGGCGGAGGAGGTCCGTCGGGCCTTCAGGGGGCTGAAGACGACCCTTCACGCCCCCGTAATGGACCTGAACCCCTCCTCCTACAACGACCTAGTCTGCAGGGCCGCTCTCGAGGAGTCCCTCCGGGCCATCGATCTGGCTGAGGTTCTGGGCGCGAGGGTCGTGACGATCCATCCTGGGAGGAGGACGGCGAGGCGGCCTCCAAGAGGGGCGGAGCGCGAGAAGCTCCGCCGCTATCTTGAAGCCTCCATCGATCGAGGAGAGGAGAAGGGCGTAGATCTGGCTCTGGAGAATCTCGAACCAGTCCCATGGAATATCTGCGCAGAACCCGAGGAGATGGGCCGGTTCCTCGACGAGTATCCCCTCCTGGGGATGACCCTGGACATATCCCATGCCGTCCCCCCCATCTCTAGGGCCATCTCCTTTCTGGAGACCTTAGGAGGCCGGATCGTGAACGTCCACGTCAGCTCCACCATAAACGGGGTCCGACACCTTCCCGCAAAGGACGGGTCCGTCGATGAGGTCCTGACCACCCTCAGAGATCTCGGATACGGCGGCCCCCTGACCCTGGAGCTGGACGATAAGAAATTCCCCTCGACCTTGTCAAAGGACGGCAAGGTCGGGGTTTTGATAAGAGAGCGACGCCACCTGGAGTCGGTTTGGGGGTGACCCGACCGATCATCCCCATCTAAATCTTCCCCTCGACCAGATCTAGGTTCCCATCATGCGGCCCTTACTGTAGAAGGACGGTGGCTGGTCTGCGGATGAGTCCTCAGATCCGCTGCCCATCATCTGACCCTTCTTGAAGAAAGGCTCGGGAGCCACCATCGTCTGATCCAGGAGGAATGACCTCTGAGTGAGGGTACCTGGGTCGCTGGTGTCGATGAGGCTCTCGTTTACGGGCAGGTCGAGGAAAGCACCCTGGCTGCTTGTCGTCGAAAGGTTGGTGTCAATGAGGCTCTCGTTTATGGGCAGGTCGAGGAAAGCGCCCTGGCTGCTCGTCGTCGAGAGGTTAGCGTCGATCAGGGGTGCGTCGACCGTATCGTTCACCGTATCATTGACTGTGTCGTTGGCGGTATCGTTGACGGTGTCGTTCAAAAAGTCCAGGAGGCCCGCCGGGGCGTCCATATCAGAACCGAGGGCTAGGTAGTCTTGAGTCTCCTGCCCTGAACCGAGGCGGCTAGGGTCTGTAGCCTCCTGCCCTATTACAGACCACGCCTGCAATAGGGCTAGAGCTGCAACCATGATTACCAGAATTCTTCTCATAATACCGGCCTTATACACCGTACATGCATAAATCTTTCCGTCTAGAATGCCGATCCTCCATTGGGGGCGGATTTTGGCTGGCTCTTCAATATGGGCAGAATCGGGCGTTTTTCATGATGCGTCGTCTCCGCCCCTGTCCACCCTCTTCAGCTCTTCGGCTGTCGCTTCGGGGTGCTCGCTGAGGTATCGGGCGACCATCGGCCTGTGGACGAGGGCGCAGTCGACGCAGGACCAGAGCCTCTTTCCCCTCTTAGTCTTGATGAACTTGCCGAGCTCGGGGTCTCTGCAGGGGTAGAGGGGGCAGAAGCAGTGGGTGCAGTCCTGCTCTTCGAAGTGATGGCAGGGGTAGTACTGGCACTCTCCGGCCTCCACGTTGGTGACCGGCTCGTCGGCGGCCTTTCGGATCGCGCAGGGATCGTCGGTGACGATGCCGTCGGCCCCAAGCCTCCTGAGCCAGCGGACCTGATCCGGATCGTTTACGGTCCAGGGATATACCTCGATCCCCACCCGGTGAGCCTTCTTGAAGAGGTTGGGGTTCGTCAACCTCGGGAATATGGCCTCTGCCTTCGCCTCGAGGGCGAGATCGATGGGGCTTATGGGAAGGGATGATATGATGATCCCGGTCCTTATATCTCCCAGCTCCTTGATCTCGCGGACCGATTCGTGGAAGAAGGATGTGACGATCGCCCTTCTTCCTTCAACCTCCCTGACCACCAGATCTTCGAGCCCCTCCTCCTTCATCTCGACGACGATCCCCAGGTCCAGCTCTTCGGCGAGGTCAGCCGCCTGGGCGAGGGTGGGGATCCTCTCGCCTGACCCGGCGTCCAGGAGCCTGATCTCCTCCAGGGTCATCTCCTCCACCCTCCCCGTCCCATCGGTGGTACGGTCGGCGGTGTCGTCGTGGATCACCACCAGAATGCCGTCCTTTGAGAGGCGGACGTCCACCTCCACGAAATCGGCGCCACACCTTTCGGCGGCGCGGATCGATCCCAGGGTGTTCTCCGGGGCGACCGATCTGGCGCCTCGGTGGCCGATGACCGTTGACATCATGACCAGGTCTCTTGAGAAGATATATCACCTTTTCTCCAAGGGCGAGTCGATCCGAACCAGGGTAAGGGTTATACCGTAGGCGGCTGCAAACTCAGCAGAGATGCTCGACAACCTCGATAAGTTCAGATGCCTGAAGAGGAGCACCACGGGGGCGATAAACATTGACCCTCTCCAGCGGGGGGGGGTTCTCACCCCGGAGGCGAGAGAGGCGATGATGGAGTGGGCCGACGGCTACTCCGTCTGCGACTTCTGCACCGGATCTCTGGAGGGGATCGAGAACCCGCCGATAAAAGAGTTCGTCCACCAGGTCCTCCCTGAGTTTCTCGAGGCCGACCAGGTCAGGATAACCCACGGGGCGAGGGAGGGGATCTTCGCCGCTATGCACGCCCTCTGCGGCGCGGGGGAGACGGTGGTGGCCGACGGCAACGCTCACTATACCACTCACCTCGCCGCGGAGCTTGCGGGGCTGAAGGTGGAGCTGGTTCCCGCCGGCGAAGGGCCCCATTATAGGGTAGACCCCCAGGGTTACCAGGAGGCGATGGAGAGGGTGATGGGGCGAGGCGAGAGGGTGGGGATGGCCGTCCTCACATATCCGGACGGAAACTACGGCAACCTGGTGGAGCCGAAGGCGGTCTCGGAGATCTGTCACGATGAGGCCGTCCCTCTGGTCGTCAACGGCGCCTATTCGGTGGGGAGGATGCCCGTCGGCGCGAAGAGCCTCGGCGCGGACGTGATCATAGGAAGCGGCCACAAGTCGATGGCTTCGTCGGGGCCCATAGGGGTCATCGGCGCCACCGAGGAGCTGGGATCGAGGATATTCAGAAGGTCGAAGCTCGTCCCCAATAAGGAGCTGG
>JANKMW010000044.1:0-3125 GCA_024649985.1 Methanothrix sp.
CGATCCTGGCCACCTCCTCGCCTCTGGAGGTGGCCACCACCTCAAGGCGGGTGGCGGCCTTGAGGGGGGGCGTCGTTCTTGTGAACTTCGCGGATCCGCCTGCTGGAAGGCGGGCGACGAACCCGACCTGGCCGAAGTTGTCTTTTATCGATAAGTCGGTTAACCCCTCTTGCCCCAAATTTTTTAGGCGGATGGTGTAGGTGGCAGACCCTCCATATTCCACCAGGATCTGATTCAACTCCAGATCGAGGTTCAGACCTTCATCGGGGCTGTTGAGGAAGGGGATAGAGAAGGGGAAGGTCCAGGCGGATGCGGTGGGGGCATATACCGAAGTTAGTATGAGGCAGGCTAGACAGAAGAAATGAGCTGCCCTGCCCCGTTTGGGGGGTATCGTCCAAGATCCACCCTTCATAAGCTCCCTCTGAGCAGACGTTTTATTGTTTTTCTTCTATAAAGGAATTTCGGAACAATTAAGCGGTACGGCACCAGGCGGTACGGCACCATATAAGAATACGTGATTTACCATGAGTTATATTTCATATTATCTAACTCATAAAAAAATTCTGGGCGGGCCTTTTATAGGGATACGGTGATACACCTCCTCCATGGACCTCCTCCCTGCCTTCCTGGTGGCTATCCTATTGGTGGGCATCATGACGGCCAGGATCGGCCTCTCCCCCTTCCTGAGCCTCGTCGTCTCGGCTCTCGTCTTCGGGGTCCTCGTCGGGATGGGTCCGGAGCTGACGGGCACGGTATCGACGGGGCTGGCCCGGATCTTCTCGGCCCTGGCGATCATCGTCTTCTCCGGGTCGGTGATCGCCGAGCAGCTCCGTCGGTCCAGGGCGGTGGAGAGGATCGTCGCAGACCTTCTTTTGCTCGTCGGCCAGAAGGGGGGGCTTTTTGCCTCCGGCCTGTCGGGGTACCTGGTGGCGCTCCCGGCGATGTGCCCGTTGACATCTTACCTGATCCTTGAGCCGGTGGTGAGGGAGATGGGGAGGACGGAGGGGGGGTCGGCGAGGAGGTACCTCTATTCGGTGGCCCTCTTCTCTTTGATATCCTTCAACCTCGTATACCCGTCGCCGGTGATGGTCACCCTCACCGGGTCCCTGGGGGTCGACCCCCTCGAGGCTGTGAAGTTCGGCCTCCCCCTCTCTCTTCTCCTCCTCGTTTTCGCCTTCCTCTACCTCAAACGCCTTTCCGTCGTCGAGGAGACGGTGGCGCCGGCGCAGACCGCCCCCCTCCCCCCGAGGCTCCTCTCATGGGCGCCCCTGGCTCTCCCCCTGGTTCTGATCGTCGTCGGCATCTTCTCTTCCGATCCGTGGTTCTTTGGGTCCCCCGACGTCGCCCTCCTGGCCGGGGCGCTCCTCTCGGTGGCTATGGCCAAAAAAGAGGCTGCAGAGATGATCCGGGCGGCGACCAGGAGGGCGGGGGTCATCATCTTCGATTTATGCGGGGCTGGGGCCTTCGGTTACGTCATCGCCGAGAGCGGCCTCGGCCCCGATCTATATGCAGGGCTGGGGCAGCTCGTTCCGGCAGTAGTTCTCCCCTTTCTGGTGGCGTCCCTCATCCAGCTCGCCCAGGGGTCGAGGGTGGTGACGGTGGTGATCGCCGCCGAGATGATGAGCGGCTACCCCCTGGAGCCCGTCACCCTCCTCTTCTCCATCGCCGCGGGGGCCTATCTATTCTCCAGCTTCAGCGACCCCTACTTCTGGCTGGTGAAGGATACTACGGGTTCAGGTCTGAAGGAGGCGCTCATCGGCTACACCCTTCCCCTCACCATCTGCGGCCTCTTAGTCTTCTTTGCTACCATCCTCCGCCACCTCCTTCTCGTCTGAGGACGGCCGAGGGTGGGCGGCCCTCACCGCCTCCAGGATCTCCTGGCGATCGGAGGAGAAGTGGAGGTGGGAGGGGCAGTGGCAGTCGGTAGAGCCGAAATTGTCGACGGAAGGGAGCCGTTCGCCGATCTTTCTGGCGATGGCGCACTCCAGGTCATCCCCGGTGACGGTGGCCACCACCTCCACCAGGGTCGAGATGGGGAGGAGCCGGTCTATGTGCCACCTTCGAGCGGGGTTCGTCCCCTCCATAACGGCGA
This sequence comes from Methanothrix sp., assembly GCA_024649985.1. Taxonomy (GTDB): domain Archaea; phylum Halobacteriota; class Methanosarcinia; order Methanotrichales; family Methanotrichaceae; genus Methanocrinis; species Methanocrinis alkalitolerans. The sequence continues at coordinate 2,093 of JANKMW010000044.1, forward strand.
TGTGGCGGGCGACCCGGGCGAGGCCGCCTGCGCCCCGGGCGGAGCCGGTGTAGGCGTAGTACCCCTCCTTGAAACGGACCGGGCCCAGGGAGCCGACCTCTATCACCCGGTCCGACTCCAGCCGGAGGACGAGGGTGTATATCCCTTTCTCCATGGAGGACGGAATTGGATTTTGGGGTATAACAGGTTTGGGCGTGGGAGAGCTGTTGATATGATAAGAAGAGGGCTGATTGAAGGACGGCCGGGTTCGAATTTGGTCGATCTCAGATCTGTCTCTCTCAGATCTGTCTATCGTCTCTATCCTACCTGTGGATCTCGGATCGGATCAGCATCAGACCGGTCGAGGTCTTCGATGATCCGTCGCAGCCTCCTCTTCATCTCGCCGTCGATCCGCCTCTCAAGGTCGGCGCGGTCGACTACCAGGTTCTCCCAGATCGCAGTCCCCACGATCATCCCCTTGAGGAAGGCGGGCCTGCAGTCGGTATCGATGGAGCTCTGGACCCGGTTGACGTACCTTCGGAGGGTGGTGCCGGGGATGGATTTGTAGGCGTGGAGCTCGCCGATCACGGCGAGGACCTCACCGTCCTCAAATCCGGACGTTTCGGGATGGGTTTGCACTTGCGGGAAACTATTTATCTTGCGCGCTTCAACTCCGCATGCGTCGGTGCGCTCCAGTTCAAAGCCTTGAAGTATCACGGTTTTGCACAGTAGATCGGGCGGGGGTTGCCAAGTGGCCAAAGGCGCGGGACTTAAGATCCCGTCTCGCAGGAGTTCGCGGGTTCGAATCCCGTTCCCCGCACCTTATCGCCCCTTTATGCAGTCGGTGGGCCTTGATCTATTCTCAGCAATCGCCGATAATCCCCGTCGGTCGTCGTTATTTTTCAAGGGCCATCTTCATATCGCTGACGGGTATCGTGGATCTCGCCCATCATCAGGGAGCTCAGATGGTCTGATGGAGAAGGTGGTTGGGGAGAGATGAGGGAAGATCGAGGTGTTGAGGAGATCGGGAAGGCGGAAGAGTCTTTCCAGATCC
>JANKMW010000044.1:3135-7170 GCA_024649985.1 Methanothrix sp.
AGAGGACGATAACGCTCACGCCATGATAGTCATGAGGTCCTTTGAGCGGCTCGGCTTCTCCGGCGGGATCGACTGGGTGAGGGACGGGAATGCGGCGCTGGACTATCTCCGGAGGCGTGGGACCGAGGAGGCCGTTCTTCCGAGGCTGGCGATCCTGGACCTCCGGCTCCCGAAGGTCGACGGCCACCAGGTCCTCTCTGAGATGAAGAGCTCCGAGAGGCTGAAGACGATCCCAGTCGTCGTCCTCACCACCTCCACCAATGAAGAGGATCTGCAGAAGGCTCGCAGCCACCAAGTCAACGGCTACCTGACAAAGCCCCTCCGACTGGAAGAGCTGCAGAAGATCGTCGAGGAGGTAAAAGATACTGGTTCGAATGTAACCGGCGCCCTAGACCCACCTGAAACGGATGAGGGAAGCTATGTTCTTGTGGAGGAGCGATAAACCCTGAAGACCCTGAGGCTGAAGTGTCATGACTCTGCGGAAAAGCACTCTTTTAGTCACCGGCGCTCTAATCTTCGTCATGATCGCGATCATCAGCGGCGTCATGATCCTGCTCATGACGAAAAGCCTCGACGAGCTGGAGGAGGAAGACGCAGGCCGAAAGATCGAAACCATCGCCTTTGCCCTCCAGGAGGAGCTCGCCGCCCTGGGCAGGATCAGCGGCGACTGGGCCCCTTGGGATGAAACCAGCCAGTTCGTATCAGACGTAAACGAGGATTACGTCCTGGCTAACCTGAACGAAGCAACCCTCAACAACCTGGGCGTCAGCTTCATGCTATTTTACAACAGCTCCGGCGAATTGGTTTACGCCACCTGGCATAATCCGGCCGTCCCGTACCTCGCTGAGGGCGACCACCTCATTTATCATCCCCACCCAGAAGATCATGTAGCCGGGATCATCGCCCTTGACGGCGGGGTGATGATGATAAGCTCTCGCCCCATCCTGGACAGCCAGTGGAAAGGCCCCATCGAAGGCACCCTCGTCGTAGGTCGCCACCTCGACGAGGCCAGGGTCGAAGAGCTTGGTCGTCGTATCAACGGCGTCCTGAGGATAGTGCCCGTCGATCCTCATCAGGCGCCATCGAAGATCAATGGTATCGGATACCGGGACTCGCCCGTCCTGATCAGGCCGGTTGACGACGAGACGCTCCTCGCCTTCAAGACCATCGAGGATATACGCGGATCTCCGTCCATCCTCCTGGAGGCTCACATTCCGAGGGATATCCACCAGAGGGGCACTGAGATCATGGGCTATCTTCTAATGGCGATGGTCCTGGCGAGCTTCGTCTTCGGGGGGGTGGTCCTCATCTTCCTGGAACGGTCCGTCCTGTCCCCTCTCTCCGTCATCACCACCTCCGTCGATGAGATAAAAATGTCTGAGGAGCCTGATAAGGGCCGGATTTCTGAGTTGAGACGGGGGGAGCTCGGGACCCTCGCAGATTCGATCAACGAGATGCTGGACCGCCTTGAGATCTACAACCATAGGCTTCTGGAGACCGAGGAGAGGTTTCGGGCGATCTTCGAGACCGCCCAGGACTGCATCTTCATCAAAGACCGGGAGAGCAGGTACGTCCAGGTCAATCCCGTAATGGAGAAGATCTTTAAGATGTCGTCCTCGGAGATCCTGGGAAAAGGGGACGAGATCCTCTTCGGCCCCGAAACAGCGGCAATAATTCGCGAGGCAGACTCCCAGGTCCTCTCCGGCAGACCCTTCGCTGGCGAAGTCTCCCGAGAGATCGTCGACGGGATCTCGACCGCCTTTCACGCCATCAAGGTCCCCCTGAGAGACGACCAGGGAAATATAGTGGGGATATGCGGCATCTCAAGGGACATCACCTATCTGAAAGATGCCGAGATGGAACTCGTCAGAAGGGATATGCTCCTCTCCGCCGCCGCCATAGCCTCCTACACCCTCCTCATCAACTCCGATATCGACCGCGTCATCATCGACGCCCTCCAGCTCCTGGGAGAGGCGGTGGAGGCGGACCGGGCCTACATCTTCGAGAACCGGACCGAAGATGGGGAGGTCCTCATGAGCCAGCGTTACGAGTGGACGAAAGGGGAGATCGAGCCCCAGATAAACAACCCCGTCCTTCAGAACCTCCCATACCTCCCCGATTCATCTCGTTTTTATGAGACGATCTTGAGGGGGAGACCTTACAGAGGTCTCGTCAAGGACCTCCCCGAGCCGGAGAGGGCGTACCTGGAGCCCCAGGGGATCGTCTCCATCCTGATCGTCCCCATCATCATGGAGGATCAGCTATGGGGCTTCATCGGCTTCGACGACTGCCATTCCGAAAGGGTCTGGACCAATAGCGAGATATCGGCCCTCCAGGTGGTGGCGGGGATCGTCGGCGGGGAGATCATCCGGTCCCGGACCCGCCGGGAGCTGGAGAGGGCTAAGGACGAGCTAGAGGAGAGGATCGGCGAGGTGGAGGCGAAGAACGCCGAGATGGAGCGGTTCGTCTACACCGTCTCCCACGACCTTCGATCTCCCCTGGTCACCATCCAGGGGTTCGCCGGCTTCCTCAGGGAGGACATATCCGATGGCGATCTTGATAATATCGAGACCGACCTTGGGATGATAGAGGATGCTGCTGTCAAGATGGACCACCTCCTCAAAGACACCCTGGAGCTCTCCCGGATCGGCAGGGTGGTGAACCCGCCGGAGGAGGTCTCCTTCGGAGAGGTCGTCCATGAGGTTCTAGAAGCTCTATCCGATAAGATAAAAGCAAGGCTTATCAAGGTCGTCCTCCCGGAGAGCTGGCCTGCCATTCGGGGTGACAGGTTGAGGATGGAGGAGGCTCTTACCAACCTCGTCGAGAACAGCATCAAGTACATGGGGGTCGAGCCCCATCCCGAGATCGAGATAGGATGGCGGAAGGAGGGGGTGGGGCCGGTCTTCTTCGTCCGGGACAACGGTATCGGGATAGAGAGCGATCAGCGGGAGAAGATCTTCGACCTATTCTACAAGCTCGACCCAGAGTCAGAGGGCAGCGGCGTCGGACTTGCTATAGTCAGGAGGATCATAGAGGTCCATGGAGGGAAGATCTGGGCGGAGCCGGGGGAGGGGAAAGGTACGACCGTCCTCTTCACCCTTCCAACCTCTTGAAGAGGCTCAGATCTTTAGAGGGCTGGCCTTCTCCGCCTCGAGGCTCTTCAGCCCCTCTTCGGCCGAGTCCCGGCTCGTCCTCTTGCGCCATTTCTGAAGGGCCTCCCTTGCGATCTCCGGAAGCTTCTGCATGCTCTCAGCATCTTTTATGACGTAATCCATAGCACCGGACTTGAAGGCAGCAACAGCTATCTTCTCCGAGCCGTACCCGGTGAGGATCACCAGAGGGAAGCCGACCTCCAGGGGACGTTCCGCATTCCCCGTGAGGTCGAGGCCACAGCCGTCCGGGAGGAGGTAGTCTGCTATCACCAGAAACGTTCGGCCTCTGTTCTCCTCGATCCACCTCAACGCATCTCGAAGGTTCGCCAGGTGATGAAACTCTCTTCTCGAACCGCTCTCCTCGAAGATCCGGTGGATGAGGGCAGCATGGCCGACGTCATCTTCGACGAGGATTATCGCCTCCGACCCGTCCAGAGAGGGGTCCTCTCCATCAAAATGGCCGTCCCCCGCCATCTCGGCAGCCACCCTCCTCTGGGATGACGCCATCTCCAACAGCCGCTCTTCGCCGAGGCCCACGGATCCATCGGCGTAATATTCGAAGAGCTTCGTACCCCAGGTGACGGCGCATTCTCCGGTATAGATGGTACCCGATGCGATATCGTAGACGCCGTCTTCTCGAAAGAGCCCCAGGTAGACGAAGGATTCGGTGACCATCAGGACGAGCTTCATATCGTCTCGGGATAGACGTAGCCTGAAGTTATCGAATTTGAAGGACTTCTTAAACTCGGGATCCAGGACTCCATCCGAGGCGATGAGAAAACCCGTCACTTCCTCGGTCAGCAAGAGATCTAAGCAGCTGCCTCTTCTAAGAGCGCTTATGAAAGCATCCGACCCGTTTGGGAATATCAGCGCCGGAAGAACG
>JANKMW010000044.1:7203-11889 GCA_024649985.1 Methanothrix sp.
CTTCGATCTCGCCAGCATCGATTTCAGCGTCTCGTGGGACTTCAAGGGCTCCGAGGGGTCTGAGAATATGATCTCCGACTGAAAGAGCATGCCGATCCTTTCAAGGAGCACTGGGGGTATGCCGCTTATGTCGTGGTTCAGCCAGTAACCTGGCCTCTCTTCCAGTTTGTTTAAGGTCCTGAGGATCCCCGAGAGGAGGCCGGCTTTAAGCTTTCCGAGGTTGGTCAGCTTATAACCATCTCGATCTCTTGCCACCAGATCAGAATCGCTCATATCCCTGAGGGCGTGGAGGATGGTGGTGTTTCTCCCACCCAGCTCCGCCTGCAAGTCTTTTATATCTTTACTCTCATTTTTTAAACATAGGAGGATGTTCATCCTCAACTCTGAACTTGCAAAGGCCCTGACCAGCTTCACCGATTTCTCTCTCATCCATCCCCACACTCCATCCGTCCGCGTCGCCTCTCACAATTTGAGGATTTGATGACCCGGTTGGTGACGGAGATATCGGGGACCGACCCATCAGAAGCGAGATGATCTTTGGCGGCGATATGCACATTCGGATAATATCGATAGCAGTCTCTAGCCTCCTTCTAATTGGGCATATATGTATCTTTCCTCCCTCCCTGGCCCCCAAGCCCGGCGCGGAGCCGGAGGGGGAAGAGCTGAAGGGGATGGAGGCGGACGGCGCCGCCTCCTCCCCAACCCGCTGGGCCGACTTGGACGTCCACCTCCGCGACGGACCCTCCATTTTTGATATGGGAAACGTATATCTGGGAGGTTTCCCATAGCCACGCCAGGTGTTCTGATTTGGCTCCATCCGACCTTCCCATACTCGTAACCTGTGGACTTCCCTACGCCAACGGCCCCTGTCACATCGGCCACCTCAGGACCTACGTCCCCGCCGACATATACGTCCGGGGTCTGAAGAAATTAGGAAAAGATCCCCTCTTCATCTGCGGCTCCGACTCCCATGGGACCCCCATAGTCGTCAACGCCGAGGAGAGGGGTACGACCCCCACAGAGCTCGTCGCCCTATACCACCAACACTTCGACGACGTCTTTGGGCGTATGGAGGTGGAGTTCGACTACTTCGGAAATACCGACGACCCCTCAAACCACCGCCGTACCCGCTCCCTCGTAGAGGCTCTGATGGAGGAGGGTTACGTCTACCCCCAGGAGATCCAGCTGGCCTACTGCCCATCTTGCGACCGTTCCCTCCCCGATAGATACGTCGAGGGGATCTGTCCTTACTGCGGTTCCCCCGCCAGGGGCGACGAGTGCGACCAGGGGTGCGGCCGCCACCTGGAGCCAGGGGAGATAGCCGAACCCCTCTGCAAGGTCTGCGGGAGCAAGGCCGGATACCGTACTCAGAAGCACTACTTCTTCCAGCTATCGGCGTTCAGCGACTTTCTCGTCGATTTCCTCCAGGAACTCGGGGGGACGACGAACGCCAGGAACTACGCCCTGGAGTGGGTCAAACAGGAGCTGAAAGACTGGTGCATCACCCGAAACCTCGACTGGGGGGTGAAGTTTCCCGGGCACGATGAGCTCGTCGTCTACGTCTGGGTGGACGCCCCCATCGGCTACATATCCTTCACCGAGGAGTGGGCCCTCCGGGCCGACGGCGACTTTGAGAGGTATTGGAGGAATCCGTCCCGGATCGTCCACTTCATCGGAGGCGACATCGTCTACCATCACTGCATCTTCTGGCCGGCGATGCTGAAGGGAGCGGGCTACACCCTCCCCAGCGCCGTTGTGGCGAGCGGGATGCTTAAGATCGACAACAAGACCTTCTCCAAGAGCAGGGGGTACGTCGTATGGGTGATCGACGACTATCTGGACAAGGGGCTCCACCCCGACCTCCTCCGCTACTACCTCGCCTCCTACACCTCCCACACCAAAGAGCTGAACTTCTCCTGGAAGATCTTCGCAGAGAAGGTGAACGGAGAGCTGGTGGGGGCCCTCGGCAACTTCGTCAACCGGGCCGTCACCTTCACCGCCAAGAACTTCGACCGGTCCGTCCCCGCGGGCGACCTCGACCCGGAGGTGACGGCGAAGATCGAGGCTGCGATAGCCGAGGCGAAGGCGGCCCTGGAGGAGTACGAGTTCAAGAAGTTCGCCGACGGTGCCATGGCCCTCGCAGACTTCGGGAACGTTTACTTTCAGTCCCACGAGCCGTGGAAGCTGGCCAAATCCGACAGGGTAAGGTGCGGCGCTGTATTGAGAAACTGCCTGCAGATCGCCAAGGCCCTGGCGATCCTCTTCTCGCCGGTGATGCCCGAAAAGATGGAATCGGCCTGGAGGCAGCTGGGGCTTTCGGGGACCGCGGCTTGGGCCCAATTCGACGACGCCCTCGTCCCCATGGATGCAGGGAGGAAGCTTGGGGTCCCCGAGCACATCTTCGAGAAGATAGACGACTCGATGGTATCGGACCTCGAAGAAATATTCAGGGATCGTGTAGCTGCCCTGGAGGCGAAGAAGGGCAAGAAGGGTGAAGAGAAGATGACTGCCATAAAGTTTGAAGATTTCCAGCGGCTCGACATCAGAACCGCCGTGGTCAGAGAGGCCGAGCCGATCAAGGGTTCAGAGAAGCTCCTCCGTCTCATCGTCGAGATCGGGTCTGAAGAGAGGCAGATCGTGGCGGGGATCGCAAAGACCCACCGACCCGAAGATCTGGTGGGCAGAAATATCGTCGTCCTCGCCAACCTCGAGCCCGCCAAGCTCTTCGGCGTCGAGTCCCGGGGGATGCTCCTGGCCGCAGATCTTGAGGGGTCCGCCGTCCTCCTGGTGCCGGAGACGAAGACCCCTCCCGGGACGAAGATCCGCTGACTTCGCCGGGATCGGCGAGGCAGGCGACCATCGACCGATCCGATCCCGGAAGGGAGAGATCGTCGAGATGCGATATAGAGATGCGATATAGAGATGCGATATAGAGATGCGATATAGAGATGCGATATAGTCTGGGTGCGGCAGAGTTAAGGCGGCGCCAGATGAATATTCAAAAAATACACATACAAATATAGATTCGCTTTATGACAAGAGATAGGAGGTCATGATATTGCTCCAGGTTGAGAACTTATACAAAGTCTACAGTCTCAAAGACCGCCAGGTGGAGGCCCTGAAGGGAGTCAGCTTCACCGCCAGAGATGGAGAGATCCTCGGGATCGTGGGGAAGAGCGGAAGCGGCAAAAGCACCCTCATGAAGATCCTCCGGGGCGTCGAGAGCTTCGACTCCGGAAGGATCGAGATAGACGGCCTCGTGATAACGCCTGAATCGGATCAGGAGACTGTGAAGGCGCAGAGGCAGATCACCGCCATCCACCTCCAGAGGGACTTCGGCCTCTGGACCGAGTCCGCCCTGAACAATGTGGTGAAGCGGGTCTACTCCCGGAAGACCGGCTACGAGATGATCCCCACAGAGTACGACCTCGGCTACGAGGAGGTCATCTCAGAGGCGATGGAGTACCTGAAGGTGGTGGGGCTGGAGAAGAAGGCGAAGCAGCTTGCCACCATCCTCAGCGGCGGCGAAAAGCAGAGGCTCTTGATAGCAAGGCAGCTTGCCAAAAAGCCCAAGGTCCTCCTCCTGGACGAGCCGGCGACGATGGCGTGCCCCTCGACCAAGCAGGAGGTCCTCGACGCCATAAAGAACGTCAACAGAGAGCTGGGGATCACCACCCTAGTCGTCTCCCACCTCCCGGAGGTCCATCGGTACCTGGCGGATAGGCTCATCTGGCTCGACCAGGGCGAGATCCGGGACGAAGGCGATACGGATGCGGTTTTGGATCGGTTTCTCTCCCTCATAGGCGAGGCAGACCCCCTCGCCCCCAGGCGCGACGCCCCCCCCGCCATCAGGGTGGTGGACCTGAGGAAGAGGAACTATCTCGTAGGGACCGGTGAGGTCCTCAGAATCGAGGATCTGGACCTGGATATAAGGGAGGGGGAGATCACCTCTTTGATAGGAGCCAGCGGCTCGGGTAAGACGACCCTCCTGAAGATCGTCCAGGGGATAGCCAAACCCGACGAAGGGTCCGTCTTCTACCGGCTTGGAGACGGCTGGGTCGACATGGTGGAGTACTCCCGGGAGAGGATGGAGGTTCGAAGAAATCTCGGAATAATGTACCAGGAGTTCGCCCTGATGCCCCGGGAGACGGTCCTGGAGCAGATCGGCTACAAGATGGGGGTTAAGGGGCAGGACGTCATCGATCACGCCCGGAAAGTGGCTGAGGAGCTGGGGATCAGCGATAAGGTCTTGGACGTCATCTACTCCCTCACCGACATGACAGAGGATGACGCAAAAGGGGTCTTGGAGAAGCTGGGCCTCACCACCGGCATCTTCGAAGAGCTCTTCCCAAGGTTTCCTGCGACGGAGGCGAGGAGGTACGCAGAGCCGATATTCGAGGTCATGGACCTGGACACCTCGGTCCTGGACAAGTACCCCTCTGAGCTGAGCGGCGGCGAGAAGGTGAGGGTCTCCCTCGCCCTCGTCCTGGCGTCAAACCCCAAGATCCTCATCCTCGACGAGCCCTTCGGCGACATAGACCCCATAACCCTCCGGGAGGTCTCCAACGCCATAAAGAGGATCAACGCCGAGTTCGGGACCACCATCCTCCTCGTCAGCCACCACGTCGACTTCGTCCGGGAGATATCCCACAGGGCGGTTCTCATCGACGCGGGGTCGGTCTTGGC
>JANKMW010000044.1:11899-12717 GCA_024649985.1 Methanothrix sp.
GAGGTCTGCGACCTCTTCATATCCAGGTGTGATGCCGCTTACCTCCAGGAGGTCCCCAGGAAGACGGCTCCGGCGGAGAAGGCCTGAGAGAGGATCTCATGGACAGGGAGATAGGCGATATCTACGACCAGATATCCGGTCAGATCTCGCCCCAGGAGTTTGAAGCGCGGGTCGAAGAGAAGGTCTCGTTGATGGGGGAGCTCTGCGACCGGAGGACAGCGGCGATGCTCGTCGCCCGGGAGTTCGGCGAGGTGGAGCTGAAGGTCGCCTCTATAAGGCCCGAGACCGGGAAGGTCACCTTCCTCGGCAAAGTAATATCCATCTCGGCGGTCCACGAGTTTCCCAGGGGCGACGGGTCTTTGGGGAGGGTGGCGAACCTCGCCGTCGGCGACGAGACCGGGACCGTCCGGATCGTCCTCTGGGACGAGCTCGTGGAGCCGGTGACGAAAGGAGAGATCGCCGTCGGCCACACCTTCAGGGTGAGGGGCTTCACCCGGGAGGGGTACTTCGGGACGGAGGTGACGCTGGATCGCGGGGGGCTCGAGGAGGTGGAGGCGGAGATAGAGACGAGGGTCGATGCTTACAAGATCTCTGAAATTAGGGCGGACATGGGGGAGATCACCGTCCTCGGGAAGGTCGTCGACCCCGGCGAGGTCCGGGAGTTCTCCCGGCGGGACGGGACCGTGGGCCTCGTCCGGTCCGTCACCCTAGGCGACGATACCGGGAAGATCAGGCTGACCCTCTGGAACGAGAAGGCAGAGATGGAGATCGAAGAGGGGGAGACACTGGAGGTCGTGAACGCCATCTCCCGGGAGAGG
>JANKMW010000045.1 GCA_024649985.1 Methanothrix sp.
CATGGCTTACGGTCTCGAGGAGGAGGAGGCGAAGAGGAGGGCGAAGGAGGCGACGGAAGGGGTCATCGAGGCGATAAAATGGCTCGAAGACCTCGACGGCGTCCTTCTGGTGATGGACTCCACAGAGGACCCCTACACCCAGGTCAACGTCACGGTGGTGGGGAACATGGAGGCTAGAAAGCTCCCCCTTCTGATCGTGGCCAACAAGATGGATCTGCCCAGAGCCTCTCCTTCCAGGATAAAGTCGGCCTTCCCACAACACCCCTTAGTCACCATCTCCGCCCTGGAAGGCTCGAATATAGATGAGCTGTATACGGCCATAGCGAGGCACTTCGGGTGAGATGATGAGGGAAGTACAGATGGATCTGATCTCTGCCGAGAGGCTTGAGTCCATGTCCTCCATGGAGAAGATCCGGCTCATATTGAGCAAGGTCAAGAGAGGAAACATCGTGGTGCTGGAGCTGGGCCTGACCCCAGAGGAGGAGGTCAAGCTCATCGAGATGACGATGACCGAGATACGCCTCGACGAGTTCTCGGGGATAGAGATCGAGAGCTACCCGGTCAAGAACGAGTCGAACTTTTTCAACAAGATCCTGGGAAAGTCCGGGGTCAAGACGAGGATGACCGTCATCGGACCTGCAAACCAGCTCCGGACCATCGAGAAGGACAAGTACCAGATCAGCACCAAGGTCTCGGTCGGTGACTGATCAGCATGCCCCACATGTGTACCCGTTGCAAACGGGTCTTTGAAGACGGGATGGACGTCCTTGAGGGCTGCCCTGTCTGCGGCTGGAAGAAGTTCCTCTTCGTGAAGTCCAAAGATAAGATAAGAGAAGTAAGGAGTGCCCTGAAGGCTTCCGAGATCGGAGGACCCTACGAGCCCTGGCCTGAAGGGGACGATTCGCTCCGAAAGATCCTGAAGGCTGGGCCCCGACGAGACCGGGAGGGGGATCGGCCCAAAGATGAGAGGAGGGACGGCAAGGGTATACATAAGGCTAAGAAGAGTAGGCCGGTCCGGAGAGATGGGCAGGATCAGAGGGCCAAAGGCAAGCTCGGATTTGTAGACCTGGATACCAGCAGGGACCAATCTGAGACCGCCGCCGGGAGATCTGATAAGGACCGGCACGATGAAGATAAGACCCTGGAGAGCATCAGGATGTCGGAGCCCGGCAGCTACGAGCTCAATCTTCCATCCCTCTTCGAGAGGGAGGAGCTGGTGATGGCCGTAAAAGAGGGGACTTACCTGATAGACCTCTCCTCAGCCTTTAAAAAGTCCAAAAAGGAGTGAAACAGGTCACTCGTCCGGGTCGCCCCGCTCCACCTCGACGACCATCTTCTTCCATTGTGGGTCCACCCCCCGGAGGGACCCGGCCACCCCCGAGACGACCTTCTCCATCACCTCCTGGGTGAAGTGGTTCATGGGTATCGTCTTCCCGTCCACCACCAGCGTGACCTTCAAGATTCACCGCCCCCATAGAAGACGATTATATCCACCCCTCGCCCTTCCGACCGCTTCAGAGGAGGGGTTCAAGCTCCTCCGAAGATCATCTGTTGCGGCGTGTATATCGCCGGCTGCCCTATGGCGAAGGGCATGGTATACCGGGTGACCTGAGAAGAGGTCCTGTTGCTGACGGAGATCGAGAAGCTGGGGGTGACGGTGACGGGCCTGGAGGCACCCAGCTCCACGGGCTGCATCCCGGAGGCGCCGGTGAAGGTGCCGAAGGACCTCCCCAGGGTCCTCACGTCCACGGCGTCGGTGGTGGCCCTGGGAGCTTCCCTTGTGTACTTTATGATCACGGGGGTCATGGTGGACTTAATCTCCGCCTTTTTGCCCAGAGTGCTCAGATCGATCGGAGTTCCAGCGGCTGAGACCATGCCCACCAGGAGCATGGTGGCCAATATAGCCATCAGAATTATTTTCATGGATAACCTAACCTCCCTGTTACTACGATCCGGGTCTTTGAATTATTACCATTTATTCCTTTTGATGAAAGGCTCCAGAAGAAGCTTAGTTACCGGCGTAAAGGCGGATCGCCTCCACCAGGTGGGATCTGATCCACCTCTCGCCCTGATATCCGATGGCGCTCTGCCATGCGACCTCCGAGCCATCCACCCCGAAGACTCGGGTCAGAAATACCGTCAGAGGGACTGTCCTGGGACTTCCGGCAGGATCGTATAAGGCAAGTCCAGCCCAGGACTTTTCTGGATCGCGTTCGTACAGCAGATCCACGTAGGCCACTTCATCGCCGAGATCCGCGAGGACTTTTTTTAGATCGGCCTCCTGTCTTTTGCAGGCGGGACAGTTGGTCAGATGGACGAGTATGATCACAGGCGTCTCATTCAGGGGTTCGAGGGCCCAGGAGGGGTGTTCGACGGCAGATCCGGCAATAGGATGTCGATCAGGATAACCGATCCACCAACCTTCAGGGCCCCATCCCGCCCCACCATCCGACCCAGCTCCAGGGACGGCGAAGACCAGGACCGAGGCGACCAGGAAGGCCCACAATCCCAGATCCGCCATATCCTCGGGTTTTGTCGGCGACAAGGCTGTAACATCTCCCACCGGATACATCACCATCATCAGATTTATCTTCTTTCCCGCCTTCCCGACTTCATGGCCGACTCTGATTCGCCATGTCCGCGGAATAAAGGGCGGACGATCTATCGAGATCGAAGGGGCGGACGGAGTCGTTAATAGCAAACCATCAAGGAGGATGCATCTCATGGGAAACTATAGAAGTTCAATACGGATTCTCGCAGCGGTCCTGGCGACCGCTGTAGCCCTTTCGGGGGGAGCGTTCGCCGGCTGTGCTAGCTGTGGAGGAGGTGGAACGTGGTCGTCAGGTCTATCGTTCATAGGCGCGAGCATGGAAGGCGCAAGCTCTATGGAGTCAGCCTCAGCAACCGCCGGGGGTGCGGTACAGAACCTGCCTTCATCGGCGATCACCGCGAGAGCCCTCTACGAAGACAGGATGGGGGAGAAGAGGCTGGTGATGGCTTACGCCGGCGTTCCCGGCGATGAATCTTACATCGAGGGATCGATCCACCTGCCCCTCGACCAGGTATTCCACACCGACGACAGCCTCAAGTCGCCGGCGGAGATCGCCGCCATCTTCGGGGCGGCCGGGATCTCCGAGGACGATCCTCTGGTGATTTACGGCGACTCTTTCGTCAACGGATACGACACCTTCGCCTTCTGGGTGATGAAGTACCTGGGCCACCAGGACGTCCGCCTCCTGGAGGGGACCAAGGGAGGCCGCAAGGCTGCGGGGCTACAGTTCGTCGAAACCTCCACCCCTCGAGCCCCTGAGACCTACAGTCCGAACCCCAACCTCGACCTCTTCGCCTCCGCCGACGAGCTGGCGGGCCACCAGTTGGTAGACCCAAGGACCGCTGCCGAGTACAACGCCGGCCACCTGGACGGGGCGATACACATCGAATATTCCAGGGTAATGGGCTCAAACGGCCTTGCGAGCTCCCAGGCCTTGGCCCAGGCGTTCGGGGGCCTGGACAAAGACCAGCAGGTGGTCGTCTACTCCAGCAAGGGAGGGGTGGCCTCGATGGTGTGGTACCCCCTCTATTCCATGGGGTACGATGCGGCCCTCTCGATCTTGACCTGAAGGAACAGATAGAGGAAGAGGGGAGATGAGGAGCTGGATGTCGTACCGATCCCGCCCGGATCTCCGAGCCGCCACCCCTCAAAGAGGCCAGAAGAGGAGGATCAGGGGGACGGCGGCGAGGGCGGCGACGACGCTCAGGGGGAGGCCGAGCCGCCAGTAGTCCCCAAACTGGTAGCCTCCCGGACCCATCACATCACCAGGGTATTGGACTGGTGGCCGATCGGCGTAAGAAAGGCGCAGGATGCGCCGACGGCTACGGCCATCAGGAAGGGGTCGGGCGAGAGCTCCAAGACCCGGGCGGCATTGACGGCGATGGGGGCCATTATCACCGCCGCTGCGGCGTTGTTGACGATGTTCGTCAGGATCATAGTCCAGGCGAGGAGGGCCGCCAGGATCACCGCAGCCGGGAAGGGGCTCATAGCCTGAAGGAGGGCGGCTGAGATCGTCTCCGCCCCTCCGGTGCTCTCCAGGGCCGCTCCGACGGGGATGAGAGCGCCCAGGAGGAATATGATCGGCCAGTCGATGCTCTCGTACGCCTCGTGGATCGTGAGGACCCCGGCGAGGACCATCCCCAACGCCGCCGATGTGAAGGCGATCTCCACGGGGAGGATCCCCGCGGCCGTCGCCCCGAGGGCAGCTCCGAAGATCGATAGAGGCACTGCCGCATTCTTCTGGCGCCTCCCAAGCTTCATACCCCGCTCGGCCAGAGGGAGGCAGCCCAGGGATTCCAGAACCTCGGGTATCGTCCCCGACGGCCCCTGCATCAGGAGGACATCCCCCGGCTGGAAGGCGATCTCGCTGAGCCTCTCCGCCAAGACCTCCCCCCGCCGGGCGACGGCTATGAGGTTCATATCATACCGCTGGGCGAGAGATAGGCTCCTCGCCGTCTCCCCCAACATCGGGGAGTCGGTGGCGACGACCGCCTCGATAAGCCCGATCTCCTTGGAGATGAGCGCCTTCTTTCCGACCCTCATACCTCCCAGGAGCTCAAACCGGCCCCACTTCAGGAGCGATTTTATATTTTCGGCAGAAGTTTCCACCGCCAGGATGTCCCCCGGCTCCAGGACCTCGTCTCCGGCGGGCATGGGGATCCGGATATCGCCCCGAACGAGGCCCAATATCTGCATATCCGATACAGGGGCCTGCTTCAGAAGCCGGAGCCTCTTTCCTGCGACCTTCGACCTGCTGGATACCCATATCTCGGTGATGTAGTTCTCGATCTTGAAGAGGTCCTCCTTCGAGGATCGCCCCTTCCTCTGGGGGGTCAGCTTCCAGCCGAAGATCCATATGAAGAGGAGGCCTGCCAGAAGGACCCCTGCTCCGACGGGGGTGAAGTCGAACATCCTGAACGGTTCGCCCACCACCTCGGCCCTGTAGGAGGCGACTATGATATTGGGCGGAGTGCCTATGAGGGTCAAGAGGCCACCGAGGAGGGACCCGAAGGCCAGGGGCATCAGTAGGGCGGAGGGAGGATTGCCGGTCCTCCGGGAGACGCGGAGGCTCACGGGGAGGAGGATCGCGAGCGCACCCACGTTGTTCATGAACCCGGATAGGACCGCCACGAGACCCGTCAGCGACCGCACCTGCCGCTTCGTCGAATCTTTGGGGCTGGTGATCGACCTCTGGATCTGATCGACGATCCCGGAGTTGAGGAGGGCCCTGCTGACGATGAGGATCGCGGCTACCGTCACCACCGCCGGATGGGCGAAGCCCGAGAAGGCCTCGTTCCAGGGTACGACCCCAGATATCGCCGCGGCGATGAGCGCCATCATCGCGACGATGTCGTACCGCCACCGCCCCCAGATGAAGAGGAGGAGGGTGAGTCCCAGAATGCCGAATATCAGGAGCTGTTCTGTCCCCATCGCCACCAGATCGTCCCCCAACAATTCTTGATCATATAATTCTTTTAGAATTTATATTTTTTTGATGGCTGGAGAGGAGATCGATCCTCACCCATTCCCGTCGTTCCCGCCGGTCCGGTCCATCCAGTTCACCCGCTGAAGGGCCAGACCAATACGATGAGGGGGATAGAGACGACGGCTATGACCATCTCCATGGGCAGCCCCATCCTCCAGTAATCTCCGAACTGGTACCCACCTGGGCCCATCACCAGAGTATTGGACTGATGTCCGATCGGCGTAAGAAAGGCGCAGGATGCTCCTATGGCGACGGCCATCAGGAAGGGATCCGGGGAGAGGTTCATGAACTGGGCGACCCCAAGGCCGATAGGCGCCATCAATACCGCTGCCGCGGCGTTGTTTACTATATCCGATAGGAACATGGTGATGACGAGGAGCATCGCCAGGGATACGACAGGGGTATAGTTTCCGGATACGGCAAGGATGCTCTCAGCGATGAGGCCTGCGCCACCCGTCGTCTCAAGAGCCCGTCCCACGGGGATCATGGCCCCCAGAAGGATTATCACGGGCCAGTCTATAGAGGTGTACACCTCCCTCAGGTTGAGGATCCCCCCCATCACCATAGCCACCGCCGCCAAAACCACGGCGATCTGGACGGGGAGGAGGCCTGCGGCCACCGCCAATATCGCCGATCCAAAGATCGCGACGGATAGGACTATCCGCCTCGTATGGGCGAGGCGGAGCCCCCGCTCCGCCAGGGGGAGACACCCCATGGTGCTCAACACCTCCGGCAGGACCTCCCTCGGTACCTGGATGAGGAGGACGTCGCCTGGCTGAAACCTGACCCGTCCCAGCCGCTTATGGAGCTGGACGCCGTGGCGGGCGACCCCTACGAGATTGACCCCGTACCGCCACCTCATATTAACAGACCTCGCCGTCCTGCCTATCAGTCTCGAATCGGTCTTGACGACCGCCTCAACTATATCCATATCCTCTGAGCTGAGGGCCTCCTCGCCGAGCTTCTTCTCCTCGCCGAGCTTGAAACCGGTATCGTCGAGGAAGATCTTCAGCTCATCGGCGTCCGACTCCACCAGGAGGATATCCCCGGGCATCAGAGGATGGAAGATAGAGGGCGACGCAATTTTCATCTCGCCGCTCTGAAGACCGAGAACCTGAAATTCGGCCTTGGAGACCTCCCTCACCTCCTGGAGGGTCTTACCCGCGAGCTTCGCTCTCTCAGGGACCAGGACCTCGGTGAGGTAGTTCTCTATCTCGAAGAGCCTCTCCTTGGATGAAGGAGACCTGCGGGCTGGAACGAGCCTCCAGCCTATCATAGATATGAACAGCCACCCTGCAACAGCCACCCCCAGTCCGACGGGGGTGAAGTCGAACATGCTGAAGGGCTCGCCGACGCTCTCGGCCCTGAAGGTGGCGATTATGATATTGGGAGGGGTTCCGATCAGGGTCAACAGTCCTCCAAGAAGGGATCCGAAGGCTAGGGGCATCAGAAGGATCGATGGGGAGTTGCCGCTTTTGATCGCCATCCTGACGCCGACGGGGAGGAGGAGGGCCATGGCGCCGACGTTGTTCATGAAACCGGATAGGAGGGTTATGAGGCCGGTGAGGGAGGCTACCTGGCGGGTCGGGGAGTCCCCCGCCCGGGAGAGCCACCCCGCCATTACGTCGATGACACCCGAGTTCAAAAGGCCCCGGCTGGCGACGAGGACGGCGGCGACGGTGATGACGGCGGGATGGCCGAAGCCGAGGAATGCCTGGTCCCAGGGGACGAGGCCGACGATGGCGGCGGTGAGGAGGACGAGGAGAGATACTATGTCGTAGCGCCATCGACCCCAGACGAAGAAGATGAGCGCCAATAGAAGGACGCCGAAGATCATGACCTGATCTCCGGTCATCCCGAATATCAGAATCTCATCTCCGGCCATCACCCAACAAATTATGGGGGAATGAGATTTATAGGTTTGGCCCGAGGGCGCCTGACGCCGCCGCCCGAGGCTATGGCAATCCGTCTGACGAGAGCTGCAGCACTTTCGGAGAAGTTGATATAAGCACTCTCGTCGTTGCTCGCTTTCTTCACCATGGAGGAGCCGATTCTAAGAGAAGCCTACTTCTTGTCGAGAACTTTTATAATATGATAGCCGAAGTCGGTCTTCACCGGCCCCAGGACCTTCCCCTTATCCCCCTCGAAGGCGGCCCTCTCGAACTCGGGGACCATCTTCCCCTTCCCGAACCATCCGAGGTCGCCCTTGTTCTTCCCTGAGGGGCAGTCGGAGTACTTCCGGGCCATCTCGGCGAAGCTCTCGCCCTTGTGGATCTTATCGAGGACCTCCTTCGCCTTCTTCTCCGTTTTTACGAGTATGTGGGCGGCATGAACCTGTTTGGTCATGGATGGGTCGTTGGCGGGGCGGGATAAAAAGGTTCTCCGGGACTACTGTATCCGACGCCATTATTTCTCCCTCGTCTCCACCGGCGAGGAGAAACCTCAGAGGTCCCGGGATCCGCCCCTCCCTCCCCTCATCTCCTGGATGACCCCGGTCATCCTCGCCGGACGGCCTCTCTCGTCCCATGATACCACCTTACCCCGGCCCCAAATCCAGACCCAGCGCCCGTCTTTAGACCTCATCCTCTGTTCGGTCTCACAGTAAGGGGTCAGCCCGTCGAGGTGATTCCTCAAGGCCTGCTTTACCCTCGCATGGTCGTCGGGATGGACGAGCCGGTCCCAGATCCCGAGGCTGGCCTTCAGCTCCTCGACGGAGTACCCCAATATCTCGCACCATTTATCGCTGAAAGCCTCCTCCCCCGTCGCCAGGTTCCAGTCCCAGACCGCAAGGTTGCCCCCCTCTACCGCCAACTTCAGCCGTTCCTCGCTCTCTTTGAGAGCTTCTTCGACGAGCCTCTGTTCGGTAACGTCGATGCTGACGCCAAGGGCTGCCCGCATCCGCCCCGACTCGTCGAAGAGGGGGTGGGTCGAGAAGAGGGCGGGAAACCTCTCGCCGTTCTTTCGTACCAGGGTCATGAGCCCAGAAAAGCCCCGGCCCCCCTCCCTCATCTGCCGGTGTACCTCGGGGAAGAGGGCCACATCCTCAGGGAGATGAAGCCTTGAGACCGCCCCCCCCACCATCTCCTGGCGACTATAGCCGAAGATCTTCTCAGCCCCGGGGCTGAACTCCAGGACGGTGGGGTCTGGGTCGGTGGCATCGGTTATGACGAAAGCGACCTCCGCCGCCTTGAAGATGGCCCGAAGCTCCTCCTCGCTCCTCCGGAGATCTTCCTCGGCCTGGAGGCGAAAGATGGCGTTTCCCGTCATGGCGGCGATGGTCTCCAGGCCGCTACGTCTCTGGTGAGGGATCTCATCTGAGGCGTGAGTTCCTACGCTGTAGTAGCCCACCACCTCGTTCTCATGGTGGACCGGGACTACGGCCATGGCCCGGAGCCCCTCCCGCTCCCGGGCCTCCTGGAGGGGGAGGTCCTTATCTTGATATCGGATGTATATGGACCTCTTGGCCCTCGCGATCAGCGACGTCCCCGGACTTCGCCTCCTTTTGGATATCTCCTCGACGAACTCAGAAGAGAACCCGGTGGAGTAGCGGATGACGAAGCTTCCGGAGGTTCTGTCCAGAAGGTACATCGTCCCGCAGTCGGCCTCCGAGACCTCCATAGCTGCATCGACGCAGAGCTTCAGGGCTGCCGATAGAGAGGTCGCCCCGGAGAGCTCCAGGGCCAGCACCCTCTCTATCTGATCCTCCCTCCTGGCCCTCTCGCGATCTGCTGCCTGCCGGATCTGATGGGTCAGCTCTGCAAAGAGGACCTTCGGATCGCCGCCCTTTTGTATGTAGTAGTCGACGCCGGAGTTGAGCGCCTCGATCACCACCTCCTCCCGGCTTTTTCCCGTGAAGAGGATGAAGGGGATATCGAGCTTCCGGCCTCGTACAGCCTTCAGAAAAGTGATGCCGTCCATCTCCGGCATGGCATAATCGGATATGACCACATCATAAGGGTCCGCCACTCCCTCAAGCCTTAAAAGCGCCTCGAGGGCAGATCCCGCGGCGTCGACGGCGATATCGCCGGACCTCTCCAGGAAGATCCGGGTGAGCTCCAGAAGGGTGGGGTCGTCGTCGACCAAAAGAACCCTGATCATATGCGGCCTCCGACGAGCTCTGGGGTACGACGCCCAGAGGACAGACCGAAATATGACCTGAACCTGTGATGGTGGGCATCGATGATGAGACGGCGAATCAGAAGCCCCATGATTTTGCCTTCTGGGCGGGTTTATCCCTATGGCGATCTATCGTTCGGAGGACGAGGGATGTGATTAGGAGGCGCACGACTCGGCTTTTTGATCTCGCGGCCTCACTCGCCCTTCTCCTGGACGGCGGTGGCCATCTCTCGCCCCAGGGGGGAGTCGGGGCCGACGTCGTAGACCTCCCCCTTGATGAAACTCTCCAACATCTCCCTCGCCACGTGGTCGGGATACTGTATCGGCGGATGTTTCATGGTGTAGGCCGATATCTCGATGAGGGGCCCGCCGACCTTCCTGTCGATGGCCATCTTACAGACCCTTATGGCGTCGATGGTGGACCCGCCGCTGTTGGGGGAGTCCTCTACGGAGAGCCGGAGCTCGAGGTCGATGGGCACGTCGCCGAAGATCCGCCCCTCCATCCTCAAAAAGCAGATCTTGTTGTCCTTCTGCCATGGGACGTAGTCAGAGGGTCCGATGTGGATGTCGTCGGCCATGAGGGGGATGTCGAGGACCGACTGGACCGCCTCCGTCTTGGAGATTCTCTTGGACTTGAGACGCTCCTGGTTGAGCATATTCAAAAAGTCGGTGTTTCCGCCGGTATTCAGCTGGTAGGTCCGGTCGAGCTTGCATCCCCGATCGGTGAAGAGCTTGGCCAGGGTCCTGTGGACTATGGTGGCGCCTATCTGGCTCTTGACGTCGTCGCCTACTATGGGGACGCCCGCGTCCTTGAACTTCTCCGCCCAGACGGGATCGGAGGCTATGAATACCGGCATGCAGTTGACGTAACCCACTCCGGCATCCAGGGCCGCCTGGGCATAGAACCTGCTCGCCTCCTCCGAGCCTACGGGCATGTAGTTGATGAGAACCTCGGCGCCGCTATCTTCCAGCTCAGCCACCACGTCGCAGGGCTCGAGGTCGGAGACGACGAAGGTCTTGTTCTCGTCGTAAGAGGACATGTGAGGAGCGACCCCGTCCAGGACCGGCCCCTTCTTCACCACAACTCCCATGAAGGGGACGTCGGGATAGAAGGACTTGGTGCAGTTTGGCGGGGCGAAGATGGCATCGCTGACGTCCTTTCCCACCTTTCTTTCGTCGATGTCGAAAGCCGCCACCACATCTATGTCGCCGGGGCTGTATCCTCCGATGGACCGATGCATCAGCCCTATACAATTTTCATCATCAGAAGTTTTATAATATTCAATCCCTTGGATGAGAGAGCTGGCGCAGTTGCCGAGGCCGGCAATCGCTAATTTTATTTTTTTCAACCTCATCGCCTCCCGAATTCACCTGAAGTAGTAAAACTTAACGTGATACCGAGTATGCTACATTTCTATTAGATAAACCTATAGGCCATTTCGACCCCAAAATTTGGGCTTCATGCGGCCGTCTGAAGCTAATTTCTTTCATATCGGCAGCGAAAGATATCCGCCGGAAAAATGGATTGATTATATCGCCCCATCCGAAGGACACCCTCTCCGGTCCGCTCCCGCCTCCAAGCCGAAGATAGGGTCTATAACCCCCTAAAAAGATCCGGTCCGGGGATAGGAGCCGAGGACCTTTGTGATGGCGGCCCTCTTTTTTATCCGAGCCAGCGCCTCCTCGACGAGGGGGTCGGAGACGTGCCCCTCGAGGTCGATGAAGAAGTAGTAGTCGCCGAGGCCCATCTTGCTGGGGCGGGACTCGATCTTGGTGAGGTTGATATTTCGGATCGCAAACTCCCCCAGGACCTCCCAGAGGGCGCCGGCCTCGGCCCTCTCCAGGTATATGGCGAGGGAGGTTTTATCAAAACCCGTCGGCTCCGGTGCCACCCGGCCGACGACGGCAAACCTCGTGACGTTCTCGTCTGAGTCCTGGACGTTTCTATCGATGACCGCAAGGCCGTACCTTTCCGCGGCCTCGGCATCGGCGATCGCCGCCATCTCGGAGAACTCCTGGGCGAGCCGCGCGGCGTGGCTGGTGGAGCCGGTGGTCCTCAGCTCCGCCTCGGGGAACCGGCGTTTGAGGTAGCCCCTGCACTGGGCGAGGGCCTGAGGGTGGGAGAGGATCACCTTCACCTCCCCGGGACTTCCCAGGCCCAGGAGGCAGTGCCTAACCCGGAGGTTTATCTCGCCGATGATCTGTACATCTCGGCCCAGGAGGGAGTCGAGGGTCTGGCCCACCGATCCCTCCAGGCTGTTCTCCAGGGGGACGACCCCGATATCCAGATCGCCGCTCTCGACGGCGGCGATAACCTCCTCGAAGTCCCGGAAGTATCGGATATCGCCGTCAGGCATAAGCCTTTTAGCCGCCTTCTCCGAGAAGGTCCCCTCCGGCCCCAAAACCCCGACGGCTCTCTTCATCTGATATTTCATCTTCCATCTCTCAGGAGCTCTCTTGCCCTGTCGACGTTGATCCTCTTTTCCGCCGCCATCTTCGATGCGATCAGCTCGATCTCGTCGCCGATCGCCCCCGCCTCGACGGCGACGTTCCTGGCGTGAAGCGACATGTGGCCCCTCTGGATCCCCTCCGTCGCGAGGGCCCGGAGGGCCGCGAAGTTCTGGGCGAGGCCCACCGAGGCGAGGACCCTCCCCAGGTCGTCGGCTGAGACGATTCCCAGAACCTTCAGGCTCGCCCTAGCCACGGGATGGACCCTTGTAGCGCCGCCGACGGTCCCGACGGCAGCCGGAAGCTCGATGGATCCGACGAGGTCTCCGTCTCTGTTCTTCTCGAATACCGATAAAGACCGATAGGCACCGCCTCTTGCGGCGTAGGAGTGGGCCCCCGCCTCGATGGCCCTGGTGTCGTTTCCGGTGGCCATCGTCACCGCCGTAACGCCGTTCATGATTCCCTTGTTGTGGGTGGCGGCCCGATAGGGGTCGACCTCGGCGAGGGCGGACGCGAGGATGACGCCGTCCACGACCTCCGCCCCTCCGATCTCCTCGGC
>JANKMW010000046.1 GCA_024649985.1 Methanothrix sp.
GAGGGGTCTGGTGGAGTCGGGCCTCTACGACGTGGTGGTCCGGGGCCACGACCACCACGTCAGGGTCGTCCCCGGAGACGTCCTGATGATAAACCCCGGGGAGGTCTGGGGCCACTTCACCGGAAGAAAGACGGTGGCGATCCTGGATACCAGGTCCCTTGCGACGGAGATCGTCGAGATGGGGTGCAGCCCTTCCATCATGGATATGACTGGGAGGCGGCCTTGAAGGGGAAAGATGGGTCGGAAGATGCCGATCCGGCCGAGGGGTTCTTCATCGAGCCCCTGGGACTCTATCTCCTGGTGGATAGGCGGGCTGGATCGATAAGGAGAACCCGTTTCTCCCGGAAGAGGCCCGGTGAACCCCTGCCGGACGGGTGGAGAGGGCCCCTTCTGAGATGCTGGCTGGAGGGGGAGGCGCTCCCCTTCGTCCTCGACCTCTCGGCCCTCACCGCCTTTCAGAGTGATGTTCTCCAGGCCTCAGCGGCGATCCCTCCCGGCGAGACCCGGACTTACGGCGATCTCGCCAGGAGGTTGGGGCGGCCGAGGGCGTCCAGGGCCGTGGGTCAGGCCCTTTCTGCCAACCCCTTCCCCCTGATCATACCCTGCCACCGGGTGGTGGCAGCCCACGGGCTTGGAGGCTACAGATGGGGCCTGGATCTGAAGAAGAAGCTCCTGGATCTGGAGAGAGATCGATCGGATTGAGGGTCTCCCAGTCCCGGAAGGTGAGGGAAGGCCCCTTCGAGGGCGGCCCAGGCTCGGGACGTAGGCCGGCAGGGGCTCCAACTTACTTCGCCTCGGTATGGGGAGGTATCTGGCTGAGGTTTATCGCGAGCTCGCCGATGTTCTTGATGTAGTCGAGCATCCGCTCGATGCTGCTGATCACCATCCTCAAAAGGGCTCCCTCGTGCTCTTCAGAGAAGTTGGTGGAGGCGATCATCTGGTTTATCTGCCTTCTCAGCTGCCGGCTCGACTCGATCACCTCGTTCGCCTTTTCGGAGTTGAGCAAGACGAGGGACGATATCGAGTCCTCGACTTGGTCCAGCAGCTTGGGGGATATCCGGCCCATCTCCTCGACGATCTCGGCCGGGAGGGTGCAGTCGCACTTCAGGATCATCGCCGCGATCCTGGAGGCGTGGTCTGCCATCCGCTCCAGGTTTGTGGCCGCCCGGGTGTAGTTGAAGGCGGTGATGGGGTCGAGGGACTCCTGCTTCACCGAGCCTGACCGCAGGATCTCGGTGAACTGCCGCGAGACGAGAAGGTAGAGCCGGTCTACGTCGTCGTCCCTCTGGATGACGTCGGCGGCCATCTCCCGGTCGTTGGTCACCATGGCTGTGAGGGCGTCCTGGATCATCGACCGGACCACCGTCTTGATCCTCCGGAGGGCACGTTCGGACTGGAGCTCCTCCGGGTCGATCAGGTCCTGTATCAGAACCTTGTTGACCGTCTCCTCCAGGATCTCGGGGCCGATCAGCTTCTGGACGATCTGGTGAATGTCTCTCTTCTGGTCTGCGGTCATGTGGGATGAGGTGACCTCCATCGTCCTGTACCCTGAGACGTAGCATCCGATGATGTCTCTTATCAGGGGGTCGCCGACCTTCTCGCCGATCTCAAGCCTCGCTACGAGCTCCCTCTCGGACCTGTCGGGGGATAGGACCAGGGCTCCGTTGTCGCTCTGGTTTATGTATATCAGCGAGCCGGGATGGATCTGGTTCTTTACGGCCCAGACCTTGGGAAGAGAGACGATGAAGGTGGACTTTCCCGTCCGTTGCACTTTTCTGGTCTCCATAAAAACCCTGCACTTTCAGTTGAGATGCTCTCTCTTCGCCTCGACCATGTAGATGATGCTCTCGCATATGTTGCATACATGATCTGCGATCCTCTCGAGGTGCTTGTTCACCAGAAGGAGGGGGGTTGCGTCTTCTATGAGGTCGGGGTTTCCGCCGATGATCTTGAGGAGGGTATCCCTCACCTTCTGGTAGAGGGCGTCCACCTCGTAGTCCCACTTGGTCGTCTCCCGGGCGAGGTTTGCATCGTTCTCCTTGAAGGCCTGGTTCGCCTGAAGCAGCATCTCTCTGGATATCTCCGCCATCCTGGGTATGTTCTTGAGGCTCTTGACGTGGACCTTGTTTCTGGAGTGGACTACGATCCTCGATATGTCCACCGCCAGGTCTCCGATCCGCTCGAGATCTACGCCGATCTTGAGGGTGGTGACTATGAGCCGGAGGTCTTTGGCCATCGGCTGCTGAAGGGCCAATAGCTGCATGCAACGCTTCTCGATCCTCAGGTTGAGGTCGTTGATCACCTGGTCGTCCCTTATCACCTCTCGGGCCTTCTCGACATCGTACTCTCTGAGGGCGTCCACCGACTTGGCGACCGCCATATCGACCTCCTCCACCAGCCTCTCCGCGTCCATCTTGAGCTCTTGGAGCTCCCTGTGATAACGCTCTCTATAAGGACTCATCTCTCCCCCTTATCTATAGATGAACTCATCCGAACCTGCCCGTTATGTAATCCTCGGTGCTCTTCTCTTTCGGGTTCTCGAAGATCTCTTTCGTCTCCCCGCACTCGATCAGCTCGCCGAGGAGGAAGTAGGCGGTATGGTCTGAGACCCTGGCTGCCTGCTGCATGTTGTGGGTCACGATCACCTGGGTGTACGACCCCCTCAGCTCGTCCATCAGCTCCTCGATCTTCGCAGTGGATACGGGGTCGAGGGCGCTGCAGGGCTCGTCGAAGAGGATGACGTCCGGCTTCATGGCGAGGGTTCTTGCGATGCAGAGCCTCTGCTGCTGCCCCCCCGAGAGCCCCATGGCGGGTTTATCCAGGCGGTCAGAGACCTCTTCCCAGAGGGCGGCGTCTTTGAGGCTCATCTCTACGATCTTGTCGACGTTCTTCGCTCCGTGGATCCTGGGGCCGTAGGCTATGTTGTCGTAGATGGACATGGGGAAGGGGTTGGGCTTCTGGAAGACCATCCCGATGTTCTTTCGTAGCTCCACCACGTCCGTCTCCCTGTCATATATGTCGACGCCGTTGTATAGGACTTCGCCATCGATCCTGACGATGTCCACGAGGTCGTTCATCCGGTTCAGACAGCGGATGAAGGTGGACTTCCCGCACCCAGAAGGGCCTATCAGGGCGGTAATATTATTCTCAGGTATCCCTATAGATATATCTTTAAGGGCGTGGTTATCGCCGTACCACAGGTTCAGGTTCTTCGATTCGATCTTGAATGACATTGTACGACCCCATAAATGAGCTCGGGCCCGAAATCGCCGTTCGTATTCATGCAGCCCCTTCTACGCTGGAGGCTGCGACCGGGAAGAAGCCCTCCTCCTCAATTATCCTCTGACCTTCCGGCCCCAGGATGAAATCTATGAACTGGGCCTCGGTCTTGCTCGTCCCGTTCCAGGTGTAGAGGTACAGGGGCCTCGACAGCTTGTAGCTTCGGTCCTTGACGTTTTCGGCCGACGGAGCGATCCCGTCGATGGCGACGGCCCGGAGGTCTCCGGTGGTGGTGTATCCTATTCCCAGGTATCCGATGGCCTTATCGCTCTGGACGATGAGGGTCTTTATCTCGGCGTTCTCCATGGCGTTGACCTCGACCCCCTCGGTCTCGGCTCTGATGCTCCCCATGATCATCTCGTTGAAGGTCTCGCCGGTCCCAGACCCCGGCACTCTGGCGACGGGGAGTATCATCATATCGGGACCGCCGATATATCTCCAGTTATCGATCTCGCCGGAGTATATCTTGGAAACATCTTCAGAAGAGAGCTCCGTCACGCCGGCGTCGTAGACGTCCTTGCTGACGGCTACGGCGATGGCGTCGTAACCTATGAGATGCTCTACGAAATGGTCCCCGAACCTTTCGATTTCGGAGTCCTTGACCTCTCGGGAGGCCATGCCGATATCTGAAAGCCCCGAAGCCACGTCCAGGATGCCCCTCCCAGATCCGCCGCTGCTGACCTGGACCCCGATCTCGTCCTGGGTCATCTTGAACGCCTCCGCGCACCTCTCCGCGGCGGGAAGGACGGTCGTCGAGCCGGTGATCACCAGGTTCTCTCTCCCCTCCCGGTCGACGCATCCCGCCGCCATGAGGAGGAGGGCCGCCGCCAGAACCCGAATCCTTCTTGACTTTTCAGGTTGGTTCAATCGATCAACCTTCATCATACCCTTATATATAGCGTTTTCCTATATAGTCTCTATACTGGATCCCGACTCCCGGACGGTCGGCTTCAGAGCCCGAGGCGGAGTCGCGCAATATTTATATAGAACTTCAAACTGCTGATGACCAGAACGAAAGGGGAGGACTCGATTTGGCGGGCTTAACAAACGCTCCTATACTGATCCTGAAGGAAGGACATACGCGCGAGACCGGAAAGGACGCTCAGCGGAGGAACATCCATGCGGCTAAGGCCGTGGCGGATGTCTTGAAGACGACCCTGGGCCCCAAGGGGATGGACAAGATGATGGTGGACGGCACCGGTGACATAGTCATCACCAACGATGGGGCCACCATCCTCAGAGAGATGGATATCGAGCATCCCGTGGCGAAGATGATCGTAGAGGTTGCCCGGGCACAGGAGGACGAGGTGGGGGACGGGACGACGTCCGCCGTCGTCATCGCCGGAGGGCTCCTTGAGAACGCCGAGGAGCTGATCAACATAGGTGTCCATCCCACAGTTATAGTCATGGGCTATAAGGCGGCCCAGAATAAAGCCTACGAGTTCCTGGAAGAGATGGCGGTGGCAGTCTCAAAGGAAGATCTCGGGGTATTGAAGAAGATTGCCGAGACTGCCATGACCGGGAAGGGGATCGAGATCTTCAAGGACATGCTCTCCGACATATGCATCGACGCCGCAGCGGCTATCGAGGAGGATGGGAAGGTGGACGTCGAGGAGAGGGTCAAATTCGTCAAGATCTCCGGCGGCTCTGTAAAGGAGACGGTCCTCATCCACGGCGTCGTCCTGGACAAGGAGAGGCTCAACCCCGATATGCCGAAGAAGATAGAGGGGGCGAAGATCGCCCTCCTCGACAGCACCCTGGAGCTGAAGAAGCTCTCCACCGACGCCAAGGTTACCATATCCAGCCCCGAAAGCCTCAGCAGCTTCCGAGAGGGGGAGGATGAGGTTCTGAAGGAGAAGGTGGAGGCGATGGCCAAGGTCGGGGCGAACGTCGTCTTCTGCAAGCAGGGTATTGGAGCTTATGCCTCCCGGTACCTCGCCAACTACGGGATCATAGCTGCTAGGAGGGTCAGCGACGAGGATTTGAAGTTTATGGCTCTCGCCACAGGAGGTAAGATCGTCACCGACCCCCTGGAGATGAGGGAAGAGGACCTGGGGGCCGCCGACCTGGTGGGGGAGAAGAAGGTCGGAAAGGAGAAGAAGATGATCTTCGTCGAGGGCTGCCACGGCGCCAGGGCTGTGACGGCGGTCGTCCATGGGTCGAGCGAGCAGCTCCGGGATAACGTCGAGAGGGCTCTCGAAGACGCCCTCTGGTCTGTGGCGACGGTCCTGGAGTCTAAGAAGATCGTCCCTGGGGGCGGGGCACCTGAGATCGAGGTGGCAGAGAGGCTCCGGCAGTACGCCACCACCATCACCGGTAGGGACCAGCTCGCCGTCAGGGCCTTCGCCGACGCCGTCGAGGAGATCCCCGTAAACCTGGCCGAGAACGCTGGTTTCGACTCTATAGACGTTCTGGTCGGCCTCAGATCGAGCCACGGCGCCGGAAATAAGGGATACGGCCTCGATATAAACACCGGCAAGGCCGCCGATATGATGGCCCAGGGCGTCGTCGAGCCGCTGAAGGTCAAGACCCAGGCTATCAAGTCCGGCACCGCCGCCGCCACCCTTGTCCTGCGGGTCGACGACGTCATCGCGGCGAAGGTCGAGGGGCTCAAGCCCAAGCCGGGCCAGAGCCCTCACGACTACACTCGAAGGCCGATGATGCCCCCCATGATGTGAGGGGAGCGGTCGAAGTATGCGGGTCCGAGGGGCGTCGGCCGCCCCTCCGGCCCTGCCGATCATAACTTTCCGTCGATCGTCTTCGGTTCCCCTTGACGATGCGGGGTGGTTTATGAAGTCGAAGCATAGCGAAAAGGTCGACGATCCTTCTGGAAGGAAGGAGAAGAGAATATCGCCGGAGATGGGCTCCAAGCTTGACGAGCCGGTCGAAGGGGCGGAACGTCTGGACCTGGACGAGCTGGGCCCCGAAGAGCTGTTGAGCTGCCTCGAAGAGGCGAACCTTCGGGCGGAAGAGTGTCGGGACCAGCTTCTCCGGTGCAGGGCGGAGCTGGATAACACCATCAAGCGAGCCGCCCGGGAGAAGGAAGCCCTCTCCGGTCGCGCTTCGGAGAGGCTGATATCGAAGCTGTTGCCGGTGATGGACAGCCTCGATCAGGCCGCAAAACAGGTCGAAGGGATGGAGAGGATCAGAAAGCAGCTTCTGGACGTCCTGGGTACCGAGGGGCTCGCCCCCATCGAGGCGGTAGGGGAAAGGTTCGACCCCTACAAACACGAGGCTCTGATGATGGTGGAGTCCGACGAATGCGAAGAGGGGACGGTGACCGAGGAGGTCCTGCGCGGCTACGCCCTCAACTCTCGGGTGATCCGCTTCTCCAAGGTCCTCGTCTCCAAAAAACGGTAAATATTCAATAGTTCGATTTTGAGAAGGTGATAATGTGTCCAAGATCATAGGCATAGACCTGGGAACGAGCAACTCAGCAGCCGCCGTCCTCATCGGCGGAAAGCCGACCATGATCCCCAGCGCCGAGGGGACGAGCATCGTCGCCGGAGGAAAGGCCTTCCCGTCCTACGTCGCCTTCACCAAAGACGGCCAGAGGCTGGTGGGAGAGCCGGCCAGAAGACAGGCGGCGACGAACCCCGACGGGACGATAACGGGGATCAAGCGCAAAATGGGTCAGGATTACAGGGTGGAGGTCTTCGGTAAGTCCTACACCCCCCAGGACATATCCTCCTACATCCTCCGGAAGATCAAGGACGACGCCGAGGCGTTCCTGGGGGAGAAGGTGGAGAAGGCGGTGATCACCGTCCCCGCCTACTTCAACGACAACCAGAGGCAGGCGACCAAAGACGCCGGTACGATCGCCGGCCTCGAGGTGGTCCGGATCATCAACGAGCCGACTGCCGCAGCCCTCGCCTACGGGATGGACAGGGAGGGGGAGGCGACCCTGATGGTCTTCGACTTCGGCGGGGGGACCCTGGACGTCACCATCATGGAGGCGGGAGAGGGGGTCTTCGAGGTGAAGTCTACGAGCGGAGACACCCAGCTCGGAGGCCGGGATATGGACGAGATCCTGACGAACTACGTCGTCGAGAAGTTCCGGCAGGAGTCGGGGGTCGACCTGAAGGGAGACCGGATGGCTATACAGAGGCTGAGGGAGGCGGTGGAGATCGCGAAGATCGAGCTCTCATCGGTCCTCCAGACGACGATCAACCTCCCCTACATCACCGCAGACCAGACCGGTCCCAAACACCTGGACGTCACCGTCACCCGGGCGAAGCTCGAAGAGCTGATAAAGGAGGTCCTGGAGCGATGCCGCGGCCCCATGACCCAGGCGATCCGGGACGCCAAGCTCGACAAGACCAAGATCGACAAGATCGTCCTCGTCGGCGGCCCCACCCGGATGCCCGCAGTCAGAAAGTTCGTCAGCGACTTCATGGGCAAGGAGGCGGAAGGGGGCGTCGACCCCATGGAGTGCGTCGCCATCGGTGCTGCGGTCCAGGGTGGGGTCCTGGGAGGCGAGGTGAAGGACATCCTCCTTCTGGACGTGACTCCCCTCAGCCTGGGGATAGAGACCCTCGGGGGCGTCGCGACGAAGCTGATCGAGAGGAACACCACCATCCCCACAAGAAAGAGCCAGATCTTCACGACGGCCGCCGACAATCAGACCTCCGTCGAGATCCACATCCTCCAGGGGGAGAGGCCCATGGCCAAGGACAACACATCCCTGGGCAGGTTCACCCTCTCGGGGATACCGCCGGCGCCGAGGGGCATACCCCAGATCGAGGTCACCTTCGACATCGACGCCAACGGGATTTTGAACGTCTCTGCCAAGGACCTGGCCACCGGCAAAGAGCAGGCTATCACCATCTCCGCCCCCCACAAGCTCTCCCAGAACGAGATCGAGCGGAAGGTGAGAGAGGCCGAGGAACACGCCTACGAGGACACCAAGAGGAAAGAGGAGATCGAGGCGAAGAACCAGGCCGAGACCCTCGTCTACACCGCCGAGAAGACCCTCAAGGAGGCGGGGGAGGTCGCCACAGCCGATCAGAGGGAGAAGATCGAGAAGGCGATCGAGGAGGCGAAGGAGGCCCTCGCCGACGGAGAGATCGAGAAGATCAAGGAGAAGGCAGAATTGCTCCAGAACGCCATCTACGAGCTGTCGACGGCTATGTACCAGAGGGCGGCAGAGAAGCAACAACAGCAAGAGCAGCAACAAAACCAGCCGACCGGTTCCGGTTCCTCCTCCAGCGAGACTATAGACGCCGATTTCGAGGTCGTCAACGACAAGAAATAAGCTCGATGAAGGTTGAAGGGGTCCCAGAAGATCTTGGATTGAAGGCTGGAGAGGATGATCGGTGGCAGGCAGCAAAAGAGACTACTACGAAGTTCTCGGGGTCGGAAGAGAGGCGGACCCAAAGGAGATCAAGAGCGCTTACCGGAAGCTCGCCCTCAAGTATCATCCCGATCAGTCCCAGGAGCCCGATGCCGAGGAGAGGTTCAAGGAGATCTCCGAGGCCTACGCCGTCCTCTCCGACTCCGACAAGAGGAAGCAGTACGACCAGTTCGGCCATGCCGGGATCGACGGCCGCTACTCCCAGGAGGACCTCTTCAGAGGCGTCGACTTCGAGGACCTCCTCCGGGGCTTCGGCTTTGCCGGGGGGTTTGGCGGCGGCGGGTCCATCTTCGATATGTTCTTCGGAGGCGCTGGCCGGGGCGGCCGCCGAGGGCCCGGACGGGGTCGCGACCTCCGCTACGACCTGGATATGACCCTGGAGGAGGTGGCCTCCGGCCTTGAGACCACCATCGAGGTCCCCCGGATGGAGATCTGCCCTGCCTGCAGCGGGACGGGGGCGAAGCCGGGAACCTCGCCTGTGACCTGCGACCAGTGCCGGGGCGCCGGCCAGGTCACCCGGGTCCAGAAGACCCCCTTCGGCCAGATGATGACCTCCACCACCTGCCCCAAATGCGGCGGGCGGGGGCAGATCGTCTCCGACCCCTGCGCCGAGTGCCGGGGGTCGGGTCGGGTCCGAAAGACGAGGACGATCAGCGTCAAGATCCCCGCCGGGGTCGAGACCGGCCAGCACCTGAGGCTTGGGGGGCAGGGGGAGGCGTCTCCCGACCCCGGCGGTGAACCCGGCGACTTATACGTCTTCGTCAACGTCCGGGCCCACCCCCTCTTCAGGAGGGACGAGGACGACCTCCTCTTCGAGGCGCTCCTCTCCATCACCCAGGCTGCCCTGGGGGCGGACCTGGAGGTTCCGACCCTCGACGGGAAGAGGGCGAGGATAAAGGTCCCTGCAGGGACCCAGACCGGCTCGGTCTTCCGGCTGAAGGGGAAGGGGATCGCACGCCTCCACGGATTCGGCGGCACCGGCGACATGCACGTGAGGGTGAACGTCAAGACCCCCACGAACCTCTCGGGAAGGCAAAAAGAGCTTCTCGAAGAGCTGGCCGCCGAGTTCGGCGAGAGAAAGAGGGAGGCAAAAAGTTCTGAGGATGCTAAAAGTAAGGAGAAGCCCACCGAGAAGAAGGAGAAGGGCTTTATCGGCAAGATCGTGGACGAGGTGAAGGGCGCTGTCCAGTGAGCCTTCCGGGCTAGCCCTTCAGGGCTTGAATCTCTTCTGATTTTTATCCTGGCCAATTGGTTTTCTTTCTCGAATTTGGGCGCGTTCCCATTCCGGCGTTTCATTGCGGCCCATTTCTCTTGTGAATTGAATCGACTTTTTTTCCTGAGCTTTCATCGAAACCAGGGGGTTATTTTTCAAAGCACCAAAAAATGTTTATGTCCAGGAAGTTCATTGATAATTGTCCAAAAAGGACGGTGCTGAGTTTAAGTGTGAGAGGGATGTATAAAATGAAAAGAAGAATGTTATTCGTAATATTGTTATCGTTTTTAATGATTCAGCCGGCGCTTTCACAGGAGAACGTCGTGAGGACGCCGGGCGTTTTGGAGATGGCTGACGTTTCCAGATTGACGGAGGTTCATGGATTAGCAGAAGTAACCGGTGCTGTGGAAATCCCTGAGACCTTAACAGCCTGCAGAGGCGCTTTCTTCTCCTCAGAGGAAGATTTCGTCACTCTGGGTCCTGAACCGGCTGATGGTAACCCCATAATATCCGATGGAGATCTTCTGGGTCCCGGCTGCGTCGTATTCGCTCGCAACCGGGAGTTGTTGGCCGTCTTCAAATCTGAACAAGACCTGGGCCTGGATGCAGCCGACGTCATCGATGCAGGGCGGCGTCTGGTCGCATTCTCTACCGAGCTTGACGACCCCTTGGGTCGATTCACTGCAGGAGATCTGTTGGTCACCAACGGTGCCGTAATCCCAAATAGGGCTCTTTTGGCCAATTTTGAGATCGAGACGAGGGGCGATTTGGGCCTTGACGCCGTCCATTTCGTCGGAGACCTGAACAACATAATACGATTCCTGGATTACGCCCCCGAGGTCAGTCGGGAGGGGTGGTTGGATAACCCCGGGATGTTGCCCCAGATGCTGGAGGAGTACGGGATCGACATATGGTTCTCTACCGAGGGCACAGCTCCAGAGGTCGAGATGCCTCTCTTTATCGATGGCGATCTGCTTTCTGCACAAGGCGGCATAGTGGCGAAGAACTCTCTTCTGCTCTCATCTGCCGTGCCTGCTGGCATCCCCAACCGCGGCGTCGACTTCGGTCTTGACGCTGTGACGGCCGATAGAAGTGGGAACAGACAGCTGATCCATTTCTCCACCGAGATTCTTTATCGAGGCGAGCCTGCTTTCAGCGATGGTGACGTTCTCCTTTTAGGCGATGGCGTCGTCTGCACCAACGAAGATATCACTCATTGCTTTGAGCCCAAGACAAAGGAACTGGGTCTGGATGCCCTATCTCTGGCTTTGGGCAGAGGGGAAAGACCTCCCTGTGGAGCGGCCATCATCCGTGTGGGTGGGATGCCGACAGGAAACATCAACTCCCAGGGATTGGCCAATGGCTGGAGTGCAACTACACCGCCTTTCGAGGCCTTCGACAGCCCCTTTGGAGGATGGGTGGAGATCCTCGGTCTGATGCCCTCCTGTGAAGAGTGCGAAAGGTTCAAAGTGGAGTATGGTGAGTGGTCCAGTCCCACCACGCCACCTGATCCGGACGGCTTCAAGCCTATGACCGATTCCTTCAAGGAGTGGACTTTCGTATGGCCAAGCCTTTGGGTGCGGGTGGACAGGGTTCCAGACTCTGAAGGATGGTTGGGCATAATCTGCGACTCTGACCCTGTGATGGGCGGGTTGTACTATCCCTGGAATACTGGAGGCAAGAATGGTAAGTACAGCCTCAGATTGACTGTAGAAAGTGTGGGCGGCGTCGAGCACGTAAGCTCTCCAGTGGTGGTCGTGATAGACAACACCCCCCCTACTGCAATACTAAACCTTTCGGGCACGCCCAGCTGCGGTGACATAACCATAGGCGATAAAGTCACCGGCGAGATCACCGCCACCGACGAACATTTCTACAGCTACCAGTTGAGTTACAGGTGCGGTCTGCATCCAGCTTGCCCCGGCTCCATCCTGCCGGTCAGGAAGTACGCCGGCGTGAGCGATCAGGGAGATGCCGGTTTGACCTTCACCTGGGATACCTCGGGTCTGCCTCCCTGCGGATACGAGATCATGCTCGAAGTCTGGGACAGGACGATCGTCAACAATGGCCGTGGTTGGGGTGAGCCCGGCTACGCTCA
This sequence comes from Methanothrix sp., assembly GCA_024649985.1. GTDB lineage: Archaea > Halobacteriota > Methanosarcinia > Methanotrichales > Methanotrichaceae > Methanocrinis > Methanocrinis alkalitolerans. The sequence goes on from JANKMW010000046.1 coordinate 11,944, forward strand.
TCGGTCCATAGACTACGACTTCTTCTGCCTTGAGGCAGCAGAATGAAACTTCTTAGATGAGCCGCCTACGCGGCTCTATCTTTTATTCATGGAGGTCGACCATGAGGTTGAAGCTGATACTTGCTGCAAATCTTATCGCTATACTTCTATTCGCTGGGCTAAATTGTAACGCTTTGCCATTTCTGGAAACGCCCACCGTTTCGGATGAGGAGTTAGGTCGTATCCAGGGAACTCTTCAGTCTTCGGCCGCAACCGTCTCGGGCCGAGTGTACGAGGGGGATTTCAGAGATGAGAGCAAGCCTTTCCCCAATGTCAGGGTAGAGCTCTGTTGCTCCAATGACCAAAAAAACCGCGGAAGGGTTGTGGAGTCTGCAACCACAGATGCTAAAGGATGGTACGAGCTGACTCTTCCTTCGGGATGTGAATTTTACGATATAGTGGTTACGGTGCCCGAAGGCTACATTGCAGCAGGAGCTGATAGTGCTGGGGGCGACGTAATTGACGAAAACTGGATCCAGTACGGTTATCCTCTAGATAGATCAGTTCTCACCGGGAATAAGTTCTGGATCAAGAAGTCGGTGCCGGAATTGCCACTGATTCCCTTAAGACCGCTTGTGCCTGTAACTCCACAGGAACCGGAAACGGTGTCGTGTCCCAAAGGCTGCGAATGTATGACCGAGGAGATGGCCAAGGAGGAGTTCGGGAAG
>JANKMW010000047.1 GCA_024649985.1 Methanothrix sp.
CCTGTTGATCCAAGAGTTTAATCCCCCAAAAACGCCTTATCATCATCAGTTATCTTATCAAAATCCGTATTATTCTGTTTATTGGTATAATGGAAAAATAATCTCGGAAATTCGGTTTTCAATCCCTATACTCCTATGAAATAGGATTTGATGCGCCTATGATCCGTTATATTCGGACTAAATCCCGGATAGTCCCTCAAACCGGATTATCCGCCCCCCGGCCCCCAACCTCGATCCTCTACCCCGGTGGTGAGAACATCCGCGAAATAACCGCTCTGAGACAGAAGCAGACGAGATCGACCTGCCACCGACGCCCCCCATACTTCTCAAACCTCATCTACAACCTCCTCGTGATAGAGCCGATGGCCGCATCGCTTGCAGTAAGTCGCGTCAATATCGTGCTCCAAGAGGCCGCACTGAGGGCAGAGAACGCTCGTCTTCCTGGTGATCAGAACCCACTCCTTGACGATCTTGCTCGCCTCCCAAGGTATGAGGACGATCCCCGAGAGGATCATCAGGATCGTCACCAATTTTCCGCCCTCGGTCACTGGAGTGATGTCGCCGAAGCCGACAGTGGTGAGGGCCACCACAGTGAAGTAAAAGGCATCTCCAAAGTTTCTGACCCCGTCGTTTGCAGGGCTTTCTACGTAGTAGAAGAGGCCAGATCCGATGAAGAATATGATCAAAATCGTCGTCACGAGCCTTGCCACTTTGAGAAGCTCTAGAGATATGCTGCCGAAGAAGAAGTGGGGGTCGGCGAGGAACCGGAGAAACCTGAATATCCTGAATACCTTGAATACCCTGATAGTCTTAACGAAGGCTATATTGAGGGTGAGGCCGACTAGGGGGAGAACTGCTTGAAAGAGCGTCGGCAGTATCGCCACAAGGTCGATTATGCTGTAGACGTCCGAGATCTGTCTTCTCCTATCCGGCGCGGCATATAGGCGAGCTATATATTCGATGACGAATAAGCCGACGACGAAGACCTCCATCCACCATAGAAAGGCTCTGAGCTCTTCAGATATGTCGTAGGTGTCGATGACGAAGATGGCGCAGACTAAAAGGTTCAGGGAGATTATCGCGATGTCGATGGCTTTACCGAGGGACGTCCTGTAATCGATGAGGTAGAATTCGACCAACTCTCTGAACTTCTCAGGGGGAACGGATCCATTTTCCATCATCTCCGGGGACTATCATCCTTCGAAGATAAACAACCTTCGAAATAGGATCAAAATTGAGCAAAGTTCATATATGGAGGATCGGCCTTTGCGAATCTCGCCGGGGTCTCGATTGATATGACCGAAGATGGAAAACCAAGTCTGAAGCGAGAGCTAGGGCTCTTCGAGGTGACCCTCTCCGGCATCGGGATAATCCTGGGGGCCGGGATCTACGCTCTGATCGGGAAGGCCGCGGGGATGGCCGGGAACGCCGTCTGGATCTCCTTTGGATTGGCAGCTCTCATCGCCGTCTTCACCGGCCTCAGCTACGCCGAGCTCTCGTCGATCTTTCCCCGGGCCAGCGCCGAGCACGAGTACACCCGCCGCGCCTTCGGCGAGAGGCTCGCCTTCGTCGTCGGGTGGATGATCATATTCAGCGGGATCATAGGGGCGGCGACGGTCGCCCTCGCCTTCGGCGGCTACTTCGAGGCCCTGACGGGGCTTTCGATCCTCGGATCGGCGATCGTCCTCCTCCTGGCCCTCTCCCTCGTCCTCCTCTGGGGGATCAAGATCTCGGCCTGGTTTGCCATCGTCTTCACCCTCGTCGAAACGGCGGGGCTTTTGATGGTGATCTACATAGGCCTCCCCCATTTGGGGAGCGTCGACTACTTGGAGATGCCTGGCGGCTTCGACGGGATCTTCGGGGCCGCGGCCCTCATCTTCTTCGCCTACATGGGCTTTGAAGAGATGGTGAAGCTCTCGGAGGAGACCAGAGACCCCGAGAGGAACATACCCCTCGCCCTGGTTGTTGCCCTGGCCACCACCATCGTCCTCTACATGCTGGTGGCTGTGAGCGTCGTCTCCGTCGTCCCCTGGGAGGCCCTCGCCGCCTCCGACGCCCCCTTCGCCGAGGTGGCGGCCGAGGCCCTGGGGCCGGAGGCCTTCGTCGTCATCTCGGCTATAGCCTTATTCGCCACCGCCAACACAGTCCTTCTGATGCTCCTCGCCGCGTCCAGGATCGCCTACGGGATGGCCGAGTCCTCAGCCATGCCCGATTTCCTGGCGCGGGTCCACCCGAAGAGGAGGACGCCCTGGACGGCGATCATCGTCGTCATGCTCCTTTCGATGGGATTCGTCTTCTCCGGCGACATAGCCTTTGTCGCCAGCGCCAACGACTTCATCCTCTTTTCTACCTTCGTCGTCATCAACGCGAGCCTCATCTATCTGAGGTACAAAGATCCTGATCGTCCTCGCCCCTTCAGGGTTCCGTTGAGGATCGGCACCCTCCCCATCCTCCCGATGCTGGGGATCGTCACATCCATCTTCCTCATCTTTCACCTCGACGAGGGGGCGGTCCTCCTGGGGTCGGCGATAGCCCTCGTCGGCGGGGTCTTCGCCCTGGTGCTCCGCAAAAAGGCCGGCGAGGTTTGACAGATCAGCCCCGGCCCGCCCCGGCCCGGGGATCTTCGACGCCGATCTTCGCGGCGGCGGGGACGAGGACGCACCTCGCCCACTTCGGGCCGACGGGCTTGCCGCATCTCCCCTCGAAGATGTGGGTTTTGCCGGGGTTGGCGTCGATGTAACCCACCACCGCCCTGAGGAGCTCCGGCGAGAGGGGGATCTCCTCGACCCCGGAGGATCCATCTTCGGCCTCTTCATACTCTCCTCTCAACCGGAGGACCCCCCGATCTCGATCAAGGTCGCAGCTCTTCGCTCCCCGGAGGTCTTCCAGGCTCCGGCCCGTCTCCAAAAGGAGCCTGAGCATAATCTTATCCCCCTCGGAGTTGAGGGCGGAGAGGAGGCGGTTCTGCTCCTCTGCGCCGAGGGGGCGAAGGTATGGGGTCATCGTCCCTCCGTCCTGACCGATCCCGGATCGATGGAGAGGCCCCTATCCGGGCAGAGGCAGGAGAACTGCAGGGACGTATCGTAGCCGATCCCATAAAACCGATCATCTGCAAAGACCACCTCTCCGAGGCCCCGATGGCCCCCCGCGGCCGGGTCGACGGCCACGTACCCTCCCTCTGGATCCCGGACCGCGACCCACATCCGCGGGTGGAGGGGGTGGCCCTCGTAACCCTCCATCAGAAGGGCGTCGTACCCCTCCCCCTCGAGGAGCGCCCAGGATACCTGAGTCCGATGGGTGGAGTCCGGATCATCCTCCTCCCCGGCGTAGGTGTAACGGTCCAACAGGTCTCTGAGCCCCAATATCCATCTCGGATCCACCGCTTCGGCAGGGGGGAGGTCCACCATCCGCGGCGGGTCGCAGTCCTTCTCGATGGAGGCGCCGCCCAAGGAGCCGTCTTCTCCGGCGAGCCCTCTCACCACGTTGACCCCGTCCACCACCATCCCACGGTACCAATCCCCCTCCTCGGGCCGCACCAGGGACCCTACCCCCCTGACAGCTCCGTCCGCGGCCGGAGATATCGGCTGCCAATTTCCTTCCGGCCCCTGGACCGCCACCCAGAAGGCTCCCCCCCTCCGGAGGAGGATCGCCCCGTATCCCCCGTCCAAAAGGAGCTTTTGGAGCGCCACCTCTCCGGCCGGAGCCTCCGCCCTACGGCGGAGAGAGACTATCTCCTCGCAGGCCACATCGTCGATCCGCCCTCCCTCTCGGCGGCTCTTGATGACCACCTTCACCCCCACCTCGGGGTTTTGGGTTGGAGGACGGCTCGAAAAATGATAAGACAGAAGCGTAAGAGATAGGACCGTACCCCAGCCGTCGAGGACGGGGGACCGGGGCTGCAGCACCGCGTACCGTTCGGACCCCTCGTCCCTGAAGCTCTCGATGACCCCCTCGAACCTTTCGAGGTTCTCATCCCAGGACTCAGGACAGGACCAGAAGGAGGCGAAGAAGAACCTCCCTGAGACGGGAGACGACCAGGCGACGAGCCTCTTTGAAGACTCGTGGCCACCACGCCGATAGTAGACGTTCAGCGTCGATCCCCTCTGGCCGTCCACCTCGACGGGATGGGACTGCTCCGCCGTCAGGACCGAGAAGCCCAACGGCTCGCTCCTGTAGCCCCTCACCACCTGCCTGAGGACGCCGTCGGGGTCGACGCCGAAGTCCTCAAACCAGCCGATGGAGGCGAGGGCGCAGGGGCCCTCCAGGACGAGCCGCCCTTCGTTTCTCCCCCCTTCCACCGACCCCCTCCATCCCGGCGGAAGGACCAGGGAGAAGTTCGCCCAGCGGCTCCGATCTCCGTCGTCTTCACCATCCTTCGGATCTAGGAGGCTGAAATTGATGCCGCCCATCGTCAGCCCCATCTTTGGGCGCGTTTCCGCCACCGTCGGTTGGAAACCCGGTTTCGTCTCCCCTGGACCGCCCGTCCCGGACCCGAAGTCTGGGATGGGGGCGATCTCGAAGAGGTCCGTAAAATTATCTTCCCAGCCGAAACCTCCAGCGGCTGCTGCAGCCGGAACTATGAATATGGTGGCGAAGGATAAGGTCGCGAGCAAGGGCAGACCCCCCCCCAAAGGACGAAAACTCCCCATGCCCCTCTTTTGCGCCGATGCAAAAATAAACAACTTTCGTTCAGAGCTCAACCATCTTTCACAGCTCCATCGTCATCATGTCGAACCCGAGGGGCCACCTCTTGATGGCTACGTCGTGGGGGGGGAATAGGTGGCTTATGTGGGTCAATACCACCTCTTTCGCCGAAAGGCGGCGGCCGAGGCCGACGGCCTCCTCCGAGTCCATATGCTTGTTGAGGTTGTAACCGGGAGGGGTGATGGCGTCGGCGACCAAAAGGTCTGCTCCTCTCATCATCTCCAGGCTAGCCTCGGGGATCGAAAGGTTGGTGTCTCCCGTCACCACCAGCTTCTTGGACCCCACCCTGACGAGTACCCCCGCCGCCTCGCAGATGGGGGGGTGGTTCACCTCGAAGAGGGTGAACTCCATCCCAGCCAGGTCGAAGGGCACCCCCGTCTCGACGACGTTCCGTTTCGGCCTCATGAAGTATAGGTAGTTCAAGATGTAGTCCATCGTCTCTTGGAGGCCGTAGACGGGAACCCGGTTCTGGACCCTGTGAAAGTCGCCGAAGCCGGCGTAATGGTCGTAATGGGCATGGGTCCAGATGACGCCGTCGACCCGGCTGATCCCGGTCCTGATCAGCTGCCACCGGAGGTCGGGGCTGGTATCGATGAGCACCTTCCCTCCGGCATTCTCCACAAGGATCGAGAACCGCAGCCTTCTGCTCCTCCCGCCGCAGAGGGCGTCGGCGCAGGCGGGACACCTGCATCCGATCTTCGGGGTGCCTATGGCGTCGCCGGTCCCCAGGAGGGTCACTTTCATGTCGCGGCGCTCCCTCGATGATCTCGTATCCTCCGATCGAACTCCTGGATTCCCTTCTCCATATCCTCCTGGTCGATCACCCTCCTCTCCTCCAGGAGGGCGTTCAAGACCGCCTCCCTCACCACCAGCCTGATGTCGGAGCCGGAGTAACCCTCGGTCCTCTCCGCCAGGACCTGGGAGTCGACCTGCCCTTGGATCTTCGCCAGGACCTTCTTGAAGATCTCCCGCCTCATCTCCTGGTCCGGGAGCGGGAAGTTGACGATCTTGTCAAACCGCCTCCATGCGGCATAGTCCAGGAGCTGGGGGTGGTTTGTAGCGGCGATGAGCAGGACGCCGTCCTCCACGAGGCTGATGTCGTCGATCGCCTTCAGGAGGGTGTTGACAGCCCTCTTGATGGCGCCGTGCTCTTCGGAGGTCCTGGTCTTGGCGACGAAGTCGAACTCGTCTATGAACAGTATGCATGGGCTGAGATTTTTTGCGAGATCGAAGACCTTGTCGATGTTCTTGCTCGTCTCGCCCAGGTACTGGCTCGTCACCATCGAGAGCCGGACCTCGACGACGGGGAGGCCGAACTTTCCGGAGAGGGCCATGGCGGTGGAGGTCTTCCCGGTTCCCGGCGGCCCCACGAAGAGGAGCTTGCCTATGTCGTAGAGCCCCACGTCCCTCAGGTAGTCCCGGTGCTCCAGGGCTTTTGCAGCCTTATCTATCTCCTTGACCTGCTCACCGGTCAGGACCAGATCTTCCATCCTGTCGCGGACGTCCTCGGGGGCCTTGATCCGGACGAGCTTCAGGATGTCGTCGGCCTCTTCGACTTTTGCGGTCAGCTCCCGGATCTTGGCCTGGACCCACTCCCTGTCGGTGAGGAGGGGCTGGTTTCTCTTCTTCGCCTCGGCGTAGCTGACGTCCAGGGAGTCGTAGTTCTCGTAAAAGTAGGCGAGGGTGGGGTTGGACCTGATCCTCTCCAGGGTCTCGCGTTTTACAAACCACCGAGCACCCACGTCGAAGACGGTGAGCCGGAGCTGGTCTCTGAGCCCCTCGCGGTCGACGAAAGGAAGGGATCTCGCCGCCTCCCGGACGCTTCCCAGGCCGTAAATCTCCTGGACGTCCCCCTCGGTGACGTAGATCGGCCGCCGAACCTTCTTCGTCACGGGGTCGAAGTAGTGTTTTCTGATCCTGGGCGGCAGGTCGTCCTCGGTCAGGCTCTCCGATCGGTTGTATATCTCCGCCGTCAAAAGCAGCTCCGCCGTCTCCAGCTCCCCTGACTTCCGCACGTCCGATAGCTCAGCATCAGATCCAGTCTTCGCCCTTGACCCCATTTTCGCACCTGACCTTCATCTTTGAAGCCTCATCTCTTCTCCAGCCTTCAGGCTGAAGGCGAGTAATGCCCCTCCGAGAGTGATAAATCTTTCCTTCATCCCAAGAGGGATCGGCCCTTCTGATCCCGTTGCAGTCGCCGGTTCCGTCGTCAGCTTTATCAACCATTAAAAACCCCATTGTTGAAGATCTGCCATAATCCGTATGGCATCTATTTGGTGATGGAAGATGAATGCGTGGGATCGCTTTATTTGGTAAAGTCCATTTCCTGGACACGACGCTTCGCGACGGTGAACAGACCCCCGGCGTCTCTTTGAGCCTTGAAGAGAAGGTGGAGATCGCCCAGAGGCTGGACGCTCTCGGGGTCGACGTGATAGAGGCGGGCTCGGCAGTCACCTCCGAAGGCGAGAGGAGGTCGATGAAGGCGGTGGCGGACGAGGGTCTCAGGGCTGAGGTTTGCAGCTACGTCCGGGCCAGGACTGATGACGTGGACCTGGCCCTGGAGTGCGATGTCGGCTCCATCCACCTGGTGGTGCCGGTCTCAGACCTTCATATAAGAAGCAAGCTCAGGTCGGACCGGGATTCTGTGATGGCCTCGGCGGTGGAGGTGACAGAGTACGCAAAAGACCACGGCCTGGTGGTGGAGCTCTCGGGCGAGGACGCAAGCCGAGCCGACGAGCCGTTCCTCAGATCCCTCTATAGGGAGGGGATCGACGCCGGGGCGGATAGGCTCTGCTACTGCGACACCGTGGGGGTTCTGGTGGCCGAGAGGGCCTTTGAGGTATTCAAGAGCCTCTCCGACCTCCCCGCCCCCGTCAGCGTCCACTGCCACGACGACTTCGGGATGGCCACCGCCAACACCGTCGCAGCCCTCCGGGGCGGGGCCTCCATGGCCCACGTCACCGTCAACGGGATCGGAGAGCGGGGGGGGAACACCAGCCTCGAAGAGGTGGTGATGACCCTAGAGTCCCTCTACGGATTGAAGACGGAGATAAAGTGTCTGGAGCTCTACTCCCTTTCGAGGCTCGTCTCCCGGCTGATGGGGGTGCCGGTAGCCCCCAACAAGGCGATCGTGGGGGAGAACGCCTTCACCCACGAGGCTGGGATTCACGTCCACGGCCTCATCGCCGACACCTCGACCTACGAGCCGATCCATCCCGAGACCGTCGGGAGGAAGAGGAGGATCGTCCTGGGCAAGCACGCGGGGAGGAGCTCCGTGGAGCTTGCCCTCCGGGAGCTGGGGATCGAGTGCGATAAGGGGGAGCTATCGGAGATCCTATCCCGGGTCAAGGACCTGGGAGACAAGGGAAAAAGGGTCACCGACGCCGACCTTCAGACGATCGCAGAGATCGTCCTGTCGATCCAGAAGGTGCCGAAGGTGAAGCTCGACGAGTTCACGGTGGTCAGCGGAAACCGGGCGACTCCGACGGCCAGCGTCAGGATCACCGTCAACGGGACGGAGATGCTGGAGGCGGGGACGGGGGTCGGCCCCGTCGACGCCGCCATCAACGCCATCCGCCGGGCGATCTCCGGGGTGAGAGATGTGAGGCTCGAGGAGTACCACGTCGACGCCATCACCGGAGGGACGAGCGCCCTCGTGGAGGTATGGGTGACGATGGCGATGGGCGACCGGTCCATCACGGCTCGGGGAGCGGGTGCAGACATAATCATGGCCTCTGTGGAGGCGGTTTTGGAAGGGATCAACAGGCTGATGCAACTTGAGGAGGACGGATAGATGGGTAAGATGACCGGGGCCCAGGCCATCCTGGAGTCCCTGAAGCTCGAAGGGGTCGAGACGATCTTCGGGCTTCCGGGCGGGGTGCTGTTGCCTCTATACGACGCCATTTACGAATCGGATATCAGGCACATCCTTGTGAGGCACGAACAGGCGGCAGCTCATGCCGCAGACGGATACGCCAGGGCGACGGGGCGCGTAGGCGTATGCCTAGCGACCTCGGGTCCCGGCGCCACCAACCTGGTGACGGGGATCGCCACCGCCTACATGGACTCGGTGCCGATGGTGGCGATGACCGGCCAGGTTCCCACCAGCCTCATAGGAAAGGACGCCTTCCAGGAGGCGGACATCACAGGGATAACGATCCCGGTGACCAAGCACAGCTACCTCGTCAAGGATGCGAAGGATATCCCCCGGATCTTCAGAGAGGCGTTCTACATAGCGAGGACCGGAAGGCCCGGCCCCGTTCTCATCGATCTTCCCAGGGACGTCACCGTCGACGAGCTGGAGTTCGATTATCCCGAGATCCACCTTCCCGGCTACAACCCCAACCTCAAGGTCCACAGCCTCCAGATCAAGAGGGCGGCAGCGGCCCTGATGGAGGCGGAACGGCCGGTCATCTACGTCGGCGGCGGCGTCAAGTACTCCGACGGCCATCGGGAGCTCCTCCAGCTTGCGGAGAGGATCAAGGCCCCTGTGACGACGACTCTGATGGGGATCGGCTGCTTCCCCGAAGACCATCCTCTATCCCTGGGGATGCTGGGGATGCACGGGACGAAGTACGCGAACTACGCCATCCAGGAGGCGGACCTGATCCTGGCGGTGGGGGCGAGATTCGACGACAGGGTGACGGGAAAGGTGGCAAGCTTCGCGCCTCAGGCCAAGATAATCCACGTAGACGTCGACCCCGCCGAGATCGGAAAGAACGTCCGGGTGGATATACCGGTCGTAGGAGACGCGAAATCCGCCCTGGCGGAGCTGGCGAAGGCCGTCGGCGAGAAGCCCTGGGGAACCTGGTACGAGAAGGTCGCCGGCTGGAAGGGGAACTATCCCCTATGCTATTCGACCGAGGGCGAGACGATCAAGCCCCAGTGCGTCCTGGAGACGATATGCAGGCTCTGCCCCGACGCCGTCATCGTGACGGAGGTGGGGCAGAACCAGATGTGGGCAGCCCAGTTCTTCACCCACAAGGACCCTAGGCATTTCATATCCTCGGGGGGGCTCGGGACGATGGGGTACGGTTTTCCCGCCGCCATCGGAGCCAAGCTCGGCTGTCCGGAGAAGGAGGTCTTCGACATAGCCGGGGATGGGTCCTTCCAGATGAACATCCAGGAGCTGGCGACGGCCGTCGTCAACGATGTAGCCGTCAAGGTGATCATCTTGAACAACGGCGTCCTGGGGATGGTCCGGCAGTGGCAGGACCTCTTCTACGAGAAGAGGTTCTCGAATACCACTTTATACCGGGTCCCAGACTTCGTGAAGGTCGCCGAGGCGTACGGTGCCCTGGGCCTTCGGGCTACCAAGCCCTCGGAGCTGGAGGGCGTCCTTCTGGAGGCGATCGAGTCTGAGGTGATGACCGTCGTCGATGTGGTAATATCCCCGGACGAGAAGGTATCGCCGATGGTCCCGGCGGGGGCCTCCTTGAGCGAGATCCTGGAGCTGGAGTCGGCTGACCCGGCGGCCCAGACCCCAAGATCGTACGCCGGACCTTCCGCGAGCGAGATCCTGGAGCTGGAGGGGTGAGATCTTTGCATACTATAGCCCTCATCGTCGAGAACAGGCCTGGAGTCCTGGTGAGGATAGCCGGGCTCTTCAGCAGGCGGGGTTTCAACATCGACAGCCTCACCGTGGGGTCGACGGACAACCCCGACTACGCCAGGATGACGATCACCGTCGACGGTGACGAGGTCGTATTAGAGCAGGTGACAAAGCAGCTGAACAAGCTCGTCAACGTCATCAGGGTGAGCGAGCTCCTCTCTTCCGAGTCAGTGGAGCGGGAGCTTGCGATAATCAAGGTGGCGGCCCGCAAGGAGGACCGAAGCGAGATCATGCAGATCGTCAGCGTCTTTCGGGCTAAGATCATCGACGTATCCCCCCGGTCTCTCATCGTGGAGGTGACAGGAAGCGACGACAAGGTGGAGGCGATGGTCCGGCTCCTCCGCCAGTTCGGGATCAAGGAGATGGCGAGGACGGGGAAGGTTTCCATGGTCAGGGGCACCAAGGCGATGGTCCCCTGATCTATTTTTGCCCGAAACCCCTGACGATCTCCATCAAGCCTCCCTCCCCGACGGCCCGCCTCCAAGCCGGCGGGATACCCCGTCGAAGGGGCCTGCGATGCGATCTCGGGGGGGGGTCGGGCCTCACCAGATCAAGTTTATATTAAATGCGTGATGGACTCATAGATCAGAACTTCTCAAAATAGGGAGGACTAAAGGAAATGGCCAAGATATACCATGACAAAGACGCCGACCTCGGCGTTCTGAAGGGAAAGACGATCGCCATCATCGGATACGGAAGCCAGGGGCACGCCCAGGCCCAGAACCTCCGGGACTCAGGGCTGGACGTGGTGGCGGCAGACGTTCCCGGCTCCAAGGCCTGGAAGAGGGCGGAGGCGGACGGAGTGAGGGTGGCTACGACCCCCGAGGCGGCGAAGGAGGCAGACCTGATCCACATCCTCCTCCCCGACGAGCTCCACCCCATAATATACCGAAAAGATATCGAGCCTTACCTCGAAGAGGGCAACGCCCTGGGGTTCTCCCACGGCTTCAACATCCACTTCTCTCAGATCATACCCCCCGAGAACGTCGACGTCTACATGGTGGCGCCTAAGGGGCCCGGGGATCTCGTCCGGAGGACCTATCTCGAGGGGATAGGGACCCCCTGCCTCGTCGCCATCCAGCAGGACTTCACCGGCGCCGCCTTCGAGAAGGCGATGGCCTACGCCCGGGGGATCGGCGGGACCCGCGCCGGGGTTCTGGAGACGACCTTCGAGGAGGAGACGGAGACCGACCTCTTCGGCGAGCAGGTGAACCTGTGCGGCGGGGTGACGGAGCTGATCAAGGCCTCCTTCGAGACGCTGGTCAGGGCCGGATACCAGCCGGAGGTCGCCTACTTCGAGACCTGCCACGAGCTGAAGCTGATCGTCGACCTGATCCACGAGGGGGGCCTTTTGAGGATGTGGGAGAACGTCTCCAACACCGCCGAGTACGGCGGCCTCACCCGGGGCGACAGGATCATCAACGATCAGTCGAGGGAGGCGATGTGGGAGATCCTGACGGAGATCCGGACCGGCCAGTTCGCCCGGGAGTGGATCCTGGAGAGCCAGGCGGGTCTTCCCGTCAAGAGGGCCCTGGAGAGGATGGAGTCCGAGCACCTCATCGAAGAGGTGGGCGGGGAGCTTCGGTCGATGATGCCGTGGCTTAAGAAAGATTGAAGATCATCTCTTAAAGGAGGGATGCTAAGCCATCGGGAGGGCGGGGCCCCAAGGGGCGTCCGCCCGTCCGGAGGGCCAGAGAGGGCGTTTTTATCTCAAGCGGTTTTATTTCTGGCGACATTGAGGAAGGTCTTCCCCACTACTTCGCCCTTCTCGCGCCTGATTACTTCTAGTGCTCCTTAACATTAATTTTGCAACTTAAGGTAATGCCTTTTGAGTTTTTCTCTAGCGTCGCTTTTATTGAATTTCCATCGAACGGTCGCTTTGATATCATTCCTTTCTCGCTGCCAAGCATCGATTTCTTTTGATAGTTCGTTGATATCACCAATCCTTCGATCCAAGCATTGCTTTGAAAGAGCCGAGAGTTCTATCTCCGCCATATTTAGCCAGCTACCCTTTTTGGGCGTATAATGATATTCGAATTTCTTAGCAAGATTGAAAGCCTCATCGGCAGGAAACGCATCATAAAATGAAGCGGCAGTATGTGTATTTAGGTTGTCCTGAACGAGGCGTATAGAGTCCGCATCTGGATAATGTTTGACAAGATCGCTCATAAACTGTGCGTAGTCCACTTTTGTCCGTCGCTTCCTGACACAGACGATCCTCTTGCCCGCAAGCGGTTCGAAAGCCATAAAAACCTAAGCTCCCCAAAATTTAGGCATATAACGTCGCAGGATAACG
>JANKMW010000048.1:0-1043 GCA_024649985.1 Methanothrix sp.
CCGTTATATCTTGGTCGCAATGCGCCAAGGGGAGGGGATCGTCCCCTCCCTCCTTTATGGAGGCGGGGTCGGCCGCAGCCGCTCCATTTGATTCCGCCTCCAAACCCCCATCAGCCCCTGCGGTTTAAATCGTTATTTTTCACGTAGACCTTATGTTGGACCGATGTGCACCCTCCATTATGGTCCGGGAGGGGCGCCTTAAAAAAGGGATTAAAACGGCGATCAGCCCGCCGGAGAGAAGCCGGTGAAGTCGTGCCCCTCCATCTGCAAAGCCCTCACCATCTCTCCGGCATCCCGCTCATCCGCCGCTTTAGAGAGGACTTTGACCTTCTTCAGGCTGATCCGCCTTCCGCAGGGACAGGTCCTGGATGCGGTCTTCTCCTCTGCGTAGAGGTGGCGTCCGCATCCGGAACATCTGAATATCAGGTACATCAAAAGAGTTTGAGCCGACGACCGGGATCACACGGCTATGAGGGTCGCGTTGACGACCCCGTCCTGACCCGGCCTGCTGGTGACCCGGGCTGCTCCCAGATCGGTCTTGATGATGGCGCCTTTCGTAATTATGTTTCTCCTGATGTAGTTGAGGTTCGCGGCGTTGTCGTCAACGCTCACGATCTTCGCGATCTTGGACTTTCCAGTCTTTGGATCTGCAACACAGGCAACGTTGCACCTGAGGAGCCTCACCTTGGTGTTGCCGCCCCTGGTCCTTATCAGCTTCTTTCGCGTGACGTCGACGTGCGGCTCGCCGGCATCTCTTCCCAGCTCGTACTTCCTCTTTCCCCGGTTTGAGATGAGCCTTCCGCCGGTCAACTTCCTCTTGGAATTTCCTTGACACTTCATACTATACCCCAGACCGGGGATAGCCTTGGGGGGGCGATATTTATACTTTTGGTCTCGCGACCGGAAGCTTCCGATCCGCCGGTCCCGGCGGATCATCGCCCCCGTCCCAGAGCCCATCGATCCGTCCTCCGTGAACCCAAACCATTAATATGGTATCGCGGATCAGGGGGCTGGGAAAGACGTTCTCCCGGGAGACTGCAGAG
>JANKMW010000048.1:1053-4245 GCA_024649985.1 Methanothrix sp.
CTGCAGAGGTGCGGTCTGTTGGGGTCGTTCGAAGGCAGGTTATAGATGGCTACAGTCGACGAGCAGATCCAGGCGATAGAAGAGGAGATCTTCAACACCCAGAAGAACAAGGCGACAGAGCACCATATAGGAAAGCTGAAGGCCAAGATAGCGAAGCTGAAAGCTCAGCAGGAGCTTCAGAGGATCAAGGGCGCCGGAGGCGGCAAGGGCTACTACGTCAAGAAGTCGGGGGACGCCACCGTCGCCCTCGTCGGCTACCCCTCCGTCGGAAAGTCGAGCCTCCTCAACCGGCTGACGGGCTCCGACGCTGAGGTGGGGGCCTACCATTTCACGACCCTGGAGGTGATCCCTGGGGTGATGGACTACAAGGGGGCCAAGATCCAGATCCTCGACATGCCCGGGATCATAAAGGGCGCCTCCAGGGGGAAGGGGAGGGGTCGCGAGGTCATCACCGCGGCGAGGGCCGCGGACATAATCCTTCTGATGGGGGACGTCTACAACTACCGCCTCGACGTCCTGGAGCGGGAGCTCTACGATGCCGGGATCAGGCTGGACAAGGTCCCCCCCGACATCACCCTCAACCCCTCGGATAAGGGGGGGATAATCCTTCGAAATACCGTCCCCCTCACCAGGATGACGGAAGTCGAGATCGCCGAGATCCTCCGGGCCTATGGGATCGTAAACGGGATCGTGACCGTCAGGGAGGATATCGATACCGAGACCCTCGTCGACTTTCTCGCAGGAAACAGGATATACGTCCCCCAGGTCGCCGTCATAAACAAGATCGATCTCGAGTACGACGACGTCAGAGAGGAGATAAAGAAGACGATCGGCCGCGACTTCATACCCCTATCTGTGGAGGAGGATCTCGGCGTCGAGGAGCTCAAGGATCTGATATACGATACCCTGGGGTTCATCAGGGTATACCTAAAGCCCCAGCGGGGGAAGGCCGACATGAAAGATCCCCTGGTGATCCTGGAGGACTCCACCGTCCGGACGGTCTGCGAGCACCTCCACAGGGACTTTGTCAGGCACTTCCGGTACGCAAAGGTCTGGGGAAAGAGCGCCAAGTTCCCGGGCCAGTCGGTGGGGCTCGACCATCCCCTCGCAGACGAGGACGTCCTCTCCATCGTCGTTCGGGGCAGGTAGCGGGCAGGCTTGGCCCCCCTTCGCCCTTCCCCGCCTTCTTCTTCTTCTTCTTCTTCCCCTTTGTCCTTTATCCGCCGCAGATATTCCTCATTCGGAATATGCTCCGGCCCGAGGGTGAGAGCTTATATATTCTCCGGCGAGATGGCGGGGGTTGAGATCTTCAGCTTAACTTCGACAGGATGAGTGCTAAGATGTCGAGGCGAACGATAGTTTTATTGACGGCGGCGCTCCTTTTGGCGGGCGTCGCCTCGGGAATGAGTGGGGGAAAAGAGCGGCCCATCAGCACTTGGGGCGGCCTTCAGGAGCAGCCCGCCATAGACGGTTCCATAGTCGCCTGGGCGGACAACAGAAGCGGCAACTTCGACATATTCATGTACGACCTCGAGACCGGGACCGAGAGGGGCGTCTCCTTCTTCCCCGGCCATCAGGACCGCCCCGCAGTCAGCGGAACGAGGATCGTCTGGCAGGACCTGCGAACCGGAGAGTCGGACATATACCTCTACGACTACGCGACACGAGAGGAGATGCCTATCACCACCGCCTCCGGCAACCAGTTCCTCCCGGACATAGACGCAGATCGGGTCGTCTGGATGGACGAGCGGGACGGCGGCTGGAACATCTACCTATACGATCTGGAAGAAGGGCTGGAGCGGCGGATCACCGCCGACCCTAACGACCAGATCCAGCCGAAGATCAGCGGTGAACGGATCGTCTGGGCGGACAACCGGAAGGGCAACTCCAACATATACATCTACGACCTGAAGACGGGCCGAGAGAGCCCCGTCTCACCGAGTCCGGGGGAGCAAGCCTTTCCGGCCATCGACGGGAACCTGGTGGTCTGGTCCGAGGAGAAGGACGGGGACTACGATATAGTCATCTACGACCTATCGACGAAGAAGGAGACGGTGATCGAGAGGGAGGGGCTGCAGACCGCTCCATCGGTCAAGGGGCACCTCGTAGCCTGGCAGGACCACCGGAGCGGCATCGCCGATGTTTACCTCTACGACGTCAGGACCGGCGGCGAGATGGCCGTAAGTCCGGGGTCGATGAAGATGGCGCCGGCCCTCGGCGAGTGGGGCGTCGTCTGGACCGACTATCGGGCGGGGGACCCGGACATTTACATCTACGACTTCAACCTGGTGGCAGACGACCATGTCACCTCGGCCCCTTACAACCATACAAACCCCTGGATCGACGGAGATAGGGTGGTCTGGACCGACGACCGGACCGGCGTCTTCGACGTCTACATGTACGACTTTATAAGGGATGAGGAGCGCCAGATCACCGACTCTGCGGGCGAGAAGAGCAGCCCCAGCATCAGCGGCGACCTGGTCGTCTATTCTGACAGAAGACGTGGGAATATCGACCTCTTCGTCTACGACCTGTCGACGGGGGCGGAGACCTCCGTACCCGACGACGTACACGACAAGTATTACGGAAAGATAGGTGACGGAAAGGTGGTCTGGATAGACAATAGGACCGGAGACGACCAGGTTTACATATATGATCCTTCCGACGGGTCCGAAATTCAGATAACCACCGGCGGCTCGAAGAAGGCGCAACCGATGGTCAGCGGAGATCTGGTGGCCTGGACGGACAATCGGGCCGGAAACTGGGACATATTCGTCTACAACCTGACCACCAGGGCAGAGACTCAGGTGACGACGGACTCAGGAAAGCAGCAGGCCCCATGGATTTACGGGAATGCCATCGTCTGGATGG
The DNA here is from genome assembly GCA_024649985.1 of Methanothrix sp. Lineage (GTDB taxonomy): Archaea > Halobacteriota > Methanosarcinia > Methanotrichales > Methanotrichaceae > Methanocrinis > Methanocrinis alkalitolerans. The sequence goes on from JANKMW010000048.1 coordinate 3,925, forward strand.
ACGATCGGAACGACGTCTGGGATATAAGAGCCAAAAACCTGTTGACGGGCATTGAGACGGTGATCACTTCAGGCAATGGAGACCAGGTACAACCGATCATCTCCGGCGATCGGGTCGCCTGGCTGGACAACCGGAACGGGGACTTCGATATCTACCTCTACGACCTGGAGCTGGAGAGGGAGATCCCCGCAGTCACGGGGCCGCTCCACCAAAAACCGAACGACGGGGTCGGCTTTCCCTTCTACGTGAACGTCGCTGGCGGGTCTCAGGTTTTGAGCGGCGACAGGATCGTCTGGATGGACTACCGCGGCGAGACGCCCC
>JANKMW010000048.1:4255-12373 GCA_024649985.1 Methanothrix sp.
CCCCAGATCATGACCAGGTCCATCGGAGACGATCCGATTCTGCTGTTGGAGAAGGCGGAGATAGCCACCAGCGGGAGCTTCGTCGTCTGGTCCGACAACCGGGGAGGCGACTGGGATATCTTCGGCTTCGACTTCTATAACAGGCGCGAACGACCCCTGGTCCGGGCGCCCGGCGACCAGAGGAGCCCGGCAGTGGAAAGCGGCCTCCTCGTCTGGCAGGACGATAGGAAAGGCGACTGGGATATCAGGGCTCTGGACCTCTCCTCTGGCGATGAGATCGTCGTCGCCGAAGGGAGGGGCGATCAGGTCCGCCCTTCAGTCAGCAACAGGCGGATCGCCTGGATGGATGACTCCTCCGGCAACTGGGACGTGATGGTGAGAGACCTCGACGGAAGATCGATCAACCCGCCTCCGCGAAGGGCTGGCGATCAGATCAACTCCGTCCTCAGCGGCGACCTCCTCGTCTGGCAGGACAGTAGGGACGGCGGCTGGGACGTTTACGCCTGGGACCTATCCTCCGGGGCGGAGACGAAGCTCACCGGCGAAGGGGACCAGATAAACCCCTCCGTCAGCGGCAACGTCATCGTCTGGGAGGATTCGACGACAGGAGATGTGAGCTACTACTTCTGGGATAGGAAGTGGGGCCGCGCCTACGCGAGACCGGGCCCCCAGTCCGAGCCGAAGGTCTACGGAAACCGGGTCGTCTATCAGGAGAGGACTGCGGATGGATGGTCGCTCCGCACCTTCGATCCCAACACCTGGAGGGACAGGGAGGTGGCCAGCGGCGCAGGGGACGTCCAGTTCTACCTGGACCAGAGGCTCGCCTGGCTGATCTCTCCCAGCGGAAAGTTCGGTCTACAGAACCTGGGGTCGGATCAGATCAGCGTCATCTGTCAGGCTCCTGGGGATCAGACGTACCCGGCCGTCAGCGGGGACTGGGTGGTCTGGATGGACAACAGGACGGGAAACCCCGACATATACCTCTACAACCTCGTCGAGAACGTGGAGTGGCCTCTTGCGGCAGGCCCTGAGCTGGACATGTACCCCGACATATTCGACGACGTCGTGGTGTGGATGTACTATGAAGAGCAGTTCCAATCCTGGGCGATCAGGGCCCTGGACATAGTGGCGGTCAACAGGACCCAGCTCCAACGGGGTATCTCGGTCCCGTCGAGACCCTCCATCAGCGAGGAGATGCTCGCCTGGGGAGACCTCCCCATAGCCGCCTTCGGATGGCGCGTCCAGAAGAAGCCCCTATACTCCACAGAGACGATGGAGGCGATCCCGCCGAGGGGAGAGCAGCCTGACGCTGGCGGGTCGATCGTCGTATATCAGGAGTACAGGAACGATAACTGGGACGTATCCATCTGGTCGGGTTCGAGCCGCACTCCGATAAACGCGGGACCCGGAAACCAGAAAAACCCGACGACCGACGGAAGTCTGGTGGTATGGCAGGACGACAGGTCCGGGAACTGGGACCTCTACTCCTACGACCTGGCCACCCGGAAGGTCGAAGCGGTCACAAACCATCCGTCGAACCAGACGAACCCCCACCTCCGGGACGGCTTCCTGGTCTGGCAGGACGACAGGAACGGCGACTGGGACATTCGGGCTATGGACCTCTCCGCCGGGAAGGAGATGGAGATATTCACTGGTCCCGGCAACCAGACAGATCCTCGGACCGGAAGCTCCAAGATCGTCTGGGTCGACGATTCGATGGGCAAGAAGGACGTCTATATGTACGAGATCTACAGGGAATAGGACCGGTAAGGCCGATGGGATCGAAGTTCGAGGGAAAATCGCCCTCTGGAGGGTCCCCGGCCTCCTCGCCTCCCCAGAAGATTGCGGTTCGTCCACGGCGGCCGGAGCCTGGGAGCAAAGTTTATTTATTCGGCCCTCACTTGTAAGCGGCTTAAAAAAGATCGGGGCATCTGACTATCATGCAATTGGAAGAACTTCGTTTCGGCACGGAGCTGCTCAAACGCGGCTTCGCCAAGATGCAGAAGGGGGGCGTCATCATGGACGTCACCACTTCTGAGCAGGCGGTGGTCGCAGAGGAGGCGGGGGCGGTGGCGGTCATGGCCCTCCAGGCGGTGCCTGCCGACATAAGGAAGATGGGGGGGGTCGCCAGGATGGCAGACCCCAAGATCATCATGGAGATCATCGATTCAGTATCGATACCGGTGATGGCCAAGGTCAGGATAGGCCACTTTGCGGAGGCCCAGATCCTGGAGGCGATGGGCGTCGACATGATCGACGAGTCGGAGGTATTGACCCCCGCCGACGAGTTCCACGTCGATAAGGCCAAGTTCACCGTCCCCTTCGTCTGCGGTGCGAGGAACCTGGGGGAGGCGCTCAGAAGGACGAAGGAGGGCGCCGCCATGATCAGGACCAAGGGCGAGGCTGGGACCGGCGACGTCCGGGAGGCGGTCCGCCACATGAGGATGATAATGGGGACGATCAGAAGCCTCAAAGGGATGAACGAGGACGAGCTTATGAAGGTGGCAAGGGAGATCGAGGCGGATTTCGATCTCGTCCTCGAGTGCAGGCAGATGCAGAGGCTTCCCGTGGTGAACTTCGCCGCCGGAGGGATCGCCACCCCCGCCGACGCGTCCCTGATGATGCAGATGGGGGCGGACGGCGTCTTCGTGGGGTCGGGGATCTTCAAGTCTCAAAACCCCGAGATGATGGCCTCGGCGATCGTGGAGGCGGTGAACAACTACGACGACCCCAAAAAGCTCGTCGAGATATCCACGGGCCTCGGCGACCCCATGAAGGGGATCGACGCCGGTACCCTCCAGCCGGGAGAGGTCCTTCAGACGAGGGGTTGGTAGATCGAGGATAGGGATCATCGCCTTCCAGGGGGACGTCTCTGAGCACGTCCAGGCGATGGAGCGGGTCCTGGGGGGCGAGGGGTCTGTCGTGGAGGTCAGAAGAGGCGGCATCGTCCCCGGCTGCGACGGCATAGTCCTCCCCGGTGGGGAGAGCACCACCATCAGCCGTCACCTCGCTCGGACGGGGGTCGGCGATGAGGTGAGGGGCGCATCGGAGTCGGGCGTCCCCATCATGGCCACCTGTGCTGGGCTCATCGTCATATCCAGGGAGATCGTCGAAGAGACGAGGTTTCACCCCCTGGGGCTTATGGATGTGAGGGTCGCAAGGAACGCCTTCGGTTCCCAGAGGGAGTCCTTCGAGGCGGATATCGATGTATCGGGCTTCGGCTCTCCTTACTGCGCCGTCTTCATAAGGGCCCCTGCCGTCGTCGGATGGTCCCGGAAGGTGGAGGTCCTGGCCCGGATCGAGGACGCGGCGGTGGCGGTGAGGCAGAACGGCCTTTTGGGGCTCGCATTCCATCCGGAGCTGACGGCGGACGGGAGGTTTCACGAGATGTTTTTGGATATGATCCGGGAGGTAGATATCGATGTTGGGGATCGATGACGAGTTTGTGGACAAGTCCCTCGAAGAGATGGAGGAGGATATGAAGAGCCTCCTCAAGGAGTCGGAACGGCTCAAAATGGAAGCTTCAGGCCTTCTGAGAAGGTCCGACGACCTCAGAAACCGGTCTGTTGACCTCCGGCCTCTAGACCCACAGGCTGCAGAGAATTTGTGGCAGGAGTCCGAAGAGCTCCGGGCCGAGGCCCGGGAGATGATGGGCCACTCCGTAGACGCCGCCCTCAAGGCAGGGGAGATCAAGCACCGCATCGAGATCCACGACCAGATCGTAGCGGTGGTGGACAGGGCGGACGAGATCTGGAAGGGGGCTATCAGGAAAGAGAGGTCCTAGATACCCGAATTTTATCAGCCGTTCTCTAATCCTCGAAGGTTATCCTCTTCTGGGTCTCGAAGGTCCCGCTCAGCTTCTGGTCTGCCTTGATCTTCTTGTTGAAGTTCGAGTACTCGGTCCTGGTCCCCCACATTCCCTCGAAGGCCTGCTGGGTATTGAAGAGGAGGGTGTTTTGGGTGCTGTTCACCGACGATAGGGTACCCGTCTCCATCTTCTCGAGGGTCGTGGCGTTGAACCGCTCTGTTACGCTGGCGCCCATGCCGCCGTGGAACCCCGGAGATTGCATAACCTTGAACCCCTTGAGGTAACCCTGGTCGAATACCAAGAGGCGGGTGTCGGTGATGTTGACGACGGGGTTTCCTTTGTTTATCGTCTTCTCTGACTGCATCTCTATCGACCCCTTCCCGTCCAGCTCTTCTCTGTACCTGGCCGATGACTCCCGAAACTCGTTCTTGATGGACACGTCGCCCCTTCCGACGACGGTGGTGGACTCGACGAAGAGCATCCCGCTCTTCTGGCTTTCGACGGCGTCGGGCCTTCTGCCGTCAGAGGCCGCCGTCTCCCGGGAGGGGGCCTCTTCAGCCCCCCTCTCCGGGGCGGCTTCCGACCAGAATAGGATGTAAGGACCGTCCTCAGCCCACCTCTCTCCGTCGCTCACCCTGACGAATACCGCCATGTAGGTCCCCGGAGGTTGGCCGGGGATCTCGTAGCTCCAGTACCCCTCTTTGTTGTCTCCGTCCTCCTGTACCATCTTCTGGGAGTTGATCTTGGTGATTTTGGCCAGATCCAGCCTGCTGATGGCGGTGGCAGGGGTGTTCCAGAGCATATCTACGGATTTGATGCCGATGTCGTCGGTGGCGTGGACTGCCACCACCACCGGCGTCCAAGCCGTTGGCTCCGGGGGGAACGCCCCCACGTCGATTATCTTAGGTGGGCGGTCTACCTGAAGTTCTCCCAGATCTCCTATGACGAGCTTGATGTTCTCGGCGGGGGACCTGGACAGGGAAGGGCTATCCTGGCGGAGGGTGTCAGCCGGAGCCGCGGCCTCTGCGTACCCGGGGATGGCCTCGCGGCTTCTTTGGAGGGTTGAATATCCTGGGGAGCCCTCGGATCCGGCCACCTTCGGCGAGGCCTCCGAGGACGCTCGGGGGTCGACGTCCTCATAGTCTTTGGGGGTGGTGGAGACGGCGATGGTGGGCGAAATTCCGGCTGGAGATGTCAGGGCCGATAAGGGGCCGACCTCGGAAGAGGAGTAACCAGCCCTCCCAGGGGCGGTCGAAGGAGTTGAGATGTATTCGGCGACGGGGCTGCTGGTCGAATATACATAACCTGTGCTCTTCGGGGATGTTCCCGGAGACGAAAGGTACGAAGACGACGGCCCTTCGGCAGAGTAAGAGTACCCTGCGCCCTCAGGTCTTGCCTCTACGCCGGCGGGGACGCCTGGGACGGCTTGCGAAAGATCCTTCGACGGCACGTATCCGACCCCCTCCGGGAGGGCAAAGCGGGGTGATGGGGGCGAGGCGTTGACCCCCACATCTTGGCCACCATACCCTGACCCCTCCGTCGAAGCTCTCGTTGGTCTCGCCTCGAAGGGGGCGGACGATGTGGAAGTGGGTCCCGATCCGGCGGGGGCCGCACCTTCCGACGATCTCGCCTCTACGGCGGCTTTTGAGCTTTGATCGTTCAGCCTGATCTTCTCCAGGATCTCCCTGAGGCGGTTTATCAGGTCGGCGATGCCGGAGACGTCATCATCTCTCTTCGTTGAGCCTCCAGCCTCCCTTTCGGTGACGTTCTCACCGTCGATGGAAACTTCACGATATCCTTCTCCGGCCACCCCCGCCGCCGGATCTGCCCTCGCCGCGGTATCATCTTCTCCCTTGGAGACGATCTCGGCGGCGGGCTCTTCGGCTGGAGGGTCAGGAACCGTCAGCCCCACCAGGAGGATATCTTTGTCCCTCACCGAGCTCCCGTCCCGGGTGAATCCCTCGGCGGTTATCTCCTCCTCCAACTCCTGGGATACCTCTATCTCCCTCTCTATGGCCCGGCTGGACCCCGGCGATATGTAGTCTATCGTCCCCAGGTGGCCGAGGGTCCTCCCCATGATGAAGGTGCTGAAGATGGGGACGTCTCCCGGGTTCTTGACGGTGAAGACGAGGTTGACGGTTCCGCCGGGGGCGGTCTTTGCCGGGTCCGACGACGCGGAGAGGTCGATCTTGGAGGATACGAGCTTCACCCTCACCATCTGAGAGTCGGTCCAGCCCTTCCCCATGGTGTCGGTCCCCTCCGCCTGGAGGTTGAAGGTGGTGTTCGTCTCGGCGAAGAATTCGTGGGTTGTAACTCTGAAGTCTCCCGGATCGAGCCTTCCGATCTGATCCAGGGTTCCCAGGCTCTTCTCCGAGACGGTGACGTCCCTGAGGAGGTCGTCTCCGGTGTTTGTGACGAGGAACGTCAGGTTGAAGGGCCCCTGGGGGCGGGCCTCCACCTCGGAGGGCCTGACGTTGAGGCCGATCCCCGGCGAGACGACCTTGATCTCGAAGGCGGCGGAGGCAGAGACCGTCTCACCGCCGGGGGTCCTTCCTTCGGCCCGGCCCGTCACCTCCCGGCTCTCGTCGGCGGAGTAGGTGGAGGATACCTGGGTTCTGCCTCCGGCGGCGACGGCTGGAAGCCTGAAGGTGCTCTCTGTTTCCCCCACAAAGGTAACGTCTTCGAGATCCACCTCGCCGACGTTCCTTATGGTCCAGACCACCTCCACCGTCTCACCCGGATACGCCGCCCTCCTCTGAGGATCGACGGTGAGGTCCATCCTCGGCTCCATAAGACGGAAGTTCAGGATCTTTGACCTATAGAGCCGACTTCCGGTGGAATCGACGGCATCGACCCTGACTTCGTCGTCGAGGCTCTCATAGATCGCCGAGTCTCTCATGAGGGTCCTCTCCTCCCCAGGTCCCAGGAGCAGAACCTTTCCGATCTTTCCCAGGTCGTCTGAGACCCTCAGGTCTGAGAGGGGATCGTCTCCGGTGTTCTCAAGCCGGACGACGATGGAGACCCTCTGACCCCGGCAGATCTCCTCGGGGTCATTATGAACTTCCATCAACAGGTCTGGAGATACGACCTCCATCTCGAGGGTGGCCTCATCCTCGAGGATCGATCCGTCAAACCCTGTGGCTGAGGCGAAAGCCGTCAGGTTCACCGTCCCCTCCGCCCTCATCGCCCCTTCGAGAGGGATGCCGTCGCCGGGGGCAAGGATCGATGCCGTCGCTCTATCTTCGCCGCAACCGAGGACCAGATCTGTCAAAGGAGCCGTTCCCCGGTTCACGGCGGTGCACCTATACCCGATCATCTCGCCTTTGTGGACGAGGCTCCTGTTGACCTGGAGAGTCACCACCAGCTTCGACTTTCCGGTCTCAGCTTTAGTATCCGTCTCCTTTGATCCCGCAGACGGTCCCGCCGCCGCCCCATCCCCTCCTGTGGGAAGCGGCCCAGAGAGATCTCCAAAGCCGAAATCCAACCTCTGATCGAATTTCAGGTCCAGGTCCATCTCTTGGAACTTGAGCCCATCTCCGAAGCCCACGGTATCGAAGGGGTCGGTGGAGGTCCGAGATCTCGTCGAAGACCTCCCGGCGGAGGGCACGCTGGCGGAGGGCGCGACGACGACCTCTCCTATGACCTCTCTTCCTTCAGCAGACAGGGCCTTCACCTCCAGAGCCCCGCCCGCCTCCGTCCTCTGGGCGGCGGTGGTCAGGCTCTTCTCCTCTCCCGGACCGAGCTTTGCGAGGATGGCGAGGGTGGCGCCGTCGCCGTCATTCAGGGTCACCCGGTGGAGGTCCGTCTCGCCCTCGTTCTTCAACTTGTACTCGATGGCTGCGGGCTGCCCCGGAGCTTCCGGCCCGGATACCACCGTCACCGATAGATCCGGGCTGACGGTGGAGACCTTCAAGGACTTCCGGTCCGCCGCCCTCTCACCGTCGTCGGTGTACCCGGCGGCCGAGACCTCCGTCGAGAAGTCTTCGACGACGGTCAGGGCTCTGGTGGAGGCCTTTGACTCACCGGGGTTGAGGTCTCCCACCTCCACCGTCCAGCCGGGACCTGTGATCGCCACATCTCTCAGGGGCTTTGGAGATCGGTTGGTGACGGTCATCCTCACCGTCGCCTTCTCCCCCGGCCGGACGGCGGCGGGGTCGGCCCCGACCGCGAGCTCGATCTCGGGGGTGGCGGCCGTGATCTTGAGGGTTTGGTCTCCATACGCCAGGGGCTTTGCGAACTCCATAATCGGGACCGAGAAGACCTCCGCGGGCATCCCCACCTGGACGGAGGCCTCGATCCTGGCCACCTCC
>JANKMW010000049.1:0-11923 GCA_024649985.1 Methanothrix sp.
GATCGGCTGAAGATAGGCGTTCTCTGGCGAGGTCTTCGCCTCTTTGGATTTTTTTTTGGACCTTTTTGGACCTTTTTGGACCTAATACCTCAATGGCGCCCCCACCCCCTCCGACGAGGCGAGGCATGCGTCCTCTTTGACAAACTCCACCTCGGCGCCGGTCCTTTCCGTGAGCTTGTAGAGCTCATCGACGACGTCCACGGCCGAGGCGGGGCCGCCGCAAGGATGGCATTCCTGCCGCCCCTTTGCACGCGGCGACGATGGTGCCGCAGCCCTTCTCGAACTAGACGAGACGAACGTCCCGCTTCTCTTTAACCCGATCATGCAGCCTCTTGTCGAGGGTGAGAAGCGGCAGGCGCTCCCGCTCCGCCGCCGCGAGGAAGAGGGAATCATAGAAGGATATCTCATCGGTGACTGCGATTTCGAAGGCCTCCACCAGAAGGTCGGAGGAGTTGAGGATGGTGCATGTGGTGCCGATGAACTCCAGAAAGTCCCGGAGAGCGTCCAGAGCCGTCTCTTTCTCCTCGCCGGAGAAGGTGACCCTCTTCCAGGCGACGTTCCCCACCTCGGCGACCGCCAGGTCCAGGGTTGTCGGGTCGAATTCGGCCGCGATCTTCAGGGAACGAGGGGAGGCCTCCTCTTTGAAGAAGATGGCGGCGATGACGCTGGAGTCGAAGAACGCCCTATCTCGCATCTCTCTCCTCTCTTATCATCGATGCTGCGCCCTGGCGGCTCTCGATCTGCTCATTCCATCGGGCCTCTGCCCGGTCCAGGAGGCTCTTCTTCTTTTTATCCCGGACCATCGCCTCCACCATCTCTCTGATCTCGGCCTGCCAGTCAACCTCGCTCATCTCGTCCATCATCCGCCGGACTTCGCTCTCAATACGGATGCTGTAAACGGCTGTTGACATAAGGATGTGTTTACAACGATTGAATATAAGCTTATCGACGACATCGCAGTTTCGCTAGCTTCCAATGTGCCAGGTATCCTACTGGCCGCGTCTTCGCTATCGAGCACCTAATACCTCAGAAGCGCCCCCACACCCTCCGAGGAGGCGAGGCATGCGTCCTCTTCGACGAACTCCACCTCGGCGCCGGTCCTCTCCGCCAGCTCGTAGAGCTCATTGACGACGTCGACGGTCGAGGTGGGGCCCCCGCAAATAGGGCATTCCTGCGGCCTCTTCTTCGCCTCCAGGGCCTCGCACCTCTCGCAGATCCAGCCGGGGATGGAGGCGTCCTTGAGGAGGACGAGGACGCTCACCCGCCCCGCCGCCAGGGCGGCCTTCGTCGCCTCGACCCCCAGGACGGCGAGGCCGCCTCTCCTGATCTCGGAGCGGAGCTCCTCCGCCCGTTCTTCCGACCTCGCCCTCTCGTCGGCGAGGGCGATCTCGTTTCCCGCCTCGAGCAGCTCCCTCTTGGTGGCGTCGATGGAGAGGTCGACGACCCCCAGGACCCTCTTTCCCATCTCCGCGGGGAGGATATCCAAAAGCTGGCTCTTCGCCTGGCCGGGGCCCGCCACCACCAGACCCCTCGTCTCCTGGCCGGTGCACGACTCCAGGAGGTCCTCGGCCACCTCTGAGAGGAAGGACTTTATCGCCCCCTTCCGGAGGCGGTTGAACCTCATCTGGGACCACCCCCCCTTCTTGTGCTTGTTCATCAGGTCGGAGGAGAGGCTACCCACCGCCTCCGGGACGTCGGAGCGGACGCAGAAGAAACGCGCCTCCCGGGAGTCGAGGAGGAGGAGGCCGTAGTCCATATAGTCGTCCCGCAGCTTCGCCAGGGGGAGGAGGAAGGGGGAGGTGTCCAGGACCATCGTCCGATCAGGCTCGACCCCGATCCTGTAAACGGCGAGAAGGGATCCGGGGGCCGAGGCGAAGACGATCCTCCCCCGCTCGCCGGGGATGGGTTTCCAGAATAGTCGGTCTATGACGACTTCCATCGTCTCTCGAAAAGACCCTTTGAGGTCCACCGGGAGGGCTTCCTCGATCGCCTTCGACCTCCTTGCGACAAAGGTGCGGTTTTCGGTCCGGTCCTCCCCCGAGGAGGTGGGTAGGTAGACGGAGAGGTATACGTCCCTCTCGTCCCGGAGCTCTGCCAGCTCCCGGATATCGATCTTCGTCACCGGGGTCAGAGCCATCTCATCGACCCCATCAAACTCGTCACCGCTCTCCATGAAGCCGGTACTGGCCTGGGAGGAGAAAAGATTTTCCTGTAGCTCCGATGCCGCCGAAGAGAGGGGGAGGCAGGAAGATCGGATCAGCCCTCGGGGGTAGGCGGAAGCTCCCTTTTGTGCCTTCCGCCCTCGATCCTCCTAAAAATAAGCCTGAGCTTATCGGCTCCGAACTCCTCCGCCAGATCCTCGCTTTCCCTCCCTTCCTCCAGGCCCCGGAGGATGGCGTCGGCGTCGGCGTAAGATATCCCCAGCTCCTCCTCGTCGGTCTGGCCGGGCCAGAGGCCCGCCGTCGGCGCCTTCTCGATGATCCTGTTGGGGACGCCCAGCTTCTTGGCCAGATCCCTCACCTCGTCCTTGTAGAGGCCTGCTATGGGGAGGATGTCGGCGGCGCCGTCGCCGAACTTCGTCGAGTAGCCGAGCATGATCTCCGTCCTGTTCCCGGTGCCCAGGACGAGGCGGTGGAGGAGGTTTGCGTGCCAGTAGAGGATCGTCATCCTCACCCTCGCCTTCAGGTTTCCTTTGACCACCGGCGGAGCTTCGGACGCCGGAAGGGCCTCGAAGTAGCCGCCCAGAACCCCCGATATATCGATCTTTTCCGTCTCGATCCCCAGGATCGATGCGACCTTTCTTGCATCCTCGACGTCCTCCTCCGGCGTCACTCCCGCCTCGGGGAGGAGGAGGGCGAAGACCCGGTCCGGCCCCAGGGCCCGGGCGGCGAGGAAGGCGACGGTCGCCGAGTCGAGGCCGCCGGAGAGGCCCAGGACCGCACCTTCTGCCCCGGTCGCCTCCACCCGATCCCTTATGAACTCCACGATGAGGTTTTCTGCATCTTCTTTTGCCATCGATCGTCGGTATATAACTCTCAAATAAAGTACTTTTTCTGCAGAACCTTCTGCACAACCTTTATGTTCGATAAGCTGGTGGGTGAGAGCAGAAATTAGACGAGGAATTCGTGTTATGCGACTTTCGATGGACTTGGAACTGCAGGACATACCGGGACAGCTGATGCAGTCCCTCGAACCGTTCAAGAAGTACAAGGGCAATATAATCAGCGTCGTCCATCACCGAGATCGCAAAACTCCCCGGGGGACGGTCCCCGTCCAGATCGTCTTCGAGATCGATCCGTCAAATATCGAGAACATCAAAAAGCACCTGGAGGATAACGGGATCGTGGTGGTCCGCGCAGGAGAAGACCGGTTCATCGAGGAGACCTCGGTCCTCCTCATCGGCCACGTCCTCCACAGCGACCTCGGAGATACCATCAACCGGATCGACTCCACCGGCTTTGCGGAGGTGGAGGATCTCTCCCTGCGGATGCCTGGGATTGAGGAGCCCTCTTCCGCCTACCTGAGGATCAGGGCTACGGGCAAAGAGGAGATAGGAAAGTCCCTGTCCATCCTCCGGCATGTAGGGGCAGAGAAAGATCTCCTGGTGATAGAACCTATCGAGGCTGAGAAGATATGAGAGAGGTGAGGATATCTCTGGTGGGGTTCGGGATAGTCGGCCACGGCGTTCTGGAGGTCGTGAGACGAAAGTGGGGGCTTCTGAGAAAGATGGGGCTGGACATGAAGGTCGTCTCCGTCACCGACATCAACGGAACCCTCTTCGACGAGACGGGGATAGACCCCCAGAGGCTCCACGCTGCGAGAACTCTGGAGGGGATAGCAAACCTCGATATCATCGGGAAGGAGGCGATCCAGAAGGTGGACTCTGACCTGGTGGTGGAGGTGACCCCCACCAACATCGTCCACGGCCAGCCCGGCCTCGGCCACATCGAAGAGGCCCTATCTTCGGGAAAGCACGTCGTCACCTCCAACAAGGGGCCCCTGGTGGTGGCCTATAACCACCTACAGGAGATGGCCCAGGATAACGGCGTGATGCTCAAGTACGAGGCGACCGTCGGCGGGACGATGCCCCTGATCAGCCTCGTCGAGAAGAACCTGGTGGGAAACGAGATCCTCGGCATCCGGGGGATCTTCAACGGCACCTGTAACTACATCCTGACCAGAATGATGGAGGAGAAGTACACCTACAGCTACGCCCTCACCGAGGCCCAGGACCTCGGGATCGCCGAAGCTGACCCCGCCTACGACGTCGACGGGATAGACACCGCCGGAAAGGTCGTAATCCTCGCCAACTCCATCTTCGGGATGACCGCCAAATACGAAGATGTCTCCGTCACCGGCATCAGGGAGATCACCCCCGAGGCGCTCAACCTCGCCTGGGAGAGGGGCTACCACATCAAGCTGATAGGCGAAGTTCCGGCCCTGACTGTAAAGCCTATGCTAGTTCCGAGGAGAAGCCCCCTCGCCGTCGGCGGGACCCTCAACGTCGCCTCCATCGAGACCGACCTCTCGGGGACGATCACCGTCACTGGCCTGGGGGCCGGCTCCATCGAGACCGCCAGCGCCATAGTCTCCGACATCGTCAGCATCTACACCTCAAGGCAGATAGACGGCTGAAGTACGGACCATGACCACCTTTCTCGGGTTCGCAGAGCTCTGTAGTAAGATCGAGGGGATCGCCGGCTCCATAGAGAAGGGCGAGATCCTCGCCTCCTTCCTCTCGGATCTGGACGAAGCCGAGCTCGCGATCGTCCCCTCTTTTGTCACCGGCTCGCCATTTCCCGCCAGCTCCGAGATCCTCCTGGGGGTGGGGCCTTCCACCCTCTACGACGCCCTCTCCAGGGCGAGCGGGTCTTCGACGACGGAGATCAAGGATATCCTCCGGAGGACTGGGGATGTGGGTGCCGTAGCCGCCGAGGCGATTGGCAAGAGGAGGCCCTCCACCCTCTCCTCCTTCATCGGCGGCGATAGCCTCTCGATCCTGGACGTATACTCGCGGTTTCTGCAGATCGCCCGGGCATCGGGGAGGAGGAGCCAGTCCGTCAAGGCAAAAAACCTCCAGTATCTGTTCAGTGAATCCAGTCCCCTGGAGGCGAGGTACATCGCGAGGCTCGCCCTGGAAGATATGAGGATCGGTGTCGGAGAGGGGATCGTAAGAGACGCCATCGCCAAGGCCTTCGGCGCAACCCCGGCAGAGGTGGAGCGGGGCTACAACTTCACCGGCGACCTGGGGCTCGTAGCCCGGAGGGCGAAGGAGGGGAGGCTTTCGGACCTGAAGGTGGAGATCGGAAGGCCCATCAAGATGATGCTCGCTCAGATCGGGTCGGGGATACCCGGATCCCTTGCCGAGATGGGGACGGCGGCCGTCGAGTGGAAGTTCGACGGTTCCAGGGTCCAGATCCACAAGAGGGGGGACGATGTCGAGATATTCTCCCGGCGGCTGGAGAGGGTCACCCGCTCCCTCCCCGAGATCGTAGCCTCCATAAGAGAGGGGGTTAGGACCGAGTCTGCCATCCTCGACGGAGAGGCGGTGGCCAGGGGCGAGGACGGAAGGCCGCTGCCCTTCCAGGAGATCCTGAAGCGGTTCCGGAGGAAGTACAAGGTCGAGGGGACGGCGAAGAAGATCCCTCTGGAGCTCTTCCTCTTCGATATAGTATACCTCGACGGCCATCCTCTCATCGACGAGCCCCTCCGGGAGAGGAGGAGGATCTTGGAGGAGGTCGCAGATCCGAAGATCCTGGCAGCCCAGACCGTCACCTCCGACCCCGAGGTGGTGGCCGGGATATATGAGAAGGCCGTCGCCGCAGGCCATGAAGGGGTGATGCTCAAGAGCCCAGCCTCCCCATACGCTGCGGGGAAGAGGGGGAAGAACTGGGTGAAGATCAAGCCGGTGATGGAGACCCTGGACCTCGTCGTCGTCGGCGCCCGGTGGGGGGAGGGGCGGAGGGCGACGTTCCTCGGATCCTTCAGGCTTGCCTCCCCGGACCCGGATACGGGAAGGCTCGAGGACGTGGGGTGGGTCGCCACGGGGATCAACGACGAGATGCTGGCGGAGCTGACGGACCTCTTCCGCGACCTCGTCCTCGTCTCCGGGGAGGGGATGGTGGTGGAGGTGAAGCCGGAGGTTATCTTCGAGGTGGCCTTCGAAGAGATCCAGAAGAGCAAGAGCTACTCATCGGGGTACGCTCTGAGGTTTCCAAGGCTCGTCCGGGTGAGGGACGATAAGGCCCTCGAAGAGGCGGACTCCCTAGAGAGGGTGGCCTCCCTTTACGCCACCCAGAGGGGGAGGAACGGCCCCGGGTCGGGCTAGATCTATCTGATGGAGAAGGAGTTGTTCGTTTTGTTATTCAAGAAGCTGAGCGAATTGGGTGAAGAGGAGGGCTCGGCCCTCCTATCGAGGGGCATCGACGTCCAGTCCGTCATGCCGACGGTGGTGGAGATAGTAAACGACGTCCAGGAGAGGGGGGACAGGGCCCTCTGTGACCAGACGGAGAGGTTCGACGGCGTCCGGGTCGGCAGGTTCAGGGTCGGCGAGGACGAGATCGAGAAGGCCGATGAAGAGGTGCCAGAGAAGCTTAAGAAGGCCCTGGAGATCGCCGTCGAGAACATCGCCGCCTTCCACCATCAGCAGCTCGACCGGGACCTCTGGATGACGCAGACCTCCCCCGGGGCGATGGCGGGACAGATGATCGTCCCCCTCGACTCGGCGGGAGCCTACGTCCCCGGCGGGAGGGCGGCCTATCCCAGCTCCGCCCTGATGACCGTCGTCCCTGCGAAGGTCGCCGGCGTCGAGCGGGTCGTCGTCTGCACCCCCCCTGGAAAGGACGGGAAGGTGAGCTCCATCACCCTCGTCGCGGCCCAGATGGCGGGGGCGGACGAGATCTACCGGGTCGGAGGCGTCCAGGCGGTGGCGGCGATGGCCTTCGGGACCGAGACGATCCGGCCTGTCCAGAAGATCGTGGGGCCGGGGAACATCTACGTCACCGCCGCCAAGCTCCTCCTGCGGTCCACCGTCGAGATAGATATGCCGGCGGGGCCCAGCGAGGTTCTCATCATCGCCGACTATACGGCGGAGCCCGAAGTCCTGGCATCGGATATGATCGCCCAGGCGGAGCACGACCCCCAGTCGATATCGGTCCTGGTGACCGACGATGAGGATCTCGCCATCGCCACAAAGGTTGAGGTGGAGAAACAGGCTAAAGAGGTTGCCCGGCGTGAGATCGTGAAGAAGAGCCTGGCGAAGAGCGCCATCCTGAAGGCGGGATCTACGGAGGAGGCGATAGGCTTCTCCAACAGCTTCGCCCCCGAGCACCTGGAGATCATCGTAAGAGATCCCATGACGGTCTTGAGACAGATCAGAAGCGCCGGAAGCGTATTTCTTGGGCCGTACACGCCGGTCGCCGCCGGAGATTATGCCAGCGGCACAAACCACGTTCTTCCGACGTCGGGGTACGCTAGGGTCTTCTCGGGGCTGAACGCCGACGCCTTCGTAAAGAAGATAACAGTGCAGCAGATCTCTAAAGACGGCCTGCGGCTCTTATCCGACGCCATAACCGTCATCGCCGAAGCGGAGGGGCTGGCCGCCCACGCCGAGTCTGTGAGAAAGAGGCTCGTCGAGAGAAAGCCGGAGAACCTCTGAGATCCCGGGATCTGGCCGGGTTTTCGCCAGGATAAGCCTCGACCGAGGCAGCGGGAGGCGGGGCAGCAGATCGTCGCCTCATCCACCCGTTTTCAGGCGTCTGTCATCTTTCGATCCGACCCCCTTCCTTATGGCTTCACTTCTCCACCTTCTCCAGGTCCGCCGAGAGGTCGCCGGTGAGGTCGACCTCGAAGAACTCTCCTGCCGTGGGGAGGGCCATGAAGATGTTGGGGGTCAGGTCCAGCTCGGCCTCGGCCCCTTCCACCCGCAGGTCGAGGATGTGGCCTCCAGCCTTCCGATCATCGGTGATGAAGTGGAGGTGGCTTCCGGGGACGTTTATCCCCGCCGCGAACTTGGGGGTCCAGAACCCGACGATGGTCCCGGAGGCGTTCTCAAACTCGAAGACCGTCTGGCGGGCGGTGACGTCGACGAGGAGGGGGTAGGGCCTCTCCTGGGCGGGGACGGACCTCGTCCTGACGTAGGGGAAGGTGCCGTCGATCCTGACGGCGTAGAAGGCGTTCTTCGACGGGAGGGAGGCCTCCAGGATCCCTACCAGCTCCGTCAGGTTTGCCGCCTCCTCGATCAGGACCGTCTCGTCATGGTCGAAGAAGGTGACGGAGGCGAAGGGGGTCGTCAGATCGTCGGATACGACGTAAGCGACTCCGTCCTCCTTCACCTGGTAGCATATGCCGTCGAGGAGGATCATCTCCCCTGCGAGCTTATCGAAGGTCCCTATGCCGAAGTCGCCCTTCTCCTTCAGTTCGCCCACGGAGAGGACGCCGTCGTAGACGGCCAGGAGGAGGGCGTCTATCGTCGATACCTGGAAGAGGACCTCCCGGTCCCGATCTATCGAAAGTCCCGTCTCCTCTGCGGCGGCCGGGAGGGCCGCGAGGGCCGCGAGGATGAGGATTAAGGCTGGAAGAATTGGATATCGAGATATTCTCATGAGGATCACATCCGCAGAACGGCGTCTTCGTCGCTTTGCCGTCTGCCGAAGATCACCATCATCGATAGGGGATAAATTCTTCGACCGGAGGTCCTCGGGATCATGAAGGATGATCCTCCGGCCTCGAAACGGCTTTATCGAAGGGGCGATCTCCCATGACCGGACTATAAGAGAGACGGGGCAGCGGCCCCGCAGACGAATCAACTTCAAGGATGGTCATCATATTGAGAGAATACTTGCTCGGAAACGTCGCCATCGCCAGGGGCATCCTGGAAGCGGGGGCGGGGGTCATCTCCGGCTACCCTGGAACCCCCTCCTCGGAGATCGTGGAGCATCTCGCCCCCCTCGCCGAGGAGCATAGGATCCACGTCGAATGGTCTGTGAACGAGAAGGTGGCGATGGAGGTGGCCATCGGCGCCTCCTGGACGGGGACCCGGGCCGCCGTCACCATGAAGCACGTCGGCCTCAACGTCGCCGCAGACCCCTTCATGACCCTGCCTTATCTCGGCGTCGGGGGAGGGATGGTGATCATCTCCGCCGACGACCCCTACTGCCACTCCTCTCAGAACGAACAGGACTCCAGGCGTTATGCCGCGTTCGCCCGGGTCCCCTGCCTCGACCCCGCCGACCCCCAGGAGGCTAGGGATATGACCCTGCGGGCCTTCAGCCTCTCGGAAGAGTTCGGCCTTCCGGTGATGGTGAGGCCGACGACGAGGGTCTCCCACGCCAGGGCGACCGTCGATGTGGGGGCTCCAAGAGAGAGGAAGGCGAGCCCGGGCTTCGAGAAGAACCCACCTCGCAGGGTGGCCCTCCCCGTCCACGCCCGCCCCCTCCATGCCGAGCTTCTGGATAAGCAAGCAGAGATCGAGGCGGCTCTCGCGAAAGAGGCGTGGAACAGGTCGCAGATGAGGGGTGATGTGGGGATCATAGCCTCAGGGATAGGGGGGCTCTACGCCGAGGAGGCGATCGCGGAGCTGGAGGCAGACGTCTCCCTCTTGAGGATAGGCGCCTACCCCATCCCCAGGACGATCGTCGGCGACTTCCTGGAGAAGGTCGACCGCATTCTGGTGGTCGAGGAGATGGACCCCGTCCTCGAGGAGTTCGTCGAGATGGTGGCCAAGGAGAGAAACCCCGAGGTGGAGATCCTGGGCAAGAGGTCTGGGCATATCCCGAAGGTCGGGGAGCTCGACCCCCTCACCGTCAGGAAAGCCATCGCTCGCATGATGGGCCTTCAACAGAGGGGCGCCCCGACGATGAGCCCTGAGGTCCTCTCCATTCTGCCGCCGAGGCCCCCGGCCCTCTGTCCCGGATGCAGCCATAGGGCCTCCTACTACGCCATGAGGAAGGCCTTCGGCAGGGACGCCGTATATCCAAACGACATCGGCTGCTACACCATGGGGGTTGGGATGGGGACCGTCGACAGCTGCCTCTGCATGGGGGCGTCCATCACCGTCGGTGCCGGGATCAGGTTCGGGGGCGAAGAGCGGGGGATATGCGCCGTCCTGGGGGACTCCACATTCCTCCACTCGGGGCTCACCGGCCTTCTCAACGCCGCCTACAACGGGGCGAGGATGACCGTCGCGATCCTCGACAACTCCATCACCGCCATGACCGGCCACCAGCCCCATCCCGGCGCGGGGCGGACGGCCACCGGCGATATCTCCCCCACCATATCCCTCGAGGAGATCTGCCGGTCTCTGGGCGCGGGGCTCGTTGAGACCGCCGACCCCTACGACCTCGACTCCATGATAGAGACCTTCGAGAGGGCGAGGGATCATCCGGGCCTATCGGTGGTGGTGGCCAAGCAGGCCTGCGTCATCAGCGAGATGAGGGCCGGGATCAGAAGGCCCATGCTGAGGGTAGACGAGGAGAAGTGCGGCGGTTGCAAGCTCTGCGTTAGCTTCGGCTGTCCTGCCATCGAGTTCGACGGAAAGGTCGCCAGGATCAATGCCCTCTGCTCAGGCTGCGGGGTATGTGCAAAGATATGCCCTCAGCAGGCTATGGAGGTGGCGGAATGAGAACTTCGGATTGCGACGTCGTCATCGTCGGGGTCGGAGGCCAGGGGGTGATCCTGATATCCGAGATCATAGGCAAGGCGGCTCTTTCGGCCGGGCTATCGGTCCGGGGGGTCGAGACCCACGGGATGGCTCAGCGGGGGGGGAGCGTCATAAACCACATAAGGATCGGCTGCCGCTACAGCGCCATGATATCCCTCGGAGGCGCCGACGTCCTCCTGGCCATGGAGCCTGCGGAGGCGCTCAGGTACGCCACCTACCTATCCCCCGATGGGATCGCCCTGGTGAACACGACTGCGGTACTGCCGGTCACCGTCACCACCGGCCAGGCCAGCTACCCCGCCATCGAGGAGATCCTCGCACCCCTCTGGGAGGCGTCCTCTCGGGTCTATCCGATGGACGCTACAGGGCTTGCCGCCGAGGCGGGGAGCCTCCAGGCGACGAACGTCGTGATGCTGGGGGCCCTGGCCAGGCACATCCCCATCGGGGAGGAGGCGCTCCTCGAGGCGCTCTTCCAGACCGTCCCCGCGAGGTTTTTGGAGATCAACAGGAAGGCCTTCGAACTTGGAAAAATTGAAGTAGAATAGGCAGCAATTAGAGGACTATGGCAGAAGGCAAGAAGGAGAAGAAGACAGGAGAGAAGGAGAAGCCCGCGGCAGTCCCCCTGGGAGAGACGGAGGCGATCGACGCCCTGGCAGGCCCCCAGGTCCCCGAGGACCTCCCCGACGCCACCTGGACCGTCGAGCGGCTCGCCGAGGTGGTGGCTAAAGAGGGTAACATGCTCGTCAGGGCGAACGCCGTCAACGCCCTCGCCAAGAAGGGGGGTCCTGAAGTGGTGGAGCCCCTCGTCTCCGCCCTCAAGGACCCCGAGGACGTCGTCAAGGCTAACGCCATGGTGGGGCTCGCCGCCCTCGGTAGAGACCTCGTCCAGAAGAGGATGGCAGATCTCCTCATCGACGATGAAGCGAACGAGGAGATGAGGGGCGGAGCCGCCTGGGTCCTGGGGGAGATGATGGATGAGGAATCCCTCTCGATCCTGAAGAAGGCCGCCGAGGAGGACACGAGCCCCTTCGTTCGGGTCCACGCCAAGGCCTCGATCCTCGCCTACGAGCAGGCGAAGGCCCCCGGCGATAAGGAAGTGGAGAAGAAGTAGGACCGGAAGTGATCGTAGCTCAGGGGTTTCCGGACCGATCCGGGGGCCCCAACCCGCCTCAAAATCGATGAGGAAGAGAGAAAAATCAGTCCATTACCAGTCCATTACCAGTCCATTACCAGTCCATTACCAGTCCATTACCAGTCCATTAC
>JANKMW010000049.1:12023-12277 GCA_024649985.1 Methanothrix sp.
CAGTCCATTATCAGTCCATTATCGAAAGGCCGGTAGTGACCTCCCAATAGGTTGATTTTTATACTTGTAACTTGGTATTTATATCGAGGGATAGCAAGATGGCAAGGAGGGGTCCAAAGCCAAAGTTCATAGATGTGCCATGCCCTAACGAAGATTGTACTTTGCATGGTGTAACCGGCGAAGGAAACGTTATCGGTAGCGGTACATATATGACCAAAAGCGGGAAGGTCCAAAAGTACATCTGCCGCCACTGT
>JANKMW010000004.1:0-25635 GCA_024649985.1 Methanothrix sp.
TTATTCCTCTAACATATGCTATATTCAAGAAAGCCAATTTGAAGATGCGGGACAATTTGGCGAGAATGTGGAGGTCGAAGGATATGGAAGAAGACGGCTTGATGACCCCTGAAGAGTTCAACAGGTTTTTTGCCTTGGTTCTCAAGGACAAGGACTTTCGGGACGAGTTGAAGCGGGACGGATTTGGAACTTTGGAGAGATTCGGATTTTGCGTCAAGGTGCCCCCCGAGATACGGGCCAGCCTTGCCAGGATCGTCGATGGGCCGGGCTTAACCGCAGCAAATCGGTGTGGGACGTGTGGAGTATGTGGCCTTTGCTCCCTCTGCGGAAGCATAAACGCCGGTTCAGGAAGTGCGTTCTTGTGGGCCACTTTCTTCCTGGGGGGGAGTTTCACGAGCCAGACATCGGCTCGACCCGGCTACGATTGTTGAAGGTCCATGGGATGATCGGAAAATGACGAGCGTCTGGGATCAATACCCCATCTTGCAGCCTGGCAATGATATCCACCTGAATATGAAGGGTGGCACCCTCTTTATGGGTTACGATCCCATCTCGCTCAGCATCGAAGAGGCAGATTTTCTCGCGGCTTGCGATGGTGTCCATAAGGTGGTTGATGCCGTTCCTCGATCATGGAGCGAGGACTATGGAGATCTCAAGTTTCTGATGCTCATATCCCGTCTTGTTAGCTCTGGGCATCTCATCTTGGCAGATGAGCCGTCGCAAAGCAGCATTAGAATCACTGGATCGAGATCTGCCTACATCCCGCCGCATATGAGCATCGAGCTCACGGCCGGATGCAACTTGAGATGCCGTCATTGCTACCGCGAGAGCGAACCGAGCAAAGACGAGTATATGCCGACGGAGACTCTCCTAAACGTGCTGGAGAGGCTTGCAGAATCTGGGCTACGATCTGTGGAGCTTACCGGAGGAGAGCCACTTTTGCACAAGGATTTCCTTCGGATCCTCTCATTTTGTGCAGATAGATTTGAACTCGTAGGGGTTCTCTCCAACGGCACTTTAATCACCCATGATATGGCTGAAAGGTTCAGATCCTTAGGGGATAGACTCCTTCTGAGCATAAGCTTAGATTGCTCAGAAGAGGACGCTCATGATCTGCGAAGAGGAGTCCCTGGAGCCTTCAGGCGAACAGTCGATAACATCAAGCTTCTCAGCGATCTTGGTGTCAAGGTGCGGGTATCGATGTGCGTTGACGAGGAGAGCTTCAGCGATATAGAGAAGACTTTGCTCCTGGCAAGGGATCTCGGGGCCGCGGCGTTCAGCTATACCCCAGTTTTGCCCCTCGGCAGGGGGAGGGAGTGGGCTCCACCGGGATGGAACCTGGATGGGAGAGAGGTGATGCAGGCGGAGGAAGAACTCGCAAGGAGATATCGGGGATTTTTGTCTGTACTATCTGATGAGGCCGTATGCAGCCTGGAGAAGGAGGAGGGCTGCGGAGCCGGTTATAGAACTTATGCCATGGACCCCTGGGGCAATATTCGCCCCTGTGCCACCTTCGGCCCGGAGGAGATGGTCATAGGAAACCTCGTGGAAGGGGAGATCGAAGAGGTCTTCAGCAACCCTCTGACGGAAGCCCTTGCTGGGGCCCGCGTCCCTGGCAATGAGGTCTGCGGGGACTGCGAGATGTCGCTATTCTGTCGCTATTGCATCCTCAGAGGGATCCTGGGGAGCAAAATGGTCCGGGACTGCAGCTGGATAAATCTTCCATCCTCAAGGCGGATTTTAAACATCTCCACTTCGGTGGAGGCCTCCGAAATGGGTCATATGTCGCTCGATAACAAAATTTGATCCATTGGTCATCGGTTAAGAGAAGAATCGCGATGAGGCAGCGATCTCGGTAGCAAGTACGGTGAGATTGGCTTGGTCAAAAAGGCTACAGCAAGTCAGTCTTGAAATTGGATTAAATCTAGATGACGCATAATTCGTGTGAAAAATAGCAATATTGTGTAGCTTAAACTCCTTAACCGATGACCCATGAAATTTGATCAACCCTAAAGCCCGCTCGGGTCGCACCCTCTCAGGATATGATCATGATCAATTCTCTTTCAGATGCTATTTTGAGTGAGAAGACCGATGTTCTTATCACCCATCAGAGGGTAAGATATTTTCATGACTGACGAAGTTCAGGTCAGAGCTGAAAAGCCTCAGTCCGAGAACCCGGTGGTCATCGAGGGGTTCCCGGGGATCGGGCTGATCGGAAATATCGCAAGCCAGTACGTCATCAACAAGCTGGAGATGGACTACCTCGGCGCCATAGATTCGAGGTTCTTTCCGCCGATGTCGGTCCTGGTGGGGGGTCTGGCCCACCTCCCCGTGAGGATCTACGAGAAGAAGGACCTGGGCGTGGTGGTGGTCAGCTCCGACATACCCGTCCATCCGGCCGCCTCCTACGACCTCGCCCGGGGGATCGTATCCTGGGCGGAGTCTATCGGGGCGAAGGAGATGGTCTGTCTTGCGGGGATAACGGTGATGGGCGAAGAGCAGCGGGTCTTCGGCGCCGCCACCACCGAGGAGATGCTGGAGAGGATAAAGGGCCAGGTGGAGGTCTTCGAGTTCGGGACGATATCGGGGATCTCGGGGTCTGTCATGAACGAGTGTCTCCTCCGGAAGGTGCCGGCGGTATGTCTCCTGGGGGAGACCCACAGCATGGCCCCCGACCCGAGGGCCGCCGTCGTCACCGTCAAGATGCTCAACACCCTCTACGGCCTCAACGTCGATACGACGGAGCTGGAGGAGAGGGCAGATGAGATCGAGCTGCAGATGCAGAAGCTGGCAGAGCAGGTTCAGAGCTCCTCCGCCGAAGAGGTTCCGGGGAGAAAAGAGCTCCAGTTCCCGATGTACGGGTGATGATCATGGAATGCGTAGCACTTACGGGGATATCTAGACAGGTGATCAGGGAGCTATTGGCCAACGGGATCAGGACCCTGGAGATCAGAAGCCCCAACAACTTCATTGCACTCCTCCAATCGGGCCCCGGAGACGTCATATTCCTGACGGAGGCAAGCGGCCCCGACGTCGTCACCGGGACCGGGGGGATGCTGGCGAGGATCAGGGAGATCCAGATGGTGACCCACAAGGTCGTCCAGGCGGGGGCCGACTTCTATGAAGAGAGGGAAGCTCAGGCGTCCCGGGTCCAGCTCGCCATGGTCGGTCACGGCCGGGTGAGGGGCGCAAAGGGCTTCAAGCTCGGGTCCCCGACGGTCCTGGAGGTGGACGCCGTCTGCTACTACGACGCGGGATGAGCAGCGGCCTGCCGTGGCGAGATCATCGGATCAAAAAATGGCCGTCCGGCAGCATTCGAAGGCTGTCGGACCCTTACATTTTAGGACCCCTATATTTTATGCAGTCACCGGCTTTACAGCCCGGACCGTCATGCTGACGATCGCCTTCTCGCCTCCCTTCAGCTCTTCTTCGGATATCTCCAGCCCATCCAGGATCTTCCGGTCTGCGGGACCGCAGTTCACGCAGTCGAGGGAGAAGGCCGCCTCCTCCATCACCCTGACGTCTTCGAAACCCGCCGATCTCATCGAGGCGAGATACTCTTCTTTCTCCGCCGCCCCGGAGACGCAGCCGACGTAGGCTTCGACAGATTCTCTGATGAATTTTGGAAGTATCCCATGGAGGACGATGTCGGAGACGATCATCCTCCCTCCGGGGCGCAGGACCCGATAGGCCTCTTTGAAGGCCGCCTTCTTATCTGGGACGAGGTTGATGACGCAGTTGGAGACGATCAGGTCGACGGACCCGTCCTCTACGGGGAGGGACTCGATCTCCCCAAGCCTGAACTCCACATTTTTGTAGCCGCCCCTGGAGGCGTTGGCCTCCGCCCGGGCGACCATCTCCCCCGTCATGTCCACCCCTATAACCTTCCCCGCCGGTCCGACCCTCTCCGATGCCAGGAAGCAGTCGAAGCCAGCCCCTGACCCCAGGTCCAGAACCGTCTCACCCTCCTGGATCGAGGCGATGGCGATGGGGTTTCCGCAGCCGAGACCCAGATTCGCTCCCTGGGGTGCAGAGGCCAGATCATCCTTTGAATATCCTATCTTCTTTCCTACCTCTCTCGGCTCTGCCGTCCCGCAGCACGAGGACGAGCAGCAAGATCCCGCCTCCCTCGCCACGCGGCCGTACCTGTCCTTCACGACCCTCTTGACGTCATCATCTTTCATATCCTCACCATCGACGAGCATAACAAAAATATAAGAATTTATATATAATCATACTCGGCCCTTGAAGAGGTCGTTGATGACGGGGCCGAGGATCGACTTCACCATCTCCTCCATCTCCTCGGCCCTGATCAGGGCGAGGCAGCATATATCGCCGTCCTGACCCTTAATGGAGACCACCGCCAGCTTATCGCCAGCCCTGATCTTCGCCCTCTCCCGTACGTCCTTGGGGAGGACCATCTGCCCCCGTTCGTCGATGCTGACGATCGATTCCACTCTGCAGCAGCTCGATCTTCCCGATGGGCAGCAGTCCTCTTTGTCTCTTCCGCCTTTCTCAATCCTTGGAGCCAAAGTCGCACCTCATCTCTGGTTGGTCAGAGGATCTCTGAATATTAAAACTTTTCTGAAAAATCAGATTATGCTGAATATGGTGCCGGGTTTGGCAGGTTTGACGAGTCGGGATGGTCCGCTCCCTTCCGGTGATCTGAATGAAGGTGGTGAAAAATCGGAGGGGGTCCGCCCTGGGGCGTACCCCTCGGCCCGGTCAGGGGGGTGTGACTACTTCGCTTTGGATCTCGTAGGTGATGGTGACCGTCGCGGTCACCATCACGTCCCCGGGGACGATCGGAGTCATCGCAGAAGCGTCGGCGGCGAGGTATGCCCTGCTCTCAGCCATGGGGATGGGCGAGTATCCGCCCTCAGATATCGAGAGGACCCTCCCCAGGCTCACCCCGGCGGCCTGCGAGATCACCCCTGCCTTCCCCATGGCGTCTACGACTGCCTCCACCAGCGCCTCCTCCTGGACGGGCTTCGGGTCCTGGAGAGCGAAGGTGACGCTCTCGACGGTGTTCGCCCCCGCCCCCACCGCTGCGTCCAGGAACGCTCCGATATCCATCTCATCGGCGAGGTCTAATGTGAAGGTGATCTGGTTATTTACCTCGAAGACGACCTTATCCGAGAGCCTGCCGTCTATCCAGTCCCTGGTGGGAGAGATGGAGAACCGGGATGTCTTGATCTCCTCCTCGGGGACCCCGGCCGCCTTCAAGGCCTCTATGGCGTCGACCATCATCCGTCCGTTCTCTGCTACCGCCGCTGCGGCGCTCTCGTCCCTGGTCTGGACCCCCAGAACGATGGTGACGATGTCGGCGTCGGCGGTCGCTTCGCCGGTGCCGGAGACCGCCAACGTCGATACGTCGGATCCGTCGTCGGCCCCCAAAGAGGAGGACCCAGACGCCAAGAGCACTATCAATCCCAATAAAACGGCTTCGAATATTCTCATAGACAATCCCCATTTATGATAGATCCTAAAGTAATTAAATAATTCGGTCTATTTCAGAACTGACCATCACCTTTTAATCTCAACTCTCCAAAGCCCTTCCCCCATGAGGAACGTCGGAAAGTCCATCAGGATGGAGAGGATCTTCAACAGGAGGACGGGCAGGACGGTCATCGTCCCCATGGACCACGGCCTGACGGTGGGGCCCATCGGAGGGCTGATCGACCTGCAGGAGGCTGTCAACAGGGTGGCGGAGGGTGGGGCTAACGCCGTCCTCGGCCACATGGGCCTCCCCCTCCACGGCCACCGGGGCTACGGCCGGGACGTGGGGCTGATCGTCCACCTATCCGCCAGCTCCAGCCTCGGCCCCGATCCAAACCACAAGGTCCTGGTCACCGAGGTGGAGGACGCCATCAGGATCGGGGCGGACGCCGTCAGCATCCACGTCAACGTCGGGGCCGAGGACGAGGCCCAGATGCTCATGGATCTGGGCCGGGTCGCCCGGAGCTGCGACCGCTGGGGGATGCCGCTCCTCGCCATGATGTACCCGAGGGGTCCGAAGGTCTCCTCGGAGCACGCCGTCGAGTACGTCAGGCACGCCGCCCGGATCGGTGCCGAACTCGGCGTCGACATCGTCAAGACGAACTACACCGGATCTCCCGAGACCTTCAAGGAGGTCGTCAAGGGCTGCAGCGTCCCCGTGGTGATCGCCGGCGGCCCCAAGATGGAGACGGAGCACCAGGTCCTGGAGATGGTTCGCGACTCCATCAGCGTCGGCGGCGCCGGCCTCTCCATAGGCAGGAACATATTCCAGGCCCAAGACCCGACCCTCTTCGTCAAGAGGCTCTGCAAGGTCGTCCACGAGAACTACTCGGTGGAAGAGGCGGAAGAGGTTCCCCTCTGAGACCTCTCTCTGAGACCTCTCTCTGATATCTCGTCTTATCGCAACTTTGATCGGACGGGTCGGAGACGGCGGGACTTTATAAATAGGGTCGGGCAGCTAGGGTAAGGGAGACCAAAATCCCCCGAGATGAGATCTCTTGTTCGAGCTTTACGCCGCAAGAAAGCACCTCACTGCCCGGAGGAGGCAGACCCTTTTAGCGGTGGGTGCCGTCGCCCTCGCCGTCACCATCACCATCCTCTTCCGGTCCCTGATAAACGGCTTTGAGGGTACGATCAACGACATAATCTTCCAGTTCGTCCCCCACGTCACCGTCCTGCCCAAGGACGGCGAGAGCCGGATATACCTCTATAAGACCCTCCTCGATGCGGTCTGGACGATCCCGGGGGTGACGGCCGCCTCCCCGGCTCTATCGACGGCCGCCTCCCTATCCTATGGCGGGAAGGTCGAGAACGTAGTCCTCAGGGGGGTCGTTCCCGACGAGCTGAACAAGATATCGAGGATAGGCCTCGACTACATGGTGGAAGGAGACCTCGACTCCATCGAGATCGGGAGGAGGGTTGCCCTGGATAGGGAGATGGCGGAGCGGTTGGATTTGAAGCTCGGCGATACCGTCAGGGCGAGCTTTCCCGACGCCAGGACCTTGAACCTCGTGGTGACGGGGATCTTCGACACCGGGGGCTTCTCGACGAACTACGCCTACGTCTCCATGAAGACCGCGAGGGACTTCCTCGGGGAGGGGAGCGTCATAACCGAGGTCCAGATAAAGCTCGATGACATATACCGGGCCGACGAGGTGGCAGCTTCACTCAGAGAGCTGGGCTACAACGCCGAGAGCTGGCAGAGCCAGTCGGGGATCGTCGAGAGTATCCAGAGCCGTCGGCTCTCCAACACCATGATCATGCTCCTCGTGATAATCATCTCCGCCTTCGGGATCGCCAACATCATGAACCTCCTGGTCCTGGAGAAGACTAGGGAGATAGGGATGATGATGGCCATGGGAGCCACCTCATCGATCATCCGGAGGATCTTCCTCATAGAGGCCGGCGTGCTCGGTCTAGCCGGCGGTACTGCGGGCTGCCTCATAGGCTACGGAATCGCAGCCTACGTCAACAGCCTCGCCATCGCATTATCCTCCGGCCCCGGCTTCTCGATCTATCTCAACTTCGTCGTCGATCCCCGGGACCTTCTCATCTTCCCCCTGGTCACCCTCCTCCTCTCCGTAGCCGCCGGGGTCTACCCCGCTCACCAGGCATCGAAGCTCGATCCCGTCGTCGCCCTCCGGGGGTGACCGCAGGGTTCTCTTGGGTGGAAGGGCCTATCATATCCCCGGCTCTGGTTGGGGAGATGGAGGTCGATGGAGCCCGATCTTTTTAAATAAGATCCGAAGAACGGTTATTGGCGTCGTTGATATTCCGCCTGATATCTGGGGGGGATCCCTTCCTCGAGCTCTTCGTGGCGATCAAGCACATAAGAACCAGAAAGAGGCAGACAGCCCTCGCCGTAGGAGCCGTAGGCCTAGCCGTTGCTATCATCATAATCATGAGGTCGCTGATGAACGGGAGCTTCGAGACCTTCTTCCAGATAATCTTCGAGCTGGCACCCCACGTCCTCGTCACCCCCAAGGACGGAGAGGAGCAGATATACCTCTACAAGACCCTGATGGAGTTCATCTGGACGATCCCCGGGGTCGTGGCCGTCTCTCCCGCCCTCAGCACCACGGCCGCCCTCTCCTTTGAGGGGAAGGTCGAGAACGTCGAGATGGAGGGCGCGATCCCCGAGCAGCTGAACGTCGTCACCAGCATCGGCGACAAGTACATGATCGAGGGGGACCTGCGGGGCATCTCCAGCGGCCGAAGGGTCGTCCTGGGGGAGGAGATGGCCCGCAGGCTGGACGTGAAGATCGGGGACGACGTCGTCGCCAGCTTTCCCGACGCCACCACCATGAACCTGGTGGTGGCGGGGGTCTTCAGGACGGGGGTCGAAGAGTGGGACCGGTCTGCCTTCGTCTCCCTCGATACGGGGCAAAAGTTTCTTGGCGAGGGGGACGTCATAACTTACATAAACGTCAAGACCGCCGACCCCTATCGGGCCGACGAGATCGCCGCCGAGATCTCGGCCCTCGGATACGAGGCAGAGAGCTGGAGGACGCTCTTTCCCGAGTTCGAGGAGACCCTCGCCTTTGAGAAGTTCTCCAACAACCTGATCCTGGCTCTCTTGCTTCTGATCGCCTCCTTCGGGATCGCCAACGTCATGAATATGGTAGTCCTCGAGAAGACGAGGGCTATAGGGATGATGATGGCGATGGGCGCCTCTTCCTCCACCATCAGGAGGATATTTCTCATCGAGAGCGGGTTCCTGGGCATCGCCGGCGGAGCCTTCGGGACCGTCGTCGGTTATGCCATATCGTTCTACCTGCACAGCCAGGAGTACGTAATAACAGCGCCCAACGCCCCTCAGCCGATATTGATCCAGTTCATCGTCGATCCCGTGGACCTCATCGCCTTCCCGCTACTGGCGCTGGCCTTGAGCATGGCGGCGGGGGTCTACCCGGCCCACAAGGCGTCGCATCTGGACCCTGTAGTCGCCCTGCGAGGTTGAAGAGATGTTCGAGCTATCGATCGCAGAACGGCATATCCTCGGAAATCCAAGGATGGTCCTCTTCACGGTCCTCTCCGTCGCACTGGCGGTGGGGGTGATCGTCGTCCTGATAGGGATCACCGAGGGGTATCGAGAGAACATCATCGAGAACACCGTCGAGAACGCTCCGCATATAACGATAGGGCCGAAGGAGGGGGAGGACTACATCCACCTCTACAGGACCGTTTCGGGGATGGCGTCCGGGAGTCCAGGGGTCATCGTGGCTTCGCCGAGGGTCTCGGGGATGGCGGCCGCAAAACACAAGAACAACGTCGAGGGGGTGACCTTCATCGGCGCCGACCCGGTACTGGAAGATATGCTCCTGAGGGTCAGAGACGACGTCATCTCCGGCGACTACGGCGACCTGCGTTACAGGAGGCTCGCCGCCGTGGTGGGGACCGACCTCGCCGACGACCTGGACCTCAATGTTGGAGACAAGTTCAGGATAACGAGGCGAGATTCGACCCTCCAGGTGACGGCGGTCGGTATCATAAGGACCGGAACGGGGCTCGACAGGTCCCTGGTATACCTCCCCCTCGATACCGCCCAGGAGCTCCTGGGGGAGGGGGACGTGGTATCCGAGGTGGGGGTGAGGCTATCGGACATATATGCAGCCCCCACTGTCGCCGCCGACCTCAACGAGAGGACCCTCTACAAGGCCGAGAGCTGGCAGGAGAAGAGCAGGGAGATCCTGGAGCAGCTGGACACCCAGCAGATCTACTCCTATATGTTCTACCTCTTGATATTCATAATATCGGGCTTTGGGATCGCCAATACCATGATAATGATAATAAGCCGCAGGACCAAGGAGATAGGGATCCTGATGGCCATGGGCGCCACCAGAAGGTCGATCATGAAAGTCTTCGTCCTGGAGTCCGTCATCCTCGGTCCTCCCTCTGCCCTCCTAGGCGGCGGCCTCGCTTACGTTGCGGCAAAGCTGATAGGTACGATCGAGGTTCCGGCGGAGATATACATAGCCACCCGGATGACCGTCGTCCTGGACTTTGGGACGTTCCTCTATGTCGCCCTCTTCGCCGTTCTCGTAAATTTCCTGGCGGGGATATACCCCGCCTTCAAGGCCTCCAGGCTCGACCCCGTGGAGGCGATAGCTACAGAATGAAGCCCATCACCCGATTGGCGAAATATAATAAATTTGGAGGCGATTTGGCTTTGAGCAAAATCATCGATATCAAGAAGCTGCGGAAGGTCTATGGAGACGGCGTTGAGCTGGTGGCCCTGGACGACGTCGACCTGACGATCGAGGAGGGGGAGGTTCTCTCCATCGTGGGGCCCAGCGGAAGCGGCAAATCGACCCTCCTCAACATGATCGGCCTATTGGACACCCCCACCTCCGGGGAGATCTGGCTGAAGGGGCAGAATATAACGAAGGCGACCCCGGCGGAGAGGGCGAGGCTGAGAAATAAGGAGCTGGGGTTCATATTCCAGTTTCACCACCTCCTTCCCGAGTTCAACGCCGTAGAGAACGTGATGATGCCCCTCCTCATCGCCGGCGTCGAGAGGAAGGAGGCGAGGCAGCGGGCGATCGACCTCCTGGAAGAGGTGGGGCTCGGCGACAGGCTGAACAACAGGCCCAACCAGCTCTCCGGCGGCCAGAACCAGAGGGTGGCGGTGGCCAGGGCGTTGGCAGGCCACCCCTCCATCGTCATCGGCGACGAGCCGACGGGTAACCTCGACACCAAGAGCTCCGACATGATATACGAGCTGCTGAGAAAGCTCAACCGCGAGATGAACCAGACCTTCATCCTCGTCACCCACGACATGGCGATGGCGGAGAAGACGGATCGTATCCTCCGGCTCGTCGACGGGAGGATAGTCTGCGAGATGAGGAGGGAGGGGGACGAATTCGTCTCCCATGACCTCTGCCATCTGGATTGACGGAAGATGGCGACGGATCCGCACCCCCGACCGTCGTCCCCTCGCCTCAGGTTCGGGGGGAATAGATTTAAATAACCCCCTCGCATAGTCGGATGACGTGCGAGGCTGTGCTTTTACGGTTTTTCGCAAAATGGATGTGAAGTAATTGTACGGAGACAATCGAGGATCCTTCAGCAGTGGCGGGTTCACAGACTCTTCTCCAGTTGAAGCTGGAAAGACGTACGAAGTGGAGATTGAGGACATATCAAGGCAGGGGGACGGCATCGCCAGGGTTGAGGGCTTTGTCATCTTCGTCTCAGATACGAAGGTCGGAGACAAGGTCACCATATCGGTCGACAGGGTCATGCGAAGGTTCGCAATAGCCCACAAGGTCTGAAATTATCTCTCCTTTGATATGAAATGGCCGGCGCAACCTCTTCGCCGCGCCAAACCGTTTTAATGGAGGACGATCGCCCTCGTCCCGTTTTAACGTTCCAGTTCCATTTCCTCGTTCCATTTCCTCGTTCCATTTCTTGGTCCCACAGTATCCGTTCCAGTTTTGCTCTTCTTTCTCGGCTGGGCAAGCTCCCTCGAAACTGAGATCCAGATCCTCCATCCGCCGCCCGGAACGTAAGGGAGATATCTCCGAAGGGCGAGGGGTCGAAGGAACGACGATTAGACAGGTGCGGGTTTCATCGTGCAGATCGACCTTCATAAAAATACCGCCGCCATCCTGGCCCTGGCTGTGGCCCTGGGATTTCTCCTGCCTGAGCCGGCCAGAAGGCTCGAATTTCTCGTGATCCCGGCGCTATTTCTAATGATGGCCTTCTCCATGGGCGGGATCGACCTCCGCCTTCCGCCGATCCGGAGGGCGGCGGCCGGATTCCTCATCAACTACCTCTTCTTATCGGGATTGATCCTCTCCATCGCCCCCCTGGTCTTGGAGGATGAGGCGCACCTACTGGGCTTTGTGGTGATGGCGGCGGTCCCGCCGGCGGTGGCCGTCGTCCCCCTGACGAAGCTGTTGGACGGCGACGTCAGGCTCGCCCTCTATTCGGAGGTTCTGTCTTATCTCGGATCTGTCGTCCTCATGCCCCTGATCATCTTCCACTTCGCCGGGGAGGTGGGGGTGGGCGTCTGGGAGACGGGAGAGGTCGTCGTCCTCCTGATACTCCTCCCCCTCATCGCCTCAAGGCGCGTCGGCCGATTCAAGATCGATCCCGTCCACCCCATCAACTTCGGCCTCTTCGTCGTCACCTACGTCGTGGTGGGGCTGAACAGCTCCGCCATGTCCGTGGGTGTAGGAGGAGTCCTCCTCGTAGCCTTCGTCAGGACTTATATATCGGGGGCGATCGTCTACGCCGCCTCGGCGGCTCTGGGGGTCGATCTTCAGAAGAGGATCGCCTACACCCTCCTCGCCTCCTTCAAGAACCTGGGGCTCGCCGCCGCCGTCGCCCTCCTCCTCTTCGGCCCCGGGGCCGCAGTCCCGGCGGCGGTATGTATCCTCGCCGAGACCAGCTTTTACATCCTCCTCTCTGCCCTGGCCGGGAGGCAGGAGGGCAGGCAAGCCTCCAAAGATGGTGTTCGGACTCGCCGGGGCCGTCTAGGGACTTGATTACCTTTTTTCGAGGGCAGATCCCCGGAACATATGGGATTGACGAGATGAATCAGTTTCTTAGACCATCCCCTGGCCATGCGCCCGAAAAAAAGGGCGGGGGATGGGGCGGGCATCCCTCAAATCAAGATGGCATCAGGACTTTCTGCATCGGTGCCGTCGGCATCGTCGAGAATCTCGTATAGGTTCCGACCATCGGCCTGCTCCCAGCGGCGTCCCTCCTCTCCTTGAAGCCGACGTCCGAGATCCAGGTTCTGGCGGGGTTGGTGTAGTAGAGGGTGCTCGTGCCGCTGGCAAGGTCGAGGCGGTAGATGTTCTGGCGCCAGTCGGCGTAGTAGAGGCGGCCGTCCCGGTAGACGAGGCCGGCTATGGAAGTGTCCCTCGATTCGAAGATCCTGGTGATGGCTCCGGTCCCGGTGGTGACCTTGTATATGCTGGCAGGCACCTGGTTTCCTGAGCAGAGGTAGAGGTTTCCGTCGTAGTCGAAGGAGAAGTCCCCGGCCCAGAACCCGCCGACGTCAGCGAGCTTGACGGTGTAGATCGGGGTGGCGGCGGCGCCGTCGACCCGGTAGATAGTCCCGTCGCCTCGCTGAAGTAGAGGCCGAGGTTGTTGTTCTGGTCGAAGGCGAAGGCTATATCCCTGACGTAAGTCCTGTGGGTGAAAACCGTCGATTCAGCGGACCAGCCGGACCCGGTCTCGGCTACCATGTAAATGTCGTTCTGGTTGGCGTTGGCGTAGTAGAGCTTCTCGGGTACCCCCGGATGGAAGGTGAAGCTGTAGAGCCTTCCCGAGGGGCGCGTATAGATGATGTTATCGGGAGCGGTGCTGCTGGCGGCGTAATAGACCGAGCCCCTGGTCTCACCACCATCGGCGTAGTAGATGGGGGCGAACCTCTCCATGACGGTCATAGTTCCAGGCCGCATCTCCAGAACGGGCGAAGTTTTCATCTCCTGGGCTGAGGCGGCGTCGGCCGCAAAGATCGGCGATGCCAGCAATAGCAGTGTAAGGATCGCCGCTGTATATCTCGATTTCATGATCTTATGAACCTCCTGAGTTCGGACGGGCCAGATGCAGAGCGATAGATCACAGCATCAATCGGCCCGAAACCTCCTGGTCGAAAGCTCCGATCGACGGATCGAATATCCGTCCTCGTAACAGAATTAAGTTACACCATTGCCAGGTATTTTACTTAAATTTTTGTCCCCGCCTCCGGGTTTATACCGATAGAAGATCAGCCTCATGGCCATCAAGGCTCGAATAAATCTCCAAGATCGATCAATGTCGCCATTTCATCTCAGGTGGATGGAAAAATTCCTCTGCCATTTTTCCCGAACGGCAGCCCGAAACATCGAATAAAAAGTCACTTATAGGATCGAAGAGTATCCATAAATCCGTCAGAGAGATGTAAGAAGACGAGACGGCAGTTGATATCGTTTGAAGATTTTGCCATCTCGGCTCTGAGGCGGTGGAGATGGTGGCGGATCATAGAGAGACGGAGTTGGAGAAGGTGGTGGAGAAGGCCTGCCCCTTCGTGGCCCGGGCCTGCCTCCAGGCCGGTTGCATGGCCTGGGAAGAAGCTGGCGCTGGCGGAGTCTGCAGGCTGATCCCGACAAAAGAGGCCGCGAGCGGCTTCGACTCCCGCCTCCGGGAGGCGGCGCCCCTCCTCTACGCCTCCCTCCTGGACCTGGTCCGGGTGATGGAGGAGCGGGGGCGGGAGTGCGACGCCTGCGGCCCCGACCTCTGGGACTACGCTGCGGAGGTGAGGAGGTCCTTCCTCGACGAGTTGATCGAGGCGCAGCTGAAGGTGGGGTGAAGGCGTAGAGATAAAGACGGTTGGGTTGTAGGTCTGGTCGGTGAAAGATATTTCTTCCGAGAGATTAAGCTGAATAACGAAAAAGTGCCGGAGGTTAAATTGACGACATCGTCAAAGAGGAAACCGCGATCGCAATCTCAAGGGAAGGTGAAGACTGCAGAGGAGATCGCCCGAATTCTGAGGTCTCACATGCCAGAGCTCGCCAGTCGCTACAAGGTGACGTCTCTTGGGATCTTCGGCTCCTATATCCGAGGCGAGGCCGACGAGGAGAGCGACATCGACCTTCTGGTGGATCTGGAGGAGGGCGATGAGCCCCTGACCCTTCTGGAGTTCATCGCCCTCGAAAACCGTCTTAGCGATCTCTTGGGGGCGAAGGTGGATCTGGTGGAGAGAAGCGCCCTCAAGCCCGCCATCGGTCGTCGCATTCTGGGGGAGGTTGAGACGGTATGAGGAAAGGGAAACGCGAGCGCCTTCGACTATCTTCAGGACATCCTCAACGCGATTGAGAGCGCTGAGAGGTTTGTTGCAGATATGGATTACGACGCCTTCGAAGCCGATGAAAAGACCAACTTTGCAGCGGTCAGGGCGCTGGAGATCGTGGGTGGAGCCTCCAAGAAAATCCCTCCTGATATTCGCCGAGAGTATCCCGATGTTCCCTGGAGAGAGATGGCGGGGATGCGAGATAAGCTGAGCCACGATTATTTCGGAGTAAACTTGCAGAGGGTATTTGAGACCGTGCGCCGGGACCTTCCGCCCTTACGGGCATCCTTCCGAAAAATCGTCGATAAACTCGAAGCTGCCGAAAGTGAGCGGAAAAATTGAACAAATTTTTTCTCGATCTGCAGCGTAAAACAAAGTTCCATCGAAAGCTCTATTGTCTTTATCGACGTCGTCCTTTCGTCATAGGTTAGGAGCCCGCCAACATGATCTCGAAACGAGCCGAGGAGATGACCCCCTTTCTGGTGATGGACGTTCTGGAACGCGCCCGGGCGATGGAGCGCCAGGGGATCGACGTAGTCCACCTGGAGGTGGGCGAGCCGGACTTCGACATCCCCGCCCCAGTCCGGGAGGCGGTGGCAGAAGCCCTCGCTCAAGGCCACACCCACTACACCCACAGCTGCGGCGACCCGCAGCTTCGGGAGGCGATATCCGAGCATTATTATGAGAAGTACAGCGTCACCGTCGATCCCGAAAGGATCGTCGTCTGCTCGGGGACCTCTCCCGCCATGATGCTCGTCTTCTCCCTCCTCCTGGAGGGTGGAGACGAGGCGATCGTCTCCGACCCCGGCTACGCCTGCTACCCCAACTTCATTCGCTTTGCGGGCGGCGTCCCCGTGCCGGTGCCGGCCGCCGAGGCGGACGGCTTTCAGCTCAACCCCGGAGCTGTAAGATCCCGAATCACTGATAAGACGAAGGCCATCGTCATCAACTCGCCATCGAACCCCACGGGGACCCTCCTATCCGCCCGAAGGATGGAGGAGATCGCCGATCTGGGGGTCCGGGTCATCTCCGACGAGATCTACCACGGCCTCGTCTACGCTGGAAGGGAGAGGTCGATTTTGGAGTTCGCCGACGACGCCATCGTCCTCAACGGCTTCTCGAAGCTCTACGCCATGACTGGCCTGAGGTTGGGGTACCTGATCGCCCCTCCCGAGTTCATCAGGCCGATCCAGAAGATGCAGCAGAACCTCTTCATCTGCGCCAACTCCGCCGTCCAGAGGGCGGGGATCGCCGCCCTCCGGGAGGCCGGCGACGACGTCGAACGGATGAGGCGGACCTACGACGAGCGGAGGCGGTTCATGATCAAAAGGCTCCGCAAGCTCGGATTCGGGATCGAAGTCGAGCCGACGGGGGCCTTCTACGTCTTCGCCGACGCCCGGCACATATCGTCGGATTCGTACAAGCTCGCCTTCGATATCCTGGAGAAAGCCCGCGTCGGCGTCGCGCCCGGGATCGACTTCGGGGCTAACGGCGAGGGATACCTGCGCTTCTCTTACGCAAACTCCATCGAGAGGATCGCCGAGGGGCTCGATCGGATCGAGGGGTACCTCCAGGGACTCTGATCCGGACGGTCCCGCCGATATAGAGCCGGATGAGGAAGGGCAGCATAAAAAAGATCATGGGGAACCGGCGAGCCGCCCGGAGCCCTCTTCGCCGCCATTTCGTCTCTTCAGCCGGTAGAAGAGGACTCCATCAGGCCGATCGGTCAAAGAGAGCCTCCTTCAGCCCCGGAACCTCCTCGGCTCCAACGGGGACGGTGATCGTCGAATTCTCGAAAGCGTCTCCTACCGGCTCAAACCTTCCGCCCAGATGCTCTGAGAGGAAGGCCTCAGCGACGGCGAAGAACGATATTCTGTTCTCCGGCCGAGCGAAGCCGTGACCCTCATCTGGATAGAGGACGTAGGTTACAGGAATCGCCTTCTCCTGCATCGCCGCGACGATCTGGTCCGACTCGTTCTGGCTGACCCGGGGGTCGTTTGCTCCCTGACCTATCAGAAGGGGCCGCGCTATATTCTCGACGCGGTTTATGGGAGAGCGCTCGAAGAGGAGCCTTCGCCCCTCTTCAGTCCTGTGGTCGCCCATCCGAGTTGCGAAGAGCTCGATCTGAGGCTGCCAGTAGGGGGGTATCGTCTCGATCAAGGTGGTGAGGTTTGAGGGGCCCACTATGTCGACGCCGCAGGCGAAGACCTCCGGGGTGAAGGTGAGCCCCACCAGGGTCGCGTACCCTCCGTAGCTCCCACCCATGATCGCCACCCGATCGGGATCTGCGATCCCCTCACCCACCGCCCAATCGACGGCGTCGATCAGGTCGTCGTGCATCTTGGCACCCCACTCCAGGTTTCCTGCGTTGACGAAATCCTTCCCAAACCCCGTAGATCCGCGGAAGTTCGCGCTCAGGACGGCGTATCCCCGGTTGGCAAGCCACTGATGGGCGGGGTTATAGTCCCAGACGTCGCGGGCCCAGGGACCGCCGTGGACGTACAGGACCATGGGGAGGGGCTCCTCCGGCCTGCCGTCACCATCCGGGTCGCTTCCGAGAGGCAACGTGTAGTAGCTCACCAGGTTCAGACCGTCCCGCGAGACGATGACTGCTGGGATCATCATCTTGGCGAAGGCCAGATCTTCCAGATCCTTCCGATTGGTGAAGAGGAACTCGGCCTCTTTCTTCTTGCTGTCATAGCGGTAGTACCTGAAGGGGCCATCGTCCACGACGTAGACGACTATCCAGGTCCTGTCGTCGAGAGACCGGCTCACCACCTCGATGTCGCCATCGTCGACCGTTGCGAGGAACGCCAGGTCGTCGGCCACCGATCCGTCGATCACCTGCCAGTCCTTCCGCTCGTAGGTGAAAGCAACTGCCTGGACGTTCCTCTCTGAAGGGTGAACCATCCAGCCGCTGAAATCAGCTTTGGGGTCTTCTGCGATTAAAGTCTCAACCCCGGTATGCGTATCCATGGCGAAGAGCGCCGCAGTATTCCGGCCGCGGCTGTCGACCATATACAGGATCTCCCCGGTCTTGTTGAACCCAACCGGTCCCGTCGTAATCACGTCCTCCATCGGGATCTTTGAGAAGACCTCCCAGCGGCCGTCTCCCGTCGGCCGGAAGATATCTGCACCGCCGTCGCAGGTCATATTCGTCGCAAACCTGACGGTGTAATTGTCATCTATGTCGAAGGATGAAAAATATCTGTTCTCCTGGATCAGGGTCATCTTCCCGGTATCTATGTTCAGGTGATAGAGGTCGTGGTACTCCGGATCGCGGCTGTTTATGCCGACGATTATCTCCTCAGGGAAGTTGCGGCTGACCTTTACAATCCTGGCCTGGACATCCTCGAAGGGCGTGTGGTCCTTCATCTCGCCGCTGCTCAGGTTGACGCTGTAGATCCGCCAGTTCTCATCGCCGTCCTTGTCCTGGATATAGAGGATGTGCTCGTTGGTGTAGGCCCACGAGTAGGAGCGTATCCCCCGATATGTATCGTTGGTGACGGGCTCTGCAGCTTCCGGGTCCTCGATAGGTCCCACCCAGACGTTCAGGACACCGTCTTTGGGGGCAAGATAGCTGATCCTTGAACCGTCGGGGCTCGTTCTTACAGTGATCTTGTCAGGATTGCCGAAGAGCAGTTCTCGCGGTATAAGAGGATCTGCTTCTTCCGTTTCCATCTCTCCATCCGCTACCCCCATCCCTAGGGCCCATCCCGCCATAGATAGGAGAGTTAAGAACGCTACGCCAATTAAAACTCGTTTCATGAGTATCCCTCTACTTGAGCTATTGCAAAGATCTGCAAAGGACCATTACACCGATCTTATTTAATAATTATGTCTAATGAAAAATCCGGCTTATAGCCATCCCCCGCGCCCTTCGATCCATTTCATCCGCCTATCGATGACTCCATCATTCAAAGAGGCCGGTCCTTCTTCCCCGGCATCGTCCTGTAGATCCTGGCGTCGGGGTGGATCTTCCCCTCGATCCTCAGCCTCTGAACCTGGGAGCCGACGGTCTCCATCCTCTCGGCGAACTGGCCGGCGACGAGCTTCTCGAGCCTCCTTCTATCCGGCTCCTTCCCTCCCCCCATGCCCGGGCAGGTGGGGTTGTACCCTATCTCGAGGACGATCCCCCCCGAGGGGCCCGACCTCTCGACGACGACGAAGGGGAAGAGGCGACAGGCCGTCGGCCTGACGGAGTAGATGGAGCACCCCTTCCCGTCCCGAAAGAAGACGCAAGCTCCGTCCGACTCCCTCGACTTCATGACGGGAAGGTCGAGGATAACCCTCTTTCCGCCCTCATCGACCCTGACGGACCCTTTCTTGTCGCCGTAGAGGGTGTCTACGAACTCCCCGGCCTCTAAACCCGTCCTCCTGCTGATCTTATCGATATCCTTCTCGGTGAGGTAGATCAGGTTGCTCTTATCCAGAAACTCCGCCATCCTCTCGGGAGGGATGAGGTCGTCGAACTCCTGGGGTCGGCGGTGATGGCAGCAGGTCCCGCATCTCAGGCACCGAAAACGGCCGCTTCCAAAGGCTGCCCTGATCTCCACTCTAACCGGCATGCGGATCGCCTCGAAATAAAAAAGAAAAAAAGAGGGGGTGCTCAGAGGAGCTTGTTGATCGGGTGGTTCGGGTCCAGGACTTCCAGGCCGAGCTCTTTTGCGCTCTCAGCGCACATGATGTCGACCATGGCCGCCGCGGGGAAGACCATCGTGGCGTTCTCGATGGGGCCGTATAGGTAATAGTCGGCTCCCATGATCCCGGCCACGAGGTTTGATCCGATGTCCACCGGAGCAAAGGCTGCCTTGTTCACCTTCTTGTACTTCTTCATCCAGTCCCAGGCGGAGGCGCCGTTGTGGTAGCCCGCGCCGACGGGAAGGCCCAGGATCGCCTTGACGGCTATCCCAGCCCTGATGGTGGCGCCGGAGCCGTTGCCCAGGGGCATGGCGGCGACGTCGATGAGGGGCCTTGTGATCCCGGCCTCTGCTGCGTAGTCGAGCATCCCCTTCTCCGCGCCTCCTGCGGCCTTAGTCAGGACGTCCATCTTCCCCTGGGTGGTGGCGTCGATGGCGTTGAAGGCGAGGACGATGGCGGCGTCGAGGTCGCTCTCCTTGACCGCCTGGAACTCCTCGGCGGTGATGGAGGCGTTGATGGAGTTGTGGATCGCCCTGTCAGCGACGCCGATCTCGGTGGCATATTTGACGCCGAAACCCCGCACGCTGGGGGCGCTGGAGTCCACCAGGAAGGGAGCGTCGGATATGTCGACGAACCAGTCCAGGTACTTGGCCATAGCCTCATCCGTCTCGGCGACGATCTGGTTGAAACAGGGGTTTCCTGTGGTGTCGCTCATCTCTTCCTGGTCTTTCCACAGCTTCTCCGCGGCAGCGACGTCAAAGAGCCCCTTGTCCTCGTCGGTCACAATCTTGTGCCGGGAATAGAACATCGTTCCTATACAGACGGTCGGGTACTCTCCGGGCTGACCTCCCACCTTGATCTTGCCGAACTCGAATACCTCTTGCTTCTTGTCAAATTTGAACATGTCAAACCCTCAGACCAAACGCCAGCAAATAGTATGCCAGCACTATGATTACTCCCCCACAGGCTCCGTAGAGGATGCCGATATCTCTGCCGATCTTCTTGCCCTGCCTCTGGGCCATCTCAGCGCTAACGAACTCGATCTTCTGATCGATCTTTGCCAGCTTCTCCAGGACCTGGGTGTACTGGTCCTGGTCCACTACGACGCTGGGCACTACATCTCGATTATCTTGAGCCATGATCGTATCACCTCAGGTCATGATGAAGATCGGCAAGAGGACCATCAGAAGCGCGAAGAAGAAGCCGATAAACGCCCCTATGGGCAATGCGGCGTTCACGCTCGAGCTGAGCTTTTGATCTCTTGCTATGAGCTGCCCTCTGTAGGTCACGCTCTCGGTGATCTCGTGAAAAGGTCCCATGAAGGGCATCAAGACGGTAGGGAGGCCCTTGCCGTAGGGTATCTCGGCAGTTATCGGCTTCACCACTTCGACCTCTGGGGTCGCTTCTTGGACCTCTTCGGTCTTAATCTCCTCATCTGCCATCTCACATACCTCCCATCCACATAATCATCCCGAAGAGGACGAGAACGATGGTTATCCCCATCACAACCCCCTCGATCTTTCCGGCGTAGACTCCTGCAGCGTACTTGTTCTCTAGGCCCATGTTGGTGACATTGGCCTCTATCTGCTTCATCCTCGCTCGGATGTTGACGACCTCTGCCGCCATGGGGCGCAGCCCGTGGGCAGCCTCGGCCTCCTCGCCTTCGGAGATCTCTATCGCCATCGGCTCCACGTCGAGGGCCCCCGGATCTTTGGAGACGCACTCTTTGATCTTGGAGACGATGGTGCCCACGTCTTCGGTGTCGATTATATTGACGGTCGTGATCTGCTCTTTGAACCTCTCGATCGATTCTGGGGTCAGGTTCTGGATGAAGGGGATGGCGCCCGTGGCACCGACTATCCTTCCCTCCTGGTTGATCCCATTCTCCGCGAAGGCCTCTATCGCCTGTCCCGTTATGTGGCCCTTAACCTCCATCCCCGTGATCACCAGAAACCTGATGTTGGGGTTGGAGACGATGTTCGCCACCATCTTCTCGATCCCGATGTTCTCGGTCTTGCAGGGGCCCGACAGGGCCGCGCCCGCATCGAGGAAGGGGGCGTTGTTCATGTGAGAGCCGCAGGTTACGACGGCGACGGGGCTCTCGGGGTTTCCGACCTCATACTCGCCGGTCATCCAGGGCCAGGGATCGGTCGGTTTCAC
The DNA here is from genome assembly GCA_024649985.1 of Methanothrix sp. Classification (GTDB taxonomy): domain Archaea; phylum Halobacteriota; class Methanosarcinia; order Methanotrichales; family Methanotrichaceae; genus Methanocrinis; species Methanocrinis alkalitolerans. The sequence continues at coordinate 21,584 of JANKMW010000004.1, forward strand.
TTTGTTGGCCATTTAGAAAGCACCTCCATGGGCGAAAACGTACACAAAGGCGACGATCAGGCCGACTATGAACCCGTACCATATGTTGGTGTAAACGCCTGCCATGAAGCTTGCGCCCTCTCTTCCCTTGTAAGTGTTGAGGAGGGGCGCATCCGGAGCGAGGGAGTTCACCAGATCGTCGGCGACCTTGTCGAGGAGTTCGATCTGCTCCATTATTGGGTCCAGAGCGAACTGAACGACATCATCTCTCTCCTCTGCGATCATCCCTTCGAGCGGATCAAAGACCAGATGCAGATCTGTTGGGCCTGCTCTGACTATTCCCATCTACAGACCTCCTTCAGCGAGAAGACCGGTTCCGACGACGCCTGCAGAGTCCCTCTTTACCAGCTTGAAGTACCAGAGGAAGGCCTTCAGCCAGATGGCCGCTGCTATCAGCATAGTCAGGACAGCTCCTCCGACACCAACGGTGATCAACGAGCCGATCCCGGCAGCGAACATCGCGAGACCTCCGGTGGATACGGCGTGGACGAGGGTCCTGTCCTGGGTCTCGTCGGGGCCGAGGTTGGCGTTGAACGGCTGCAATATGGCGAGAGCACCGGCGATGAAGACCACTGCTATGAATCCGGTTAATACAACGTCGTTGAGCATGTCCTCGTAGCCGATCTGCCCGGATACGACGACGCTAAGGGCGATTATGACAACAGCTCCTGCGCCGCCGAGGCTCATCAAAACCTCTTCCATGACCGGGATGTTCATCTTGATGATCTTGTTGGCGAGCATTCCTACAAAATAGCCGAAGCCCATCGCGATGGCGATGCCGATGATCGGTCCCGCAATTCCCGCTACGGCAAGGCCGAACCAGGCTGCTACAAGCCCCATCCCCATCGCCATCATCCCGATGGACGGAACTCCGGTCCCTATGCCGTAGGCACAGACCCTTCTTACGGCGTCGGCGCCCATCACGATAGCGGCGATGGCCCCAAGGCCTGCGAGGAACGAGAAGTATCCTGTCCCAGTTATCATATTCAGAACGTGTGCGAGGTAAATTCCAAGAATTCCGCCACCGAGGCCGTACATCGTCAGCTTCGTCTTGTCGATCTTGGACTCTCCCCCGCCTGCTGCAACGCTCATTTCAGGCACCTCCGTGGATCAATACAGCGAATATTCCTATGATGAGGGTTGCGATGAAACATGCCTGGACCGCCCGGGGGATCCTCTTGAACTTCGGGTCGTGGAACCCTTCGATCGTCCCCTGGATGTTGTAGGAGGCTATGACGGCGTTGACCACGAAGATCCCTATGGCGAAGAAGGCGCTCAATCCCGAGACGCCGTTGATGTTCATAAGGGCGTAGTAGATCAGCGAACCTCCGGCCCCACCCATGAGACCTCCGATCGTCCCGCTGACGTAGCTGACGGTGGGAACGCCGTGACCTACTGTCCCCGGTCCTATGTAGGGGGGCTGCGGGTCTTTGGTTATAGGATCGTAATCCACCTTTGCAGCAACGGGCGGAACGCCGACTCCATAGATGTATACCCAGTTTCCGACGATCATCGTGACGTCCATCATGATCATGGCGCCCACGGCACCGCTCAAGACTATCAAGAGGATGTTGTCCGTGACGCTCATCATCAGGCCGGCGCTTATCAGGCCGGTGAGCCCCGATCCTGTCGCCAGTTGAACCGTCCCCGTACCGACGCCCGTGGCCTGAGCCATGGCTGCCGGAGCCCCGCCGACGGGAACGAAGTGGACGCCTATGCCTACAAGAAGCCCGCCGATAACGATCTGGATTATGTAAATTAACGTGCTTGCGTCAAAGGTGCTCATGCCTTAATGTCCCCCGCGTATTCGGGATAGGGCCCGTACCTCTTCTTCGACCTGACCTCGAGGATTCTGTTGTATACGTTGAGCAGAACTACGATAAGTACTCCCGTCGCGATCGCATACCACCCCTGGGTGGCGGGATCGAAGATGGTAGTCCGCCAGTTGTCCAGGAATACAATAAGACCAAAGGCCAGCCCTGTGACCGGACCTCCGAACTTGGCGCAGAACCAGGCGTTGTCGATGGAACTTCTCAGCCCCGCTTCACCCTTTGTGACGATGTCCCCGGAGTTGGCGGCGTTCAGGCCGGCTCCGAACGGATACTGCTGAAACTCTCTCTCAGCTCCGTAGTGGACGTCTCCGGTCGACGAGCCTATGGCTCCGAGGGCGATTCCCCAGGTGAATGCTATGACGGGCAGGGGGAATGGGTGCTGGATCGGAAGCCAGGGGGCTGTCATGATGTAGGATATCGCGACAACGCAGAAGGCTGTAATGTACGCATGTGCCATTATGGTAGTGGTGTGACTTCGCAAGACGTCCAGATAGACGTACTGATTGAAACGCGCCTGGCTCGTATTCCTCCCCATGTACGAAGTCATGGAAAGGATGCCGTTGAATACAGCGGCTACAAGAGAGCCGACTGCTATTGAGAAAAACGCGTTCATACCGTACGCATCGGACATCAAGACGCTGGCTGTAACTGCGGCAAGTGCGGCGTAAAGAGCGTTCGATGGTGGCTCTCCAGATATGGCCTTGTTGTAAATCCTGTGGGTGTGACCCACCTGAGCTGCCAACTGGACCTGTGAGTTGGGATTGCTCTGAGAACCCACATCGGACTCTAAGTCCTCACTTGCTCCGGCTATCGTCGCAAGGGCGCCCATCGCGGCTAGGAGCCCCATGCTAACCATGTCCATTTGCTCTCCTCCTTTTTCATTCTTGCCAAATCATAGTAATCTATGAAAAATTTGGCCAGTAACGTACTGACTATCGGTTACTGGACTTATAAAGCTTTCGAAATGGTAATGCGGCCGCCATTTTCGTTTTTTATCAGGGGTATCGTGGGTCTAACGATCCCAAAAAAGAGGTATCAAAGCTTGAAATATAAAAGACACCTATTTGGCAGATTTTCGGGCAAATACCCCCCGATAAGGCCGGCGATTACCGGGAAAAACCCATTGGTTTCGGATTTGGCCGGATATCTCCCCCTCCATCCCCCTTGAACCCGGACCAAAACAGGACCTCCAGCCTCACCAGGGCTCCTTCTTCGCCTTGATCTTGTACCCTATGACGTTCGTCGCCCTGTGGAGTATCGGCGTTATGATCAGAACTATCAATATGATCTCAGGGGTGAAGTTCTGGGAGAACCACCGGGGAGCGAGAAGATAGGTCAGGGCCCAGCTCCCCAAGACGAAATCTAGCTGGTCGACGAGGAAGAGGGAGGCACCGCGCTCCATCCCCATCCTCCGCTTGAAGAAGCTGGCTATGACATCTCCTGCCATCGCCCCCAGGGAGAGGCCCATGAGGACCATAAGAAGTTCATCTCCGGACCCGAACTGAGGCAGGCCCCGGTCCGGCCAGGTGGATGCGACGGCGGAGAGGAGCAGCCCAGCCCCCATCCCTCCGAGGGCGCCGGCGATAGTTCCCCGGAAGGTCTTGCCGTCCCCGAGGATCCGGCGCCCATCCCGGAAGGTCTTGCCGAAATCCAGCGGCTTTCCTCCGCCGAAGAGGACAGCCAAGTTGTTGGGCAGGTAGGCGGGCAGCATCAGCCAGATGGCGATTATCAGCAGGTTCAATATCTCCTATCCCTCCGGAAAAATCCTAGCCGCAAAAGTTTCAAGACGCCTTCGGTATATCAAGGTATCTGACCGCCGTCGGTCGGCTTCGCGGAGGACCCGGCTCTTTCCAGATATCGATCTATAGAAGGTTATCGTCATCCTCCGACCCCTTGAACCCGGAAGCTTCCGGAGAGATCTGCCATCTGCAGGGGGGTCGCTCCGCTTTCCTGCGGCTTGCCGGATCGAAAACGTTAAGTTCAACAAGGCGGTGGTGGGTGTGAGCGCCGATGGTCTAGTGGTTATGACTTGGGCCTTCCAAGCGGCAGACGTCGCGGAGCAAGCCCAAAACCCGGGTTCGAATCCCGGTCGGCGCATCTCGTTTTACCTCGTATTTTTACCTCTTATTGTCCCATCTCGTCATATGACGAAATCCTCTTCGTTAACTTTATATTCTAAGG
>JANKMW010000004.1:25645-39730 GCA_024649985.1 Methanothrix sp.
CTCTCAGTTCCATGTCGGCTGGGGGGGATATCTCTGATATTCGAGGACTGCTCGCAGAAAAGATGGCCGGTGAGATCACTCTGTCTCATAATCCCGGTGAGACTCTCAAAAAATGGCGGAGAAACTTCGGGATCACCCAGACCGAGCTCTCCAACCACCTGGGCATTTCGCCCTCTGTGATAAGCGATTATGAGAGCGGCAGACGGAGGTCCCCCGGCATTCTGATCGTCAGCAAGATCATCGACGCCCTTTTGACCATCGACGAATTTCGGGGTAGCGGCACCGCCAGGACTTACTGCTCGATGCTCAGCGACGGAGGCAGCTTCGGCCGGATATGTTTCGTTTGCGAATACCAGCAGCCTGTTTCTCTATCGAAGTTCGTCGATCAGATCGGTGCCTGCATCGTCTGCGGAGACGTCGACGTCACCATTTACGGCTATTCGATCATCGACAGCATGAAGGCTATTTTTGAGTTTCTCCCCGATCAATTTCACAGGATATACGGCAGGAGCACCGCCCGGGCCCTGATATTCACCGGCGTCTCCACCGGCAGATCGCCGATGGTGGCAGTGAGGGTCAGCCAACTCAAACCCGGGGCCGTGATCCTCCAGGGGATCGAACCCTCCGAGGTGGACGGGGTGGCCAGGAAGATCGCGGAGCTGGAGAGGATCCCCCTCTTCGCCACCAACATCTCGGCCGAGGACCTAGTGAACAATCTTAATCAAAGGTGATGGAATGCCTGTGGGAATAGTCAGTTATGGTGTGTATATACCTCGGTACAGGATAAAGGCTGAGGAGATCGCCAGGGTTTGGGGCGAGAGGGAGGATATGGCCCAAAGCCTCAACGTCTTCGAGAAATCCGTCCCGGACTTCGACGAGGACGCCGTTACCATCGCCGTCGAGGCGGCGAGGAACGCTCTCAAGCGGGCCTCCATCGATCCGGCCAGGATCGGGGCGATCTACGTCGGGTCCGAGAGCCACCCTTACGCCGTAAAGCCGACGGGGACGATCGTCGGCGAGGCCATCGGCGTAGACCACCAGCTGACGGCTGCAGACTTGGAGTTCGCCTGCAAGGCCGGGACCGCGGCGATCCAGGCGTGCCTTGGCCTCGTCTCCGCTGGTATGATCGACCTGGGTTTGGCGATGGGGACTGACACCAGCCAGGGGGCACCCGGCGACGCCCTCGAGTACACGGCGGCCGCTGGCGGAGCTGCCTACCTCATCGGCCGCGAGGACCTGGCAGCGGAGATTGAGGGGTTCTACTCCTTCACCACCGATACCCCCGACTTCTGGAGGCGGGAAGGGATGCCCTACCCGGAGCACGGTGGGAGGTTTACGGGGGTGCCCGGCTACTTCAAGCACGTCACCAGCGCCACCCGGGGCCTTTTGAAGAAGATGAAGACGATCCCCGAGGATTACGATTACGCCGTCTTCCACCAGCCCAACGGCAAGTTTCCCCGGAGGGTGGCAAAGAGCCTGGGATTCTCCGCTGATCAGATCGAGCCGGGGCTCGTCGTCCCATGGATCGGAAACACCTACTCGGGATCGAGCCTCATAGGGCTGGCAGCGACCCTGGACGTCGCGAAGCCCGGCGATAGGATCTTTCTTGCGAGCTTCGGGTCGGGGGCGGGGAGCGACGCCTTCAGCATCAGGGTCGGTGACGCCATAGAAGATATCCGGAATCGAGCTCCCCGGGTCAGGGACTACTTCGAGAACGTCCAGTACCTGGACTACGCGGTTTACGCCAAGCACAAGGGAAAGCTGCGGCTGTGATATTATGAGATCTGTATCGATTATCGGAGCTGGTTGCACGAAGTTTGGGGAGCGGTGGGACGACTCTCTCCGCGACCTGGTGGTGGAGACGGGCATCATGGCTCTGGAGGACGCGAACGTCTCCGGGGACGAGATCGACGGCCTTTACGTCGGGAACATGAGCGGCGGCCGTTTCGTGGAGCAAGAGCACATCGGCGCCCTGATATCCGACTGCGCCGGCCTATCTCGCCTTCACGTCCCCAGCACCAGGGTCGAGGCTGCCTGCGCCTCCGGCGGGATCGCCCTCAGACAGTCGGTCCTGGCGGTGGCAAGCGGCTACTCCGACGTTGTCATAGCCGCCGGGGTGGAGAAGATGACCGACGTCACCGGAGGCGTCGCAGCCGATGCCCTAGCCGCCGCCGCCGACCGGGAGTGGGAGTGCTTCTTCGGGGCGACGTTCCCCGCCCTCTACGCCATGATAGCGAGGCTCCACATGCACCGGTACGGGACGACCCGAGAGGAGCTGGCCGAGGTGGCGGTGAAGAACCATCACAATGGCTCCATGAACCCCATATCTCAGTACCAGATGGAGATCACCGTCGACAAGGTCCTAAGATCCCCCCTCGTTGCCGACCCCCTCCGGGTCCTGGACTGCTCGCCGATCACCGACGGCGCCGCCGCGGTGGTATTGGCCCCGACGGATTTGGCTCACAAATACTCCGACGCCCCCATCAACATCTTGGCCGCAGCCCAGGCGAGCGACACCCTCGCCCTCCACGACCGGAGGGATATAACAACCCTCGACGCTACAGTCTCTGCGGCGAGGAAGGCCTTCGGCATGGCGAGGCTCGAACCGGAGGATATCGACCTCGCCGAGGTCCACGACGCCTTCACCATAGGGGAGATCGTGGCCATCGAGGATCTGGGGTTCGTCGAGAAGGGAGAGGGCGGCAGGGCCGCCGGGGAGGGGATCACCGCCATCGGCGGAAAGATCCCGATAAACACCTCGGGGGGGCTCAAGGCCTGTGGCCATCCCGTCGGGGCCACCGGGATCAAACAGGCTTATGAGATGGTCCTTCAGCTCCGGGGCGAGGCGGGGAAGAGGCAGGTACAGGGGGCCGAGGTGGGGCTCGCCCACAACGTCGGCGGGTGCGGCGGCACCGCCCTCGTCCACATAATGTCGAGGTGACAAATTGTCCACAGTGCCACGATTCTGGAGACATATACCCCAGAGGTACAACCTGGTGGGGACTCACTGCGAAAAGTGCGACGAGTACTACTACCCGCCGAGGACGATCTGTCCCAACTGTCGCAGAAACGCCAAGATGGAGGATCACAAATTCGATGGGGAGGGGACGGTGGTGACCTTCACCACCATATACAACGCCACCGACGACTTCAAGAGGCAGACACCCTACAACCTGGCGATCATAGAGCTTCTGGAGGGTCCGAGGCTCACAGGCCAGGTGATCTGCAGCCCCGAAGTGATCGAGATCGGGATGAGGGTGAAGCCCGTCTTCAGGATACTGTGGAAAGAGGGGGAAAGGGGGATAATCTATTATGGGACGAAGTTCGTCCCGACGGAGGGTTGGGTCTAGCCCCGTACTTCGACCGTCTCCTCCAAGGGGCCGCGATGATAGCCCTCGATATGGCGCCTCCGAAGGCCAGCCCTTCCCTATGGGGGCCAGGATCCTGGAGCCGATATCTTCTGAGGCTCTCTGCCAGGTCGGTTAAGACTAAGTATTGAGAGGTCGACCTTTGCCTTCCTGTGCGGTCTTTCCGCGCTCGTCATGGTCGAAGAATGAGATATTAGGATAAAATCAGAATCATTAAAATCTTACCGTTGCTGGTTATCGTTTAGCTCTGGCAAAGCGTTATATATAAAGAGATAATTTGATTATGGGTTATTTATGTATTCGGGGGCGAATCCGGTCTTGAGCGAAGTGATAGAGGAGTACGACGCGAGCACCATCCAGGTCCTGGAGGGGCTAGATGCCGTCAGGCGAAGGCCAGCCATGTACATAGGGAGCACCAACGGTGCAGGCCTCCACCATCTGGTCTACGAGGTGGTGGACAACAGCATAGACGAGGCGATGGCTGGCCGGTGCTCGGAGATCAACCTGGTCCTACATGCCGACGGAACCGTCTCCGTAGGCGACGACGGGAGGGGCATCCCCGTAGACATCCACGAGCATTACAAGAAGCCTGCGCTTGAGATCGTCATGACGAAGCTCCACGCTGGAGGGAAGTTCGACCACAAGTCCTACAAGGTCTCCGGCGGCCTCCACGGCGTAGGGGTGTCGGTCGTCAACGCCCTCTCGGAGTGGCTCGAGGTAGAGGTGAGAAGAAATAGCCTCGTCTACTGGCAGAGGTACGAGCGGGGCAGGCCCGCCTCCGACCTGGAGGTCCACGGAGTCTCCGACCATACCGGCACGCAGGTCAGGTTCAAGCCCGACCCCGAGATCTTCGAGACCGTAGACTTCAGCTTCGAGATCCTGGCGAGCAGGCTCCGGGAGCTGGCCTTCTTAAACCGCGGCCTCAAGATAACGATCGAGGATGAGAAGACGGCCAAGAGGAGAGAGTACCTCTATGAGGGGGGGATCATCTCCTTCGTCGAGCACTTGAACAAGAACAAGGACCTCCTCCACTCCCCTCCCATATACTTCTCTCGGGAGAAGGAAGGAACGTCCGTCGAGGTGGCCCTCCAGTACAACAACACCTACAATGAGAACGTCCTCTCCTTCGCCAACAACATCAACACCCGAGAGGGCGGAACCCACCTCTCGGGCTTTCGGGCCGCCCTCACCAAGACGACGAACGAGTACACCAGGGAGAACAAGCTCCTGAAGGACGAGACGAAGCTCACCGGCGACGACCTCAGAGAGGGGCTTGTAGCTGTCATAAGCGTCCGGCTCTCCGACCCCCAGTTCGAGGGACAGACGAAGACGAAGCTCGGCAACAGCGCCGTCGGCGGGATAGTCAGCTCCCTCGTCTCCGAGGGGCTATCCGAGTTCTTCGAGGAAAACCCCCTCGTCATCAACAAGATCGTCGATAAGGCGACCCAGGCGTATCGGGCGAGGATCGCGGCGAGGAAGGCGAGGGAGCTGACCCGGAGGAAGAACGCCCTCAGCTCGGGAGGGCTTCCCGGAAAGCTCGCCGACTGCGCCGAAAAAGACCCCCATCTCTCAGAGCTCTACATCGTGGAGGGGGAGTCGGCGGGCGGCTCCGCAAAGCAGGGGAGGAACAGGCACTTTCAGGCGATCCTCCCCCTCCGGGGGAAGATCCTGAACGTGGAGAGGGCGAGGCTCGACAAGATCCTGAAGAACAACGAGATTCGAAACATCATCACCGCCCTCGGCACCGGGATAGGCGACGACTTCCAGATCGACCGGGCGAGGTACCACAAGGTGGTGATCATGACGGATGCCGACGTCGACGGCTCCCACATAAGGACGCTCCTCCTCACTTTCTTCTACAGGTACATGCGCGAGCTCATCGAGGCAGGATACGTCTTCATCGCCCAGCCGCCCCTCTACCAGATCAAGAGGGGCAAATCCGTAAGCTACGCTTATTCTGAGTCGGAGCTCGCCCGGACCCTGGAGGCGGCAGGGGGCAAGGGCGCCATACAGAGGTACAAGGGCCTCGGGGAGATGAACCCGGAGCAGCTCTGGGAGACGACGATGGACCCCGATAGGAGGACGATGCTGAAAGTAACCCTGGAGGACGCTATGGAAGCGGACGAGATCTTCTCGATTTTGATGGGCGAGAAGGTGGAACCGAGGCGGGAGTTCATCGAGGCTCACGCGAGAGACGTGAGGAACCTGGACGTATGAGGTGAGACGATGACGGAGATCGATGTAGACATAACCTCCGAGATGAAGTCCTCTTACATAGATTATGCCATGAGCGTCATCGTCGGAAGGGCCCTCCCCGACGTGCGGGACGGCTTAAAGCCCGTCCACCGGCGGATCCTCTACGCCATGTTCGAGCAGGGGATGACCTCGGATCAACCTTATAAAAAATCAGCTAGGGTGGTGGGTGACGTGATGGGTAAGTACCACCCCCACGGCGACGCCGCCATCTACGAGACGATGGTGAGGATGGCCCAGGACTTCTCGATGCGTTACCCGCTCATCGACGGCCAGGGGAACTTCGGCTCCATAGACGGGGATCCTGCGGCGGCGATGAGGTACACCGAGGTCCGTCTCTCCGAGATCGCGGGCGAGATTCTCACCGACATAGAGAAGGATACCGTCGACTTCGTCCCCAACTACGACGACTCTCTCAAAGAGCCGATCGTCCTCCCATCGAAGCTTCCAAACCTCCTGGTTAACGGCTCATCCGGTATAGCAGTGGGGATGGCGACGAACGTTCCTCCTCACAACCTTCGGGAGGTGGCCGGGGCCCTGACGAGGCTGATAGACGATCCGGAGTCGACCCTCTCCGACCTTTTGGAGGAGATGCCGGGCCCCGACTTTCCCACCGGCGGCTACATCCTGGGCAGCTCCGGGATCCAGTCCGCTTACGCTACAGGACGGGGGATCATCAAGCTGCGGGCTAAGTCGGTTATCGAGCAGGGAGAAAAGCAGAAGATCGTCGTGACGGAGCTGCCTTACCAGGTGAACAAGGCGAAGGTGGTGGAGACGATAGCCGACCTGATAAAGGCGGAGCGGGTCGACGGCATATCCGACCTCCGGGATGAGTCGGACCGGGATGGGATCAGGCTCGTCGTCGAGCTCCGGTCAGGAGTCAACCCCGAGGTGTTATTAAATCAGCTTCATCGGCATACCCAGCTCGAGTCATCTTACAGCATCATAAACGTGGTCCTCGTCGACGGCCAGCCGTTGACCCTTCCCCTCAAGGAGATCTTGGAGCAGTACATTCTCCACAGGTCCGAGGTGATCGAGAGGAGGACCCGTTTTGATCTCAATCGGGCTGAGAAGAGGGCTCACGTCCTGGCAGGTCTCCTAGTCGCCCTGGAGAATATAGACGATGTCATCAAGCTCATCCGGGCTGCCGAGTCCCCAGGGGAAGCGAGGGCAGCTCTCATGGGAGCCTTCGACTTATCCGAGGAGCAGACGAAGGCCATACTGGATATGAGGCTCCAGAGGCTCACGGCGTTGGAGCAGGGGAAGATCCGGTCCGAGGTGGCGGACCTCGAGGTCGCCATTGCTAGGTTCAGGGAGATCCTGGCCGATCCGAGGGAGGTCCGCAATATCATCAAGCAGGAGCTCTCCGAGCTGGTCGGAAAGTACGGCGACGAGAGGAGGACTCAGATCATCGAGGCCGAGGAGGAGATCGACCTCGAGGACCTGATCCAGGAGGAGGAGGTGGCGGTGACCATCACCGGCGATGGCTACATCAAGAGGCAGCCTCTCACCGCCTACCGCCAGCAGAGGCGGGGCGGTATGGGGGTCATGGGGGCCGAGATCAAGAGCGAGGACTTCGTCACCGACCTATTCGTCGCCACCACCCACGAGTACATCCTCTTCTTCACCGATATGGGCAAGGCCCACTGGCTCCGGGTATTCGACGTGCCGGCTCTGGGAAGGGCTGCCCGGGGCAAGTCCATAGTCAACCTCCTCTCCTTCGAGGCCGACGAGAGGATCACGGAGGCGATCCCGGTCAAGAGCTTCGACTCAGAGGGGTTCATCGTCATGGCGACATCGAAGGGGCAGGTTGTCAAGACCTCGATCCGGGCCTACAGCAACCCTCGAAAGGGAGGCATCAAGGCGGTGAACCTTCGCGGCGACAGCCTCGTCGCCGCGAGGCTCACAGACGGCGACCAGGATCTGATCCTCGCGACGGCCCACGGCAAGGCCATCAGGTTCTCTGAGGGGGACGTCCGGCCCAGCCACAGGGGCTCCATGGGGGTCCGGGGTATCAGTCTCGAGGCCAACGATGAGGTGATCAGCATGGACGTCGTCCGGCCCGGAACCGCCCTCCTCACCGTTACGAGGAAGGGTTACGGTAAGAGGACGGAGCTATCGGAGTACTCGCCTCATCGGCGGGGCGGCAAAGGCATGAAGAACATCGATCCCAGGAGGGGGGATGTAGTCGCCTCTCGGACCGTCTCCCAGGAGGATGAGCTAATGATCACGACGAAGGATGGACAGATGATCAGGATCCCTGCCTCCGACATAAGAATCCAGGGCAGAGCGACCCAGGGCGTCAGGATCATGCGGCTCAGGCCTGGGGATGAGGTGGCGGCGGTGGCCCGGATAAACTGAGGAGCGGACCGCGCCAGCTCTATCTCGTCTCGGACTCATCCACAATTTTTTGAGATCTTCACCCTTCCACAACGTTTAAATACCGGGCTTGTATTGGAGGAGTTCGCCCGTCCGCGGAGTCTGCCCGTAATTCGCGCAACTCCGGCAGAAGGGTCGCGGTCTGAGGTCTTTTTGGGATCCTGCACGTTTCGGTCCCGAGGAGTCCGAAAGGCTTAAATAAGGTCCCCTGGTAGGGGGATATGCTGTCCGGTCCTCCCCGGAGGAGTTCTCCCGTTTCGGCGGTGCGGAACTTTGAAGGTTCTGGGACAGAGGAAAGCTTAAATAGGATAGGCCCTTACATATATGGGCCGATGGGGGATTATCTCCCCGGCACCGCGACATAACGGCGCGGGCCCTGACGGCGTATAACGCTGACGATGATGGGCTTGCTTTCCAAGTTCGTGGTACATATACCGCGTGGAGACGGGATACAACTTGTCTCGTCTGACGTACGCTTATGGCGACTCGGCCAATTCCGACCGATACTGTAAATACTTCCATAATTCTGGTTGATCCTGCCAGAGGTTACTGCTATCGAGATTCGACTAAGCCATGCGAGTTGAATGTTCTTCGTGAACATGGCGGACTGCTCAGTAACACGTGGACAACCTACCCTTCGGTCCGGGATAATCCTGGGAAACTGGGGATAATACCGGATGGGCCACATATGCTGGAATGCTCTGTGGCCGAAAGCTTTTGCGCCGAAGGATGGGTCTGCGGCCTATCAGGGTAGTAGTGGGTGTAACGTACCTACTAGCCTACGACGGGTACGGGTTGTGAGAGCAAGAGCCCGGAGATGGATTCTGAGACACGAATCCAGGCCCTACGGGGTGCAGCAGGCGCGAAAACTTTACAATGCGGGAAACCGTGATAAGGGGATCTCGAGTGCCAGCATATAATGTTGGCTGTCCAGATGCCTAAAAAGCATCTGTTAGCAAGGGCCGGGCAAGACCGGTGCCAGCCGCCGCGGTAACACCGGCGGCCCGAGTGGTAACCGCTATTATTGGGTCTAAAGGGTCTGTAGCCGGCCAGGTAAGTCCCTTGGGAAATCTGGCAGCTCAACTGTCAGGCTGCTAGGGGATACTGTTTGGCTTGGGACCGGGAGAGGTGAGAGGTACCTTGGGGGTAGGGGTGAAATCTTGTGATCCCCGGGGGACCACCAGTGGCGAAGGCGTCTCACCAGAACGGGTCCGACGGTAAGGGACGAAAGCTAGGGGCACGAACCGGATTAGATACCCGGGTAGTCCTAGCCGTAAACGATGCTCGCTAGGTGTCAGTCACGGTGCGACCGTGATTGGTGCCGTAGGGAAGCCGTGAAGCGAGCCACCTGGGAAGTATGGCCGCAAGGCTGAAACTTAAAGGAATTGGCGGGGGAGCACTACAACGGGTGGAGCCTGCGGTTTAATTGGATTCAACGCCGGAAATCTCACCGGGGGCGACAGCGATATGAAGGTCAGGCTGAAGACCTTACCGGATTAGCTGAGAGGTGGTGCATGGCCGTCGTCAGTTCGTACTGTGAAGCATCCTGTTAAGTCAGGCAACGAGCGAGACCCACGTCCACAGTTGCCAGCATACCCTCTGGGGTGATGGGTACACTGTGGAGACCGCCGCTGCTAAAGCGGAGGAAGGAGTGGGCAACGGTAGGTCAGTATGCCCCGAATCTCCCGGGCTACACGCGGGCTACAATGGTTGGTACAATGGGCATCTACCCCGAAAGGGGAAGGTAATCTCTTAAAGCCAATCGTAGTTCGGATTGAGGGCTGCAACTCGCCCTCATGAAGCTGGAATCCGTAGTAATCGCGTTTCAACAGAACGCGGTGAATACGTCCCTGCTCCTTGCACACACCGCCCGTCAAACCACCCGAGTAGGGTCTGGATGAGGGTGTGTTACCTTGACACATTCGAATCTGGGCTTTGCAAGGGGGGTTAAGTCGTAACAAGGTAGCCGTAGGGGAATCTGCGGCTGGATCACCTCCTAACGACTTTGCACAAACGTGCATACGAAGTGTGCTTTCAGTGTCGGTCGGAGCCGAATAGTCGCCAGAGCGAAAAATAACTCTAACGTTCAATTGCTGGGATATATCGACCCGGTGATATGAGGGCCTCCCAGGGCGTTTCTGGGCTCGTAGCTCAGCTGGAAGAGCGCCGCCTTTGCGAGGCGGAGGCCCTGGGTTCAAATCCCAGCGAGTCCATGTACTAAATGCACCAAGCGAGATCATGTTCTCGTTTGGGAAGGGCAGACGGCGTTGTGTCGTACGGCGCTGTGTGATGCCATGTATAAGCTTTGCAATCCAGACGCTTACTGAGTTCAGTGGGACATAAGCTGTGTATACCAACCAGTGGATGGCTTGGCTCAAGCGCTGATGAAGGACGTGCCAAGCTGCGATAAGCCTCGGCGAGGTGCATGGAACCGTCGAACCGAGGATTTCCTAATGGGAACTCCCAGCCTTAGGGCTGATCCGTCAGGATCGGGAACGCCCCGGATTGAAACATCTTAGTAGGGGCAGGAAAAGAAATCAAATCGAGATGCCGTCAGTAACGGCGAGTGAACGCGGCAGAGCCCAAACCGAATCCCTTCGGGGAGATGTGGTGTTATAAGCCTGGCTCGATTACAGGATTGTCGGCTAAGTTGAAGTTGCCTGGAACGGCACGCCGTAGATTGTGATAGCCACGTAAACAAACCCTGACAATTCTGGAGCCTTGTCTTGAGTACCGTGGGTCGGATATCTCGCGGAAATTTGGGAGACACCAACTTCCAAGGCTAAATACGTCTTGAGACCGATAGCGCAGTAGTAGGGTGACCGAAAGCTGAAAAGTACCCCATAGAGGGCGGTGCAAAGTGCCTGAAATTGGTTGGTGATAGAGCGATGTGGCGTCAAAGGATACTCAGCATGAAGGAAGACGTCGCGAGGCGTCGGTACGAGTGCTGAATGCCAGCGTTGCATCTTACGTTTTGAAGAACGGGCCAGGGAGTGCATTTGAGTGGCAAGGCTAATCCGTTCAACGGAGCAGCCGTAGCGAAAGCGACGAGCGCGCATCTTCGGAGAGGCGCGACGTATACAAGTGCGTGGAGTCACTGGGATGCTACCCGAAGCCGGGCGATCTAGGCGTGGGCAGGTTGAAGCGTGGCGAAAGCTGCGTGGAGGACCGTTAGCGGTGTTGATATGCAAATCACTCGCGTGACCTGTGTCTAGGGGTGAAAGTCCAATCGAGCCCGGAAATAGCTGGTTCCTTCCGAAACATGTCGCAGCATGACCTGACTGGAGGTTGTCGGCGGAGTAGAGCACTGATTGGAGATCCCGGGCGGGAAACTGCTCGCTCTCTTGTCAAACTCCAAAACCGTCGTCGCCGTAGAAGGTCGGAGTCCGGACTGGGGGGTAAGCTTCCAGTCCGTAAGGGAAACAACCCAGACCGTGGTTAAGGCCCCCAAATGTCGGCTAAGTGTTAACACTAAAGGGAGTCCTAGGCCCCAGACAACTGGAAGGTTAGCTTAGAAGCAGCTATCCTTTAAAGAGTGCGTAACAGCTCACCAGTCGAGGTTTAGGGCCCCGAAAATGGACGGGGCTAAGCCGACTGCCGATACCACGGAGCACCGCGAGGTGATCTCGTAGGGAGGCGCTCTGCGTGGGCAGAAGCATCTTCGTGAGGAGGTGTGGACCACGTAGAGACGAAAATCCTGGCAGTAGTAGCAGCAGAGTCGGGTGAAAATCCCGATCGCCGAATGGGCTAGGTTTCCTCGGCAATGTTCGTCAGCCGAGGGTTAGTCGGTCCTAAGAGATGTCGTAACTCGAGCATCTCAAAAGG
Source organism: Methanothrix sp. (assembly GCA_024649985.1). Classification (GTDB taxonomy): domain Archaea; phylum Halobacteriota; class Methanosarcinia; order Methanotrichales; family Methanotrichaceae; genus Methanocrinis; species Methanocrinis alkalitolerans. The sequence continues at coordinate 37,471 of JANKMW010000004.1, forward strand.
GAAACAGGTTAATATTCCTGTACCATTCAACAACGAAACTGACGCCTCTGGGTAGGCCGGGCACCTTTTGCCAGGGTGTTCAAGCGCCGAAACCTGTGGAGAGCCGTAATGGCGAGAAGCAGGCGAATGCGTGATGACTTAAGTTGGCTGACCCCAAGGGCCCGTGAAAAGGGAGTTGAATGGCCGTACCGAGAACCAACACAGGTGTCCCAAGCTGAGAAGGCTAAGGCGTGTCAGGTTAATCTAGCTAAGGGAATTCGGCAAATTAGCCTCGTAACTTCGGGATAAGAGGTGCCTGCTTTGAAGAAAGCAGGTCGCAGTGACTAGGGAGCTCTAACTGTCTAATAACAACATAGGAGATTGCAAACCCGAAAGGGCTAGTACAATCTCTGAGTCCTGCCCAGTGCAGGTACCTGAAGACCCGGTTCAACGGGATGAAGGGCCTGTCAACGGCGGGGGTAACTATGACCCTCTTAAGGTAGCGTAGTACCTTGCCGCTTAATTGGCGGCTTGCATGAATGGAACAATGAGAGCTCTACTGTCCCTAGCTAGAACCTGGTGAAACTTTCATCCTAGTGCAGAGACTAGGGACCCCTAATGGGAAGTGAAGACCCCGTGGAGCTTTACTGCAGCCTGTTGTTGGGTTGTGGTTTCGGATGTAGAGGATAGGTAGGAGGCGTAGAAGCCCGGGCGCCAGCTCGGGTGGAGCCGACCTTGGAATACTACCCTTCCGGAGCTACGACCCTAACTCCGAGAGGAGGACACCAATAGGTGGGCAGTTTGGGTGGGGCGCCACGCCCTAGAAAAGATATCTAGGGCGCCCTAAGGTTGACTCAATTGGGTCGGAAACCCAATGAAGAGTGCAAAAGCATAAGTCAGCCTGACGTCATCTCGCAAAGCAAGAGATGACGAGACGAAAGTCGGGTTTAGCGAACCTCTATACCTCCTTGGTGGGGGTTTTAGATGACAGAAAAGCTACCCCGGGGATAACAGAGTCGTCACCGGCAAGAGCACACATCGACCCGGTGGCTTGCTACCTCGATGTCGGTTCTTTCCATCCTGGCCGTGCAGCAGCGGCCAAGGGTGAGGTTGTTCGCCTATTAAAGGAGATCGTGAGCTGGGTTTAGACCGTCGTGAGACAGGTCGGTTACTATCTATTAGGGGTGTTTTGTGGTCTGAGGGTAAGCTGGTTTTAGTACGAGAGGAACAAACCAGCGGCGCCACTGGTCGATCGGTTGTCCGGCAGGGCACTGCCGAGCAGCTACGCGCTAACGGATAAGGGCTGAAAGCATCTAAGCCCGAAGCTGTGCCTGAAAAGAGACCACTTTAAGGACGCTCGTAGAAGACGAGTTTGATAGAGTCGGGGTGTACGCACCGAGGCAACGAGGTGTTCAGCCCGCGACCACTAACTGTCCGTACAGCCGTCCCGCTGAGCTCGGGCGAAATCTGGTATTGCAAAGCTACAAAATATCATTCGTGCCAAGGTGGCGGAGTGGTTACGCAATTGCCTGCAGAATATCGGCCTTATGGGCCAGAGTGCAGCCAGCAATTCTACTCCGGTTCGAATCCGGACCTTGGCTTCGAGTGTGGCGGCCAGAGCGGCGGGGAAACTCCTGAACCCATTCCGAACTCAGAAGATAAGCCCGTCCACGTTCCATACGGTACTCAGGTGCGCGAGCCCTCGGGAAATATGGATCGCTGCCACATTCACCTAATATCTCTTCTCTCATTGAAACGGCGATAATCCTATTAGCGGTAGCTCTTTTTAAAGCATTTGTCATCCTCAACGAGGAAGATATGCAGACCTCCAACTTCTCCCGATCCGGCACCCACCCCAGGGCCGTCGCCATCTCCAGGACCCGGCCGAGGGGCTGGACCGGGCGCGCGTACGAGCCGCTCGCCCCCTCCTGGCGCCTCCTACTGGAGGCGAAGAGTGGCGCCATCGACGAGGACGAGTACATCCAGCGCTACCGGGCGGAGGTCCTCTCGAAGCTCGACCCCCGCGAAGTCTATGCCGACCTCGGTGAGGACGCCGTCCTCCTCTGCTGGGAGATGGCGGGGGCCTTCTGCCACCGGCGGCTGGTGGCGGAGTGGTTCGAGGAGGAGCTGGGGATCTTGGTGGCTGAGTTGGACGAAGGCGGCGAAAGGCAGGCGAGACTGGGAGACTGGGAGAATGTTGAGTGCTGGTAATATAACTCTTCTATGAACTCTACTTTCCAAGTTTTCCCTCAGCCGAGCCCAGTTTATAAACTACCCCTGC
>JANKMW010000050.1 GCA_024649985.1 Methanothrix sp.
CATGCATTCAGGCTTTCCCTTTCCTCCAATGGCTCGACGCTGGTACTTGCCCTCTGGTGTGCTTACAGGGGTTCTAGATGCTGGAACTTCGATAACAAGAACATCCAAGCCATCCAAATCTATGTGATATACTCGGCAGGCGAGAGAGGGACGGGTACGGTTAGCGATGAGGGCCTGAATGCGATTTGTATCAGTTTTTCCTCCTGCATGACGCGGCCTAGCCCCAGTTATGCGGCTATCGTCTTCAACTCCAATAAGAAGCCATCCCAGATCATCCCCCCGACGGTTTGCCAGACAGATGACGGCCTCGACCAGCTCTGAGTCTTCTAGGCCTTTCTTCTCCTCACCCTTGAATTCAACGTTCAGGGTTTCTCCATCCGCTATAATCTCACGCAGAAGTTCCGGAATCATGCGTAGTTCATCACACTATATCGTCGATATAGTATAGGTATCGGATAAGGGTGATAAAAGCTTCTACCCGTTATCCATCTAAGTGGATGACGATTACACTCTTCGAGTCGCTATTTCCATCGACGAGTGCGCATTAAAAATACTTACCAGTAAATACGTGCGAAAATCCCGTTCCACATCCTTTATTGCCAGTAATACGGGATGACTTCTAGAAGCATGGAGACGTACGTAAGGATTCATAGAGACGATGAACGATATATAGGACGGTTGAGGAGGATCACACCTTCTTGCCACGCCATTAGCGCCGGAAATTTAATTGTAAGAATATTATATCCTATTCTCAATCGCCCTAACCCTAACGCTTTGGTGATCTGTGGGAATGACCTCGGGTAAGGTAAAGCGCGATTATAACTGGTACATCTTATCGGATCGATGAGCTTCTAAATGGGCATGTGAAATACACAGAGAAAAAGCGAGAACCTCTCAACGGCACCCGCTTTTCACTCCGAGCCCTCGTTTGAAAAACACACGATTTACAGGTAAATAAGTGCCCAGACCCGGATTCGAACCGGGGACATTCAGATCTTCAGTCTGACGCTCTCCCGGACTGAGCTACCTGGGCAGTTTTAGGTGGGCTCGATGCGATTCGAACGCATGATCCCCGCCATGTCAAGGCGATGTCATAACCAGCTAGACCACGAGCCCACAAACGACGGATGCACCCACTGGGCTTTTCGAAGATAAACCCTTCGGTCTGAGGCGAGCTTGAGGGGGGTGCCGGGGCGGGATTCGGTGGCACCTGCTGCCCCCAGCACCTGCTGCCGCCACGCCGCCACCCATCTTCGCGCCTCTACTCCTCAATTCCCGCCCCTAAACCACGTCTCGTCGCCCCCACCTACTTCTCGCACCCCAACTACGCCGGCCCGGATCCTTCTTACCGGACTTCCTGATGGTACTCGTTGAGGGGCTTGATGGTGATCTCGCCGGACTTGGCTATCTCGATCGCCTGAGCCGCAGCCCGGGCCGCCTGGACCGTCGTTATGTAGGGGACGTGGTAGTCGACGGCGTTCCGCCGGATCTGGAAGCCGTCCCTCACCGACTGCTTCGTAGTCGGGGTGTTGATGATGAGGCTCACCTCTCCCCGCTTCATGTAGTCGAGGACGTTGGGGCTCCCGGCGTAGATCTTCTCGACCCTCTCGACGGCGACCCCCATCTTCGTGAGGAACTCGGCCGTCCCCTCGGTGGCGATGATCGAGAGGTCTGATTCTGTGAGCTTCCTCGCCACCTCGGCGATGGCGCCTTTGTCCTCGTCCCTCACCGAGATGAAGACGATCCCCTCCGTCGGGAGGGGGTTGTCGGCGGAGAGCTCCGCCTTGAAGAAGGCGAGGCCGGGGACGCGGTCGATCCCCATCACCTCCCCCGTCGACCTCATCTCCGGCCCCAGGAGGGTGTCGGCTCCGGGGAGCTTCTCGAAGGGGAGGAGGACCTCCTTCACCGATACGTAAGGGACTGCAGGCTCGTGGGTGTACCCAAGCTCCGCAAGGCTCTTTCCGGCCATGACGGAGGCTGCGATCTTGGCGAGGGGGATGCCCACCGTCTTCGAGACGAAGGGGATCGTCCTGGACGACCGGGGGTTCGCCTCCAGTACGTAGACGATCCCGTCCTTGTAGGCCATCTGGATGTTGAGGAGCCCCTTCACCTCCAGGGCGAGGGCGATCTTTTTGACGTAATCCCGGACGGTATCCAGGACGGCGGGGGGGATCGTCTGGGGCGGGATGATGCAGGCGCTGTCTCCTGAGTGGATCCCCGCCTCCTCGATATGCTCCATGATCGCTCCGATGAGGACGTCCCGGCCGTCGCAGACGGCGTCGACGTCGATCTCCACGGCGTTCTGGAGAAAGTCGTCGATGAGGATCGGATGCTCCGGCGATACCCTCACCGCCTCCCTCATGTAGACCACGAGCTCCCGTTCGTCGTAGACGATCTCCATGGCTCTGCCACCCAGGACATAGCTGGGCCTCACCAGTACCGGGTAGCCGATCCGCCGCGCCTCGGCCTTGGCCTCTTCTGGGCTAATGGCGTACCCCGCCTCGGGCTGGGGTATCCCCATCTTTTGGAGGGCGAGGTTGAACCTCTCCCGGTCCTCGGCCATGTCGATCTTCTCGGGGCTCGTCCCCAGGATCTTCGTGTCGAGGCCCCTGCGGGATATCTCTTTCTCCAGGGGGATGGCGAGGTTCATAGCCGTCTGGCCGCCGAACTGGACCATAACGCCAAAGTGCCTCTCCTTCTCGATTATGTTCATGACGTCCTCGAGGGTGAGGGGCTCGAAGAAGAGCTTGTCTGAGGTGTCGTAGTCTGTGGAGACGGTCTCAGGATTGTTGTTGGCTATGTGGGCCTCAATCCCCTCCTCTCTGAGGGCCTGGACTGCGTGGACGGTGGAGTAGTCGAACTCGATCCCCTGGCCGATCCTGATGGGCCCCGACCCTATGATCAGGACCTTCTTCTCATCCGTTGGGGCCAGCTCGCACTCCTCCTCGTAGGAGGAGTAGTAGTAGGGGGTCTTCGCCTCAAACTCCGCGGCGCAGGTGTCCACCATCTTGAAGGTAGGAAGTATCCCGTTATCGATTCGGAGGTCGGATATCTCCTTGCACCCTCTGCCCAGGATCCTGGCGATCCGGTCGTCGGTGAACCCCATCCTCTTTGCTTTCCTCAAAATTGGGACGGAGAAGCTCCCGGCGATCTCGTCTTCCATGGCTATTATATTCTCGATCCTCCAGATGAAGTAGGGATGGATCTTCGTCAGGTCCGCGATCTCCTCGACGGATATCCCCCGCCGGAGCGCCTGGTAGATGGCGAAGAGCCTCTCGTCCGTCGGCGTCGAGAGAAGGCTTCTGACCTCCTCGTCGGTCCAGGGCTCGTACTTGCCGGCGTAGCCCAGGTCCATATCGATCTCCAGGGAGCGGACCGCCTTCATGAGCGCCTCTTCGTAACTCCTTCCGATGGCCATCACCTCTCCCGTCGACTTCATGGCGGTGGTGAGGGTCTTGTCGGCCTTGGTGAACTTGTCGAAGGGCCACCTGGGGATCTTCATGACGACGTAGTCGACCGCTGGCTCGAAGGAGGCGGGAGTCTCCCCGGTGACGTCGTTTCTGATCTCATCTAGGGTCATCCCGATGGCGATCTTGGCGGTGACCCGGGCGATGGGGTAGCCGGTCGCCTTCGAGGCGAGGGCGGAGCTTCTGGAGACTCTGGGGTTCACCTCGATCACCCTGTACTCGCCGTCTTTGGCGGCGAACTGGATGTTGCACCCCCCCTCGATCTTCAGGGCCCTGATGATGTTGATCGCCGCGGTCCTGAGGGTCTGGACCTCCTCGTCGGATAGGGTCTGGATGGGGGTGACGACTATGGACTCTCCGGTGTGGATCCCCATGGGGTCCATATTCTCCATGTTGCAGATGGTGATGCAGGTATCATTTTTGTCCCTCATCACCTCGTACTCCAGCTCCGTCCAGCCGACGAGGCTCTCCTCGACGAGTACCTGGTGGATCCGGGACCTCTTCATCCCCATATCGACGATCCGATAGTAGTCCTCCTCCGTCTCTGCAGCGCCTCCGCCGGAGCCGCCGAGGGTGTAGGCGGGCCTTATGATGAGGGGGAGGCCCAACTCTGCCAGCGCCTCCTGTGCCTCCTCCATCGTCTCCACGGCCCGGCTCTTTGGGACCGGCTCGCCTATCCTGATCATGGCGGTCTTGAAGAGGTCGCGGTCTTCGGTCTCCCGGATGGCGTCGACGGACGTTCCCAGAACCTCGACCCCGAACCTCTCCAGGACCCCTCCCTCGGCGAGCTCGCTCGTTATGTTCAGGCCGGTCTGGCCGCCGATCCCCGCGATGATCCCGTCGGGCCTCTCCCTCTCGATGATCTTGGCGACGACATCGGGAACGAGGGGCTCGATGTAGATCCTCTCCGCCATCTCCGGGTCGGTCATGATGGTGGCGGGGTTGGAGTTGACGAGGACCACCTCCACCCCCTCCTCCCGGAGGGACTTGCATGCCTGAGAGCCGGAGAAGTCGAACTCCGCCGCCTGGCCGATCTGGATCGGCCCCGACCCTATGAGGAGGACCTTCTTGATCTCTGGTCGTTTGGGCATCCTCCTCACCTCCTCCTCGCTTCGATCTCTTTTGCGACCGCGCCGAAGAACCTCTCCCTCGTGCAGAGGGGTCCGGGCCTCGCCTCGGGGTGGTACTGGACCGCTTCCACCCCCAGGTAGTCGCTCCTGATCCCCTCCACAGTCCCGTCGTTGGCGTTGACCTGGGTGACCTCGATCCCCGTCCCTTCCGCCGACTCGGGGCGGAGGGCGAAGTTGTGGTTCTGGGATGTGATGTATACGACGCCGCTGGCGAGGTCTTTGACCGGCTGATTTCCGCCGTGGTGGCCGAACTTCAGCTTGTAGGTCTCCGCCCCCAGGGCGAGGCAGATCACCTGCAGGCCGAGGCATATACCATAGATCGGCCTATCTCCCGCAAAGTGCTTCACCGCACCGATCGCCCCCGTTGCCTGCTTTGGGTCGCCGGGGCCGTTGGATATGAAGATGGCGTCAGGTTCGTATTTCTCAATCTCCGACGTCCTCGTCTCCGACGGGACGACGACGATATCAAACCCCCGGCAGGCCATGGAATCGAGGATGTTCTTCTTGATCCCCAGGTCGATCATCACCACCTTGGGCCCCTCCCCGGGGATCCGATAGGGTCTGCGGCAGGAGACGGCGGAGATCAGATCGAGGCTCGAGATCTCCGGCTGATCTCTTGCGATGGCGACGACGTCCTCTCTAGCCACCTCAGACCTCTCCCCTACGGCGAGGGCCGCCTTCATGGCTCCCTGATCTCTTATCTTGATGGTGAGCATCCTCGTGTCCAGGCGAGAGATTCCGGGCACCCCCTCCTCCTCCAAAAACTTCGATATCGTCCTCGTCGACCTGTGGTGAAGGGGCCTATCCCAGATCTCCCGGCAGACCATCGCCGTCGGGCCGATCCGGTCCGACTGGAAGTTGTCGCCGCTCACCCCGTAGTTTCCCATGAGGGGATAGGTGAACATCAGAAGCTGTCCCCTGTAGGAGGGATCGGTCATAGCCTCCTCATAGCCGGAGATCACCGTTACGAAAACCAGCTCGCCAGAGACGACCCCAGGGGCGCCGAAGCCCACCCCTTCGACTCTGGTGCCGTCCTCCAACCCTAAGACGCCGATCATAGTATCGCCACCTCAAGTAGATAGGTGTCATAAATAGGTTTCGACGTTATCGGGTGGCGAAGGGCCCACCATTTAGCCGGAAATCCATTGCCGGGGGTGGACACCACCCAGAGCTTCGGTCCCGGTCCGGTCCGGTCCGGTCCGAATCCCTGGCGATTTGTAATGATCGTCCCCCGCCCCGACGAGATGATTGATATAAAATCGGAGAGATACCATACTAGAATGGCTGAGCTTGAAATAGAGAGGATCGGCGGAGAGGAGGGTCTCTGAGATGAGGGTGCTGGTATTCGGAGGGACGGGGAGGATCGGGTCTAGCGCGGCCTGGGATCTGGCGAGGGCAGAAGATGTCGAGGAGGTGGGGATCGTCGGCAAAGGCGAAGAGGGGCTGAAGAGAGCAGCCGCCTGGATCGGGTCCGATAAGATCCGCCTCCACCGCCAGGATATCGCCGAGGAGGGGGGGACGATGAGGCTTATGGACGGCTACGACGTCGGCGTCTTCGCCCTCCCCGATCGAAGGACGAGCTACCGGGCCCTGGAGATGGCCATCGGCACCTCCCTTCCCGCCGTCGACGTTCTGGAGGAGTACCACCGGCGCCCCGACGTCCACGAGACGGAGGGGCTCGCCATCCCCGGCGGGATGACCCCGGACGAGTACGGCGACTCCCTCCACGAGAGGGCGGAGGAGAACGGCGTCACCTTCCTCGACGGTATGGGCTTTGCCCCGGGGCTCTCCAACGCCACCATCGGTCGGGGTATCGACCTCCTCGACTCGGCTGAGGCAGCCACCGCCAGGGTTGGAGGCATCCCCTCCAGGGAGGCGGCGGCCAATCACCCCCTCCGGTACACCGTCACCTGGTCCTTCGCCCACGCCCTCAGGGAGTACATGATCGATGCCAGGGTCCTGCGGGGCGGCAGGATCGTGGAGGCTCCCCCCCTCTCAGACCGGGAGAGTTTCGTCTTCGAAGCCTTCGGAAAGGCCGAGGCCTTGGAGGCGGCCGTCACCCCCGGGATGCCGAGCCTCCTCTATACCAGAGGAGATCTCGCGGAGTTCTCGGAGAAGACGGTCCGGTGGCCGGGCCACTGGGCAGGAATTGACGCGTTGAAGGAGTGCGGCCTTCTGGACCTTGAGCCCACCGAGTTTCAGGGAGAGATCATCCGCCCCCGAGAGTTCTTCGTCTCGGTGGTGGAGCCGAAGCTCCGACCCCTCCCCGGGGAGGGGGACGTCTGCGTCATGTACAACTCTGTACTGGGCGAGAAGGGGGGAGAGGCTGCCCGGGTCGACCACCACCTATGGGCAGGCCCCGATGAGGTCGTCGGCATATCGGCGATGGCGAGAGTTACGGGATTTTCCGCCGCCGTCGCCGCCAGGATGATCGGCAGAAAGGAGATCAAAGAGAAGGGGATCGTAGCCCCTGAAGACGCAATCAGGGGCGCCCTCTACGAGAGGTACATGGAGGAGCTGAATAGAAGGGGGATCGTCGTCCAGGAGACGGCGAGCCCCCGGACCTCCCCGATCCAGGGATGAAGGGGCGGTGGTCAACCCTCGCCGAACTCGATCCCCTGGGCGAGGGGGAGGTTCTTCGACCAGTTCACCGTCACCGTCTGGCGGCGCATATAACCCTTCCAGGCGTCGGAACCCGCCTCCCGGCCGCCCCCCGTATCCTTCTCGCCGCCGAAGGCGCCGCCGACCTCCGAGCCGGAGGTGGCTAGGTTTACGTTGGCGATGCCGCAGTCGGAGCCCGCCGATGACAAAAACGCTTCGGAGGTGGCGAGGCTCTCGGTGAATATGGCGCTTGCGAGCCCCTGGGATACGCCGTTTTGGATCGCCATCGCCTCATCGATCCCCTCGTACTCCAGGATGTAGAGGATGGGGGCGAAGGTCTCCTCCATCACCACCTCCGTCTGGGACGGCATCCTCACGACGGCAGGCTCTACGAAGTTCGGGCCGAGATGGTGGAGCCTCCCCCCGCCGAAGACGACCACTCCCCCCTGGGACCGCGCCCGCTTTAGCGCCTCCGCCATCTTCTCCGTCGCTCCGCCGTCGACGAGGGGCCCCATCACCGTCCCGTCGTCGAGGGGGTCGCCGATCCTGATCTGCCGATAGGCCCGGACGAGCCGGTCGGTGAGGTCGCCGGCGACGGCCCGGTGGACGATCACCCTCCGGGTGGTGGTGCACCGCTGCCCCGCCGTCCCCACCGCCCCGAAGAGGATCGCCCTGACGGCGAGGTCGAGGTCGGCGTCCTCGGCTACGATGACGGCGTTGTTGCCGCCCAGCTCCAGGATCGTCCTGGCCAGCCGTTTCGCCCCCAACTCCGCCACCGTCCGGCCCGTCCTGGTGGAGCCTGTAAAGGAGATGAGGGGGACTCTCCCGTCCCGGAGGAGGAGGTCGCCCACCTCTGAGCCGCGGCCGATGACGAGGTTGAAGATCCTGGAGATCCCGTGGGCCTCCATAACCTCGTTGGCGATCTTCTGGACGGCGACGGCGGTGAGGGGGACGAAGGAGGAGGGCTTCCAGACGACGGCGTCCCCGGCGACCGCCGCCACGGCGGCGTTCCAGGACCAGACCGCGGCAGGGAAGTTGAAGGAGGTGATCGCCCCCACCACCCCCAGGGGGTGCCACTGCTCGTACATCCTGTGATCCGGCCGCTCCGAATGCATCGATAGGCCGTAGAGCTGTCGGGAGAGCCCTCCGGCGAAGGCGCAGACGTCGATCATCTCCTGGACCTCGCCCCTCCCCTCGGCCCTGATCTTCCCCATCTCCAGGCTTATGAGGTCGCCTAGGTCGTCCTTCCGTCTCTTGAAGGCCTCGCCCAGATCCCTCACCACCTCCCCCCTCCTCGGCGCCGGGACCTTTCGCCAGGATCGAAAGCCCCTCTCAGCGGCGGCTACCACCTCCTCGTAGACGGCGGGGGTCGCTGCCCTCACCGAACCGATGGGCTCATCGGTCGTCGGATTTCTTGATACCAGTACTCTGCCGTCCGGATCGTCGATCCACGAACCGGGGCCTGTGCAGGCCCCCGGATTCTCTTCTTCGATCCCAAGCCTCGCGAGCAGCCGCTTCATCTCACCATCCTCCACAGATAATTTCGATCTTCCGACCATTTAAGCGTATTTGAAGATGGGCGGCTCCGAAGGCGAGCTGGGAGATACATGGATCGGAGCTGCGCTTTCGGGATCTGGATCGGGGGAGGCGAAGAAGAAGATTAAGATGCGCTTTCTGCCGAAGGCCAAAGAAGGAAAGATCAGGGAGCGGCCCTGCCGCTCTCCGGACATCTCGCTTTAAATCAGGATATTATTGGAAGCTCTGGCATGAGCAACAGCTCGGTGCGCTCGTCATCAGGACCAAAGATCTGCAATACGAAGTTATTTACTTCGGTAACAGCTCCCTGGTTGAATGATGTTGCAAGTTCGTTGTAGTAATCTGACCATGTAACCGTCTCATTGTTAACTACCAGCGTTTCATCCGTCGGTTCGCCCTCCAATTCATAATAGAGAGCTGCGAGGTCGGCCCACTGCATATTTGCACTACATACATTGATCAGGCCCATATAGACGCCGTCTTTGAAGCCCTCTTTATAGTCCTCAGAAAGCTCCTCTTGAGCGCTGGCAGCGCCGAAGGCTGTGCAGAAGAGCACGCCCATCACTAACCCTAATTTCACAATCCCTTTCATGAGTTATCACTCACCATTCTCCGATACGCTCACCTCCTTAAAAACTCTGTCGGACGAAGGTCAGCTGAACCCCCCCAGGTCGGCGGTCGACGGGTTAAGACCCTTCTCCTCCGATATCGTGCCTGGAGATCTCTGAAATAAATGTAAGTGAGATCGCCTTTGGACCACCTCAGCACCGGCCAAACGACAAAGGTTAAATGATCCGTCAGGGTCTATTTGTGCCGAGGATTGGCTTATGGACATGTACGAGAAGGTGATCGAGCTTGGCAGGAGGCGGGGGTTCATATGGCCCGCCTTCGAGCTCTACGGCGGTTCTGCGGGCTTCTACGATTATGGCCCCCTGGGAGCGCCCCTCAAGAGAGGGATCGAAGACCTCTGGAGGGGTTTCTTCGTCATACGGGAGGGGTTCTCTGAGATCGAATGCCCCACCATCGGGGTCGAGGAGATCTTCAAGGCCTCGGGCCACCTCTCCGGCTTCTCCGACCCCCTCACCGAGTGCCGGGATTGCCGAGAGATCTATCGGGCCGACCACCTCATAAAGCACATCGTGGAGGTCCCCGACGCCCTGGCAAACGACGAGATCTACCGGGTCATAAAGGAGAACGACGTCTTCTGCCCTGAGTGCGGCGGCGACCTCTCCGAGATCTACGAGTTCAACCTGATGTTCAAGACCTCGATAGGTCCGGGGGGCAAGCAGCCCGGCTACCTCCGCCCCGAGACCGCCCAGGGGATGTTCGTGAACTTTCCGCGGCTCCTGCGCCACTACCGCGACCGCCTCCCCTTCGGCGCCGTCCAGATCGGAAAGTCCTATAGAAACGAGATCTCCCCCCGCCAGGGAGTGATAAGGCTCCGGGAGTTCACCCAGGCCGAGGCGGAGATCTTCATCAACCCGAAGGACAAGAGCCACCCCCGGTTCGGGGAGGTGGCGGATATAATGATGACCCTATACTCCCAGGAAGGCCAGGAGAGGGGGGAGACTGAGGAGATGACCGTCGGCGAGGCGGTGGAAAGGGGGATCATAGCCCACGAGACCCTCGCCTACTACGTCGCCCGGACCTACCAGTTCCTCATCGAGGCAGGGCTGTCGAGGGAGAGGCTCCGGTTCCGGCAGCACAAGGCGGACGAGATGGCCCACTACGCCGCCGACTGCTGGGACGCCGAGGCGCTCCTCGACCGGTTCGGATGGATCGAGATCGTGGGGGTCGCCGACAGGACGAACTACGACCTCCGGTCCCATATGGCCCAGAGCGGGGCGAACCTCACCGTCTTCCTCCCCTTCGACGTCCCGAGGAAGGAGGAGCGGCTCGCCGTAAAGCCGGATATGAAGAGGCTCGGCCCCCTATTCCGGAAGGGGGCGAAGGCCGTCGCCGATGCTCTTTGCGCACTGCCCCTGGAGGATCTTAAGCGCGACCCCATCATCGTCGTCGTCGACGGCGAGGGGATCGAGGTCGACCCCGCCCTCGTCTCCTTCGAGATGGAGGAGGTGGAGGTCCGGGGCGAGGAGATCATCCCCCACGTCATCGAGCCCTCCTTCGGGATAGACAGGATCCTCTACTCCGTCCTGGAGCACTCCTTCAGGGAGGAGATGGTGGAGGGGGAGACGAGGGCGGTCCTCGCCCTCAAGAACCGGGTCGTTCCGATCCAGGTGGCCGTCCTCCCCCTGATGGATAGAGACGAGCTATCCGCCCCCGCCGAGGAGATCGCTCGGGAGCTGCGATCCCTGGACCTGCGGGTCGAGTACGACTCCTCCGGGTCCATCGGGAGGCGCTACCGCCGAAACGACGAGGTGGGAACCCCCTACTGCATCACCGTCGACTACGAGACCCTGGAGGAGGGGACGGTCACCATCAGGGACCGCGACTCCATGGCCCAGATCAGGGTCGCGAGGTCCCAGGTCTCCGAGAAGTTATCGGCCCTCCTCAGGGGAGAGATGGAGTTCTCTGAGGCGGGTTTGCCCCTGGGAGGATGAAGGACGAACGGTGGGGCGGGATCGTCCAAAGCCGGCGGCGCTTCCATAGGCCGGAGGTCTTACGGCGGCGGAAGGGACGGCGGATGAAGGCCGCAGTATCTGAGGGTCGATGGGATGGATCGAGGTGTCCAAATGACGAGGTCGGAGAGGAGGGCATCTCTCGCAAAGGAGGTCCGCAGGAAGGCGATCCACCTCATGGGGCTCTCAGTCCCCGCCTCGATGCTCTTATTCGGGAAGGGGGCGACGGCGGTCTATGTAGCCCTCGCCCTTCTGGCAGCGATCGTCCTGGAGAAGAGGAGGCTATCGGGAAAGGTCAACCTTCCCGCGGTCCGGGGCCACGAGGAGCGTAGGGTGGCGGGGTACGTCTACTACATCGCTGGTGCCCTCTTGACGGTCCTCCTATTCTCGCCTCCGGTAGCCGTCGCAGCGATGATGATGCTCTCCCTCGGGGATGCCGCCAGCGGCATCATCGGCTCCGTCGTCCGGGGATCGGCGGTCCGGACCCGGATCATGGAAGGGCAGAGCTGGAGGAGAAAACCCTTCCCGGTGGTGGCGGGGACCTTCGCCGTCTGCCTCCTCGTCGGCTATGCCGCAAGCCTCCTGGAGGCGATCTTCTCGCCGGAACCTGGAGTCTTATCCGTTCATGTATT
>JANKMW010000051.1 GCA_024649985.1 Methanothrix sp.
TGTCGTTATGGAATAGGGAGTCGATGTCCATCTTTATGATCTCGAGCCTCTGGCGGGTGTAGTCGTCGACCCCGAACTCCTCGGCGACCTTAATCGAGACCTCCAGGTACTTTCTGACGCTCCCCTCGTGGACGGTGAGGATGACCCGGCCGCCGCATTTGGGGCAGACGTCGGATAGGGGGGGCCTTCTAAACTTCGCCCCGCACTTGACGCACCGGACCTTCTGCCTGGAGAAGGCCCGGAGGTTTCCTATCAGGTCCGGGAGGAAGTGGGAGTTGATCACCCTCGTCGCCACGTCCCTCTCGTCAACGGCCCGGATCGACCTCGCCAGGGCGAGCTGGGCGTCCATCTTCTCCACCATCGTCCCCAGAGTCTTATAGGCGCTGTTCTTCGGCCCCGCGGCGATATCGTCGGTGTCGTGGGTGAACGAGAAGCCGGAGTACTGTCCATCGGTCCCAAGTCTCTTGGATACGATGTCGATCAATCCCTCTACATCCTTCGGCGACGCTCCGCCGAGGGTCGCCCGGTAGAACTCCAGGGGGTATCTCGACGGCAGGTCCAGGTTGTGGGCCTCGCCGTCCACCTCCGAGGGGTCGAGCCTGGTGGTCATCACCAGGGGAGCGTCCATCTTGCCGCCCCTCTTCTCCGGGAGGTAAGACATGGAGAAGTTGAGGAGGGCATCCATGAGGAGCATGACGCAGTCCTCGTCTCCGTCACAGTTCCTCCTCTTGGCGGCGTGGAAGAAGGGGTGGCCGTATCCGGCGGAGGCGGAGGTGTAGCCGATGAGCCGGCATAAGACCCCGGCGGAGGTGTGGGGTGCGAGCCCCACCATGAGGACGCCGATGAGGTCGTCGGGGGTCTCTGCGTTGTAGAACCTCTCAAGGCCGTAGAACTTCTCCAGCTCGTCATCGACGAACTTCGCCACCTTCAGGAGGTACTCGCCTCCGTCGAAGGATAGGACGACATCCTGGACCAGAAGCTCCAGGATCTGGTCGGGGCTTCTCAGGGGCTCGCCGCGAATGTCGTGGGTATAGCCGAGCTCCTTCAGCTTTTCAAGATCGGCGTGGACCTCCCTAGGAAGGAAATGGGTGAGGGGGAGGTCCGTCAGGTCGTACCTCACCGTCCCGTCCTTGAATATGTAGACCCCGTTCTTCGCCCGCAGGACCCCCTTCTCCAGGCTCTCGGGGGTCTTATCCCGGCTGGTGAGGCCCAGGACGCCCCTCACCAGATCCGGCTCCCTCTCGGAGAGGGAGGTGAGGGCCCGGGAGTAGAGATCCCTGACGTCGAGCTTCATGATGGCTGCGGCGGTGGTGGGCTTTGCGCACCGGGGACACTTCTCTGCTCCCGGCTGGTGGCAGACGGGGCACGCCCTTTTGAGGAGTGTGTGGCTCCCGCATCCGCAGAGGAACTCGTGGGTTTCGGCGCCGCATTCAGGACAGTATCTCTTTCCTATGGAGGTCTCTATGATCCCGTGCCTGCCGTTGCCGACGTGGTTTTTTGCGCACTCCCCCACCGACCTGCTCTTCCCACCGGCGTCGCCGGTGGGGAAGAGGACGTGGGGGGGAGGCCTCATCTCCCGCTTGTCCGACTTCTCGGGCCGCCCCATCCGGGAACCTACCCTGGTGGGGGCCCTCGCCATAACTCTGATCCCGGCGACGAGGTTGACGAGGTCGAGGGCGGTCTTGGGATCCTCTAACTTCGAAGAAACGATCTCGTCGTCCTTTCCCCCTCTCAATTCATCATCTTCAACACTATCAGGCTCTTCGCAAAGCTCCTTGATCCTCATCCCATCGGGATCGATCCCGAGACAGAGGAGGAGGGGGAGCGGATCGTCCACCTCTAGCCTCCCACCTCTCGCCCTGTGGAGGACGAGGAGCGTCTCCAGGGGTTCCAAGAGACATGGAGGTAAGAGGAGAACGCCGTCCTCGAGGACCCCCTCGATGGAGACGGCCTCTCTCAGCCGACGATACTCGTCGATGGAGAGGTCGTGCCAGAGGTGGGTCGAGGCCGGGTGGAGGGGCACCCCCCACCGGCGGGATACCTCTATCGCCTCCTCTCCCCCTATCTCCTCAAGCCCCTCGGGGTCGCCGCCTGCCTCGAGAAGCTCCGCCGCCCACCACTCAAAGCAGTAGGATGCGGGAGCCAGGGTCCGGTTGTTCTCAAGAAAGTCGCCGAAGCTGATCAGAACCTCGCCGACGTCGATGATTCTCGCCACCTCTCCTCTCATCAGGACCGCCTCCTCGACGGAGTCGATCCGGACCAGGTCGCCGTTCTTCAGCCTCACCGTCGGCCCCTCGATGCTGGAGACCGGGGAGACGGCCGCCGCCTTTCCCGGAAGCTCCACCTTCACCTGGGTTCCGGCGGCGAGAAAGTCCCAGAGGAGGATCATGGAAGCAGGGCTGAACCCTGCGGCCGCAAGGCCGGTGTTCCGCGACCTGCCATACCTGAGCCGAAATCCCCCCGGGCGGTGGGGGTGGCAGAAGACCGGCCTTCCGGCGATGATATCTCTGAGGAACTTCTCTCCGGAGGCCCCACCGTCCTTCTTTCCTCCGCTGGCGAGGTCGTCAAGCCAGTCCCACCCCTCGATCCCGAGCTTTGTCACGTGCTTTTTCAGCTTCGGTCTCTTGAGGGCGATCCCCTCTGCCGAGACCAGGGCGACGCCGCCACGGATCCTGTTCGTCTCGATCCTATCGAGATCTCGATAGCCCGAGACCTCCTCCTCCTCCGTTGGCTCCCCCTCGATGCAGATGGGACAATTTCGGACGAGGGTCCTTATCTCCTCGTCGGAAGGGACGTACTGTAGCCCCGCCACCCGGCGGTATAGGCCGATCTCCTCTACGTACCTCTCCACCTCCTCGGCCCTGGGCTTGTAGCGATCGATCCCCACTCCCCGTCGGACGTAGTCTGCGACGAGGACGGAGAGGGCCTGGGCCGTCCCCCCAGCGCTCCTGATGGGACCAGCGTAGTAGACCTTGAGGTAGTCGGTGGCGTCGTCGTTTTTGCCCAGCTCCACTTTGGCGATACCCTCGATCGGGGCCGCCACGACCCCTTCGGTGAGGAGGGCTACAGAGGTCCTGATGGCGCCGTCGATCGCCTCGATCTTGGTCGAGAAGCTTCCTATCCTCCCCTCGGCGAAGTCGAGGCCGATGGCGAGGGCAGCCTCCTCCCGGCTCATCCCCTCCCCCTCCAGCTCTCTGATCCTCTTTGCTACCCCATCGATCCCGATGAGCTTCTCAACCCTCTCCGCCAGGTCGACGGCTGTCGGAACCTCCACCAAGAGGCTCGGATCTTTCCCCTGACTTCTGGCTTTGCCGGCGATCTCCATCTCCCGGGCGAGCCCCCCCTCCAGAGCTTCGAAGTAATCTGAGGTCTTCAATAGGTCTCACTCCAGAGGAAGAGGCCCGTCGTGGGGTCGTGGCTTCTTGTTGGCGGCCGTCCGACCAGCTCCCTGATGTACACTTCTGCCGCAAAGACCGTCCCGCTGGATAGGTGGCCGCCTCTATCGTTTCCTTGCGAGTCGGCGAGGGTCGCATGGATGTGGAGGAAGGGCTTCCCGTCTCTGATGGAGATGTTTCCGGAGAGGCTTGATATCTCCACGGGACCGCCGATCTCCATCGATCTGTACTCGTGGGCCACCTGATCGTAGTAGCCGATTACAGCATCCTTCAGCGCTCCAATCCCTGAGACGATCCCTGCCTCTACCCCCAGGGATTCGGCCAGAGCGGTTATAGAGGCGACGATCTCAGAACCGTGATCGAGGCTAGCGAGAAAGAGCCTTCCAGGCGTCAGTTCATGGACTATCGACAGAGATGACCCCACCTACCTCGCGAGAGGTGGGACCTCTCGATTGAAAAAGTATGTGGTGGATCTCCCTCACATGAAGGTCTCCAGATAATCGGAGAGATTACTGAAGTTTCTCCTCCTGGCCAACCTCTTCATCTCTCGCATCACCCCGGAGCCGTACTGCATCGCCTTCTTCTCGCGATAGGCGACCTCGTTCGGCATGTGTCGAGCCGCCACCTCCCGAAGGGGCCTCTTTCGGATCCCGCCCCTGACCTTCTCCTCCGGCGGGATCCCTTGCGCTGCCCTCACCACCCGGACGTCCAGGTAGGGGAGAGAAAAAAGGGCGCCGAAGAGGTCGGCCACCGCCTGGTCCCGGGCCGCCTGGGCCGGAAGGCCGAGGAAGTCACGATGGAGTTCCTGACCGAGGGTCTCGGTCTCCAGGTATCGGGCGTAGCCTCCGAAGAGCTCGTCGGCCCCCTGCCCCGCCAGGATCCTCTCGTACCCGTGATCCTTCGCCCATTCCGCGACGAAGTAGAGGGTGGCGGCGATGGAGGCGTCGACGGGGGTCCTTCGGGGGATTACGGCAAGAACCTGGCCCAGGGCCTCCTCGATCCTTCCGGGGTCGATGACCGCCGCCACCAGCGCCAGATCCAGCATCTCTGCGACCTCTCGCGCCCTCTTCAAATCCCCGGACCCTTCGACCCCCACGGCGACGCACTCCCTTCTGGCGATGGCCGCCACCAGGGCGGAGTCGACGCCTCCGGAGAGGGCGACGACCGCCCCGTCCTTTCGAAGGAGGACGGCGGTCTTTATGGCTGCTGCGAGGTCCGGGGCCGGAGGATCTGGATCGACGGCTCCCACCACCTCGCCGTCGGAGACGACGGCTCCAGGCGGACCGTCGCCGGGTACGATCCCGAAACGGTCCCGGGCCGAAAAGCCGTCCCACCGGAGGAAGAACTCGCCGCCAAATCTGGAGACGATCTGTGGTCCCTCTTCGAGGAGACTATAGACCTGCGACTCGGAGAGCCTTCTGCCATCCACTTCGATCCACCCCTTCAGTTCAAAGCCGCCTTCCATCGGATAGGCAGTTATCATACAGGCCGTTTATAAGGCTGCGCCCTCGGGATAGACCTGGTGAAGACCATCCATATCGATGCCGAAGTACTTATGGTAGATCTCTTCGTGCAAAGACCTCGGATCCAGATCTTCGAAGAGGTGGGGGTGGAACCACCGGGCGTAGTAGAGCATGTTCACCACCTCTGCAAGGCCGCTGGCCATGTTTATGTCCACTACGTAGACTCGGCCGGCCTTGACGGCGTCGATCTCGGTGAAGCCCGGAAGGGCTATGATCTCATCCCTCTTCTCTGCCATCTCCTCGGGGGTAGGGACCGTCCCCTGATACTGGGAAGATGGCATCGAGTAGACGATCACCTCCGGGTTTCTCTCTATCACCCACTCCATCTCGACTTGAGGGACCTTCCCCATCAGATCCTCTGCCGTGTTCATGCCCCCTGCCGCCTTGATCCTATCGTGGCCCGTCGATTCGGAGCTGGCGGTCCAGTCGAAGTGGCCCATAGACATGAAGTATACCCTCGGCCTCTCCTCCTCCGGGATCCCGGCGGTCCTGCTGATTACGACGTCGGCATATACTCCGAGATAGTCCACCATTTCTTTCGCCTCGTCCTCCCTATCCAGGATCAGTCCCAGATCTTCGATCATGGGGATGAGGGTATTGATGGATAGCGCCCGATACCTGAGGACGGGGACGCCGTAGCCTGCAAGCTGCTCCTCATGCTCTTGGGCAAAGAGGCCGCCGGTCTTTGCTATCACGAGGCTGGGACGAAGCTCCATGATCCTCTCGATGTCCGCCTCCCGCCCAGACCTGCCGACCCGCTCCTTCTCGCAGAGGGCTGGCGGGATGGTGCAATCGTCGGAGAGGGCGACGAGCCGATGGGACTCGCCGAGGGCGTATACCACCTCTGCCGCTGCGGGGGTGAGGCAGACGATCCTTTCGGGGGATTTGTCCACCGAAACCATCCTCCCCTCTTCGTCGGTTACGTAGACCTGCTGGCGGGAGAAGGCGCCCTCCGAGAGGGAAGGCGCGGAGAGGAGCGCCAGGGAGAGAAATACCATCAGAGTTCTCTTCATATCGAAACACCTCAAGCAAATTCATTTGTCTTATTTAAAATTCACTTGTTCAATGGTGGTTAAAGTACTTTTGGGTAAATCAAGCTAAATTGTCCTCTCCCACACGGATCCGACCTTCATCCAGCCCCACCTCAGCAAAGTTTCTTGAAGGGCGGGAGCGGATAGATCTCTTGACGGAGAGCCTCCTTCTTCGGAGAGCTAGCGTCGTCAAACCGGAGGTGACTTCCTTGATCGTGACCGAATACGTAGACTTTCAGACCAGAGGAGACGGAGAGATGACAGATCTAACCGGAAAGGTGGCCGCCGCCGTAGATAGGTCGGGGCTCTCCGCGGGTGCGGCCGTCGTCTTCGCCTCCGGCGCCACCGGAGCCATCACCACCATCGAGTACGAGCCGGGGCTCGTCGAGGATATGAAGGCCGCCCTGGAGAGGATCGCGCCCCAGGATATCGAGTACGCCCACAATCGGAGGTGGGGCGACGGGAACGGCCACTCCCACATCAGGGCCTCCATCATCGGTCCGAGCCTCGCCATCCCCTTCTCCGACGGCAAATTGATGCTGGGCACGTGGCAGCAGATAGTCTTCATAGACCTGGACACAAGCCCTCGCTACCGGAGGGTCGTCGTCCAGATCATAGGAGAATGAGACCGTCGATCACCTGGCGAAGGCGAGGAGTACCAAGAGGATCAGAAACCTGACGAAGATGCTCATCCCCGAAGATAAGGCGACGATTCCGACCCCGAGGCGCGGTCCGAAGAGGCCGACGTAGCGGGGCAGGAGGCTTCTTGCGGCGAAGAGGGGGAGCATGAACATGCTTCCCAGCATCAGGACGATCATCGCCTGGACCTCTGAGATCCCGTTGCTCGCGATCATCGGTCCCAAGAGGGATATCCCGACGATGGGGCTTGCGACGTAGGTCGTCAGGGGGACGATGCTCTCCGGGGGTATCCCGAAGATCTCCGCCAGGGGGAGGACGCCGAAGGCATCGAAGGCTCCTCGATCCCTGAGGGCGAAGACGGCGGCGGTCATCGTGACGTAGAGGGCGGCGATCTTGAGAAAGAGCCTCCTCTCCCGGCGTATAGACCTCTTTGCCGCCTCCAGGAAGGAGACCCTCTCCTCTTGTATCCCCTCGGGGACGCTGCAGACCCTCTTTCCAAGGAAGAGCCTGCTCATGATCACCACCGCCGAGATCTTGAAGAGGGCGGTGACTATGAAGACGAGGGCGTAAAAACCACCCACCACAAGTCCGAGGGCGGGAATGACGATGGGTATCTGGTAGGTGAACAGCTCCCTCAAGTAGACGGGGATGCTGTTCATGATGGCGCAGAGGACCACCTCCTTCTCTTCGAGCCGCCCCTCATCCCTGAACTTCGCCACCATCCCGTTGGCTGCCACCGCCGACCCCAGGGAGACGACGAAGGCCGAGGCGCAGGCATCGGGGAGCCCCGTGAAGGAAAAGATGGGCCTGGTGATCCTGGAAAGCCCTCCCAACAGCCCCATCTCCGTCATGACCCCGGCTCCGAAGAGGCCTAGGCCTATCATCGCGAGGATGGGGGCTGCGAACTCGAGGGTCCTAAGGATGAGATCCATCATCAGATGATGTTTTAGCCTCCCGATAGATCAACCTATTCCAGAAGAGAGGGCCGAAAAGTCATCATCTCGTTGATGGCGGCATCCAAAGATGGTCCATCGAGGTTCCGGAGATCGAGGGCATCATTTTAGCAATATTTATATGTGATATAGGAGAAAGATAGAGCAAAAATGGGGAGTAACGAGTATTGATGCGGGGTGACTTATGATGAGAAATCTTCCTTTCGGCAGGACAGCTATCTTGGTTCTGGTTTTGGCCCTGGCGGCCACATCGGCCTCCGGGAACGGCGACCAATTTCATTACGGATCAAAGGTTATGGTTAACGATATGGACGAGTCGAGGGCTTTGAGCCCGTTTTATATGGGTCCTGAGTTCGCCTTCTGGGACGGCGGGATCGTAGGCGTATTCGACCGCGAGGACGTCGTCTACATAAATATCGATCCCACCAGCGATGTCGTCGGCGAAAATGACATAAGGCTTACGCCGTTCGGCGACCTTCCTGCGGGATCGCAGGTGGCCAAGGCCGACAACGACATAGGCAAGCCCCTGACCAAGTTCGGGACCACCACCACCCCCAGGGCTGAGCTCAGGTTCCTCGATACGGGGGGGGACCGGGCCTACAACCTGGATGATCCCATATACCTCAACGTCGTCCCCGGAGAGATCAACTCCAACGACGTCCGGATCACCAATTATAAGGGCTTTCCGGCAGGGAGCAGAGTCAACGACACCGACCCGGATAACGGCCTGAAGACCTCGACCCTCCCGGGGATGCTGAGCTTCTTCAACACCAACGGGAACATCAACAACGGAGGGTATGCCATCTATGATAGAGGTGACATAGTCTACATGGACACCCAGTTCCCCTTCTACGTGGTGACTATAAACGACGTCAGGATGTCCATCTGAGCTTTCTTTCATCCCCTCGACCTCTCTTTATTTGAGGTAGAGGGGATCGAAGACGCGTGATGGATCAGGTCCTTCTCAGGAATCCGAAGATTTGTATCCGCCCGACTTTCGGTTGAGGATTCGATCTGGCGTTTTTTCCTGGATGAAAATTGCCCATCAGAGTTTTGGTCCAACTTATCCTCCCGAATCCCAAAAAAGTACTTATAAGATTACGGTAGACTGTAATCCATTCCTATAAATATGAAGGGGGGTTAATTTGAAGGGAATAACGAAAGTTTGTATCATGGCCGGACTTCTTTTTGTCCTGAGCTTAAACGGGGCTGTCGGACAGTTCGGGTCAAAGGTGATGGCTGGAGACGCCGACATAGGGCGTTTTCTCGAGGACTTCCCGCAACCGCTGAATCCAACTCTCGGCTACTGGGACACCGGTGCTAATCCTGGGATCTATGATGACGGCGACACCATCTATCTGGACATGTTGGGAAATAACATCATCGACTCCAACGACATAAGGCTCACCGATTACGCCGGATATCGGGCCGGCACCAAAGTGACGTCCATGGACAACGACATAAACAAGCCCCTGTCCCCGCTGCCGGGCCAGGCGGCTGGCATCTATTACGCAGACCTTTACGGCAGCCAGGGTTACGACTTCCGGGATCCGGTATACGTGCTGGCGATGACGCCAGCGGCCATCGGTGCTCGTACCGCCACAAAGGATGTACGGCTGGGACCGGTCTTAGGCCTCTCTCCGGGGACTAAGGTCCTCGACTACCATCCTGACAGAGACGGACCTGCGATCCCCATGATCGTCCCAATCTCCGCAGGAGGGCCGGTGGCAACCCTGAGGTTCTACAACGCCAACGGAAACGTCAATGGTATTGGGGATCCCATCTACGACTACAGCGACGACGTCTACATAGACATATCTCTGCCCAGCGTAGCCATGGGAGGTTATCCCTTCGGTTTTGTGGTTCCGAACAACATCCGACTTACCGGTTGATGAGCTGATGAGAGTCTTGGAATATCTGGAGGTTACATGAAGAGATCGATGAGGGCCTCTGCTCTTATGGTCCTGATCCTCATGCTCTGTATCGGTGGAGTCAGTGGCCAGTTTGGCTACAGGGTAACAAACTCAAGTCCGGAGAACGGGATGATCGTCGAGGACTTTGCATCTGCCGGTGATTTGAAGCAGACTCCTGTCCAGATAGGGTACTCGGAAGGAGGGTCTAACGCAGATCTGCTGGATATGGATGACGTCGTATATCTCCACATCGGAGAGGTGACCTTAACAGGATCTAAGGTTAAGGTCAACGATATAAGGCTGACAGACTCCCTCTTTGGTCCTCCGGGGTCAAAGGTTGATGGGGGAGACGGCGATCATGATATGGATCTAAAGAGGTTTCCTCCCGGTTTGCCGCGAATGGTCTATTTAGATTCCGGCAGCATCATGGGGCAGTACGATCTTGACGATCCAGTTTATATCAAGATCGTACCTCCCCTGGATAAAATCGGTATAGGAGATATCAGGTTGGACTCCCTTGAAGGCCCGCCGGGCTCGAGGGTATCGAACTTAGATGGCGATAAAGGTGCCACCTGTTCCGTCCTTCACCCCGGTCCCAGCTTCAACCTCTGGCTTCCCGGGGCTGGAGGTGTGGTGAGGTTCATCAACGCCAACGGAAACCTCTATACCAACCCCATCGGCATGATCAGCAGCTGGCCCAGCCCGCCGATCTATGACTGGCCTGATGTCGTCTACTTCGACGTATCCAGCCCCGCGGCATACCCACGGAATTTTGGGTATCTGACGCCCAACGCCATACGAATGAGCCTTTAGAGCGCCCTCCGACGCTCTCTCTTTTTATCAGGTAAAGCGACATCATGCCAGCTAATATTCTTGCCGGGTCACCTTTTGCTCCGAAATAAAAAGCTATATTTATGATTAAGTCAGTAATTTAAGGCTGAATGAGATCGCCGACGAACTCCGACGCCGCCTCCCTTATCCTTATGGGTTTATGGTTGAGGTCATCGATCTCTCTGGTTTGTATGGGTGGAACGGAGGATATCTGACTTGAGAAAGATGGCTGGGGATCGGTATGCTATGGTCTGTGCAATTCTCATCTCTCTCCTGCTTATGAACCAGGCGTCAGGTCAGTTGGAGTTTGGTTCGATATCTTATCCTGCGAACCCTGGCGAAGTTCTGATAGTAGAGGACTTCTCCTCCGCCCCCGGCCTCGTCCAGCGACCTGTGACGATAATGTACCTCGATATCGGGATAGCGCCGGGGTTTTACGACCAAAAAGACCCTATATACCTTCACGTCGGCCCTGGACCCGTCGGCCTCGCAGATATAAGGCTCACACCATCGCCCTTCGGACCCGGAGGGTCGAGGGTGGTTCCGGGAGATAAAGACCTGGGCCTGGAGCTTATGTCTTTCGATCCGCCCTATTCCAGGCTCGTATATGCAGATATCGGGGGGAAGATGGGTCAGTACGATCCGATGGACTCGGTCTACGTCAAGGCCGTCCCGCCGATCTCAGAGCTGGCCGTCGGCGACGTAAGGGTCACCTGGGCGGGGAGCCTTCCTCCAGGGACGAAGGTCAAAAGCTCTGATCCGGATCGCGGGTCTGCGGTCATCCTCCTCCATCCCGGCCCCGACTTCGCCTTCTGGTCGCCTCTCGCCCGGGGCCAGGCCAGGTTCTACAACGCCAACGGGAACGTCTTCGGCGATCCGATCAGCCTTCCCATCTACGATGCTTCCGACAGGGTCTACTTCGACATGTCGGTCCCCTCGGATCCGCCGAGGCTCTTTGGGTATGTGATGGTCAACCAACCCCGCTGCACTGGATCCATCGGGGATTTCATCTGGAAGGACTACAACGAGGACGGGATTCAGAACGATGGAAGTGATTCGGGGATCGAAGGAGCGCTGGTAAAACTCTGCTACTTATATAAAGACGACTGTTGGGAGATACCCTCAACTGAAACAAACGATTCGGGCTACTACAGGTTTGATGGACTTTGCTATGGCAAATATACAGTTATGGTTGATATGGACTCCCTTCCCGAAGAATGGAGAACGCCAACGATCTTCAATGCTGTTGATAACGGGTCTTTGGACAGCAATGCGGATCCGGGCTTTCATTCCCACTGTTCCACCTAGCATTCCAGAGTTGCGAATGGCGGACTCTCTAAGACACCAAGAAGCGAATATGGAGCAAAAATGGAGCAAAAGGTGAGGTTGTGATTCGATTCCTTTCCCAAAGGATTTTGGATTCAGGATGGCTGCCCTGGAATATGACCGCTCGATAGATTTAGGACTTACGCAGTTGAACAAAAAACCAGTAGCATGAAGCACCAAACTGTCT
>JANKMW010000052.1 GCA_024649985.1 Methanothrix sp.
GCCGCAAAGAATAGGGGAGCGAGCCTCTCCGGATACCGGGTCGGCTCGACGATGGTGACGGTGCTCTCGCCCCTCTTGAGGTTGTAGAAGGTGATGTCGGTGGATGTGCCCTTTTTGCCCACCTCTTTTGCGTACCCCTGGGGGCCGAGGATCGCCACGTTTAGATTTGCCATAGATGGCGGGAGATATTCTCGACGATAATAGGCTTTGTGGTGGCCCGGACCTTAAAAGATCCCTCCGACATCCCTTTATCTTCGCCGACCGGACCGAGACGACGCAACTAGGATCTGCCGGAGGGGAAAGAGACGGAAAAGACGAGATCGACGGATCGGAGAAGACCGCCTCCTCCATCCTTCGGGGCGATCCTCGCCCTCGATGAGGACGTGAGAGAGAAGGCCGACAGGATCGGAGAAGCCCTCCACTTGGAGGTCTTGCGCGCCGGACCCGCCGGGATGGATTGCGAGAGGATCGATCACGAAGACCCCGTCCCCTTCAGGGTCGATCAGGACCCCTGGGGGGAGGTATCGTGGCACCTGACCCTCACCTACGGCGGCCCCGCGGGGGACGCCCTGGGGTCCCGGGGCCGATGGTCGGCTACTGGCGAGGTGGCGGCAGAGGGGGTCCTCGACTCCATCGGCCTCGTCGAGGCCCTCGCCTCCGGGAGGCTCCCCCGGTTCTTTTGCGATCTCGCCCGCCGGCTGGAGGAGGAAGGCCGTCCCGGAGGGGGCGCCGCCCCTGAAAGGATAAGAGAGGCGGCGGGGATCGCCGGAGATCTTGCCCGCCTCCTGGAGGTGTGGCGGGATCAGGGAGGAAGCCGGGCCCATTACGAGATGGAGGGATGGAGAGATGGAGAGAGGGCGAAATAGAGGAGAGGCCGCCGGTCCTCCTCTGAGAAGAGAGAGTGGCGGGATCGAAGGGTCGAGTGAAGATATAAATGAATTCTGCCGGTAGCCTGCAGCTCACTTGCGCCAGACTGCGGCGGTGGTGATGAGGAAGATCATCGCCATCATCTCAATCAGGGGCTCAATGCTCAGCTTGTTCGCATCGCTATACACGGCTGCTAATAGCATGAGAACGCTCCCCACAATCATGGGATGCCGGAGCTGATGGGCGTTGATATATCGGCTGATGGAAATCACCGGGACGGGGTGATGCTCTCCATGATAAGATACTCTTCGGTCAAACCCCGCCGCAAAAGAGAGGGGGCATGCCGGAGGGCAGGCGACGCCGATCTTCCCAAAGAGGCCATATCCACTATACCTCCAGCATCCTCTCGATGGCGCCTCGCGCGCGATCCGCGATCTCCTTGGGGACCACCACCCTCGGCTCGAGGGTCACCAGAGCCGAGAGGACCTTCTCCAGGGTCGTCTTCTTCATGTCGACGCAGATCGCTCCTTCGCTGAGGGGGTAAAACTCCTTTCCCGGGTTATCCTTCTTCAGCCGATAGTTCATCCCCACCTCTGTCCCGATGATGAACTCTCGGGCGGGGCTCTCCAGAGCGCGCCTCGCCATCCCGGAGGTGCTGTAGACGCCGTCGGCGAGGTCGATCACCTCGGGCCTGCACTCCGGGTGGACGAGGACCTCAGCCTCCGGGTGGAGGGATTTCGCCCGCAAGACGTCGTCTGTGGTGTACCGGTCGTGGACGTAGCAGTAGCCGTCCCAGGGGATGATCTTCTTATCTGTGAACCGGGCGACGTACCTTCCGAGGTTTCTGTCGGGGACGAAGAGGACCGTCTCCTCAGAGAGGGAGGCTACGACCTCGATCCCGTTGGCGGAAGTGCAGCAGATGTCGCTTTCGGCCTTGACCTCGGCGGAGGAGTTGACGTAGCAGACGACGGCGGCGGCGGGATGCTCGGCCTTGAACCCCCGGAGCTCTCGGCCCGTGATCATTTGAGCCATGGGGCAGCAGGCCCCGGCCCCGGAGAGTATCACCCTTTTCTCGGGGGATAGGATCGCCGCGGTCTCCGCCATGAAGTCGACGCCACAGAATACGATCAGATCCGCCTCTTCCCTGGCGGCGGCCCGGGAGAGCTCCAGAGAGTCGCCCCGAAGGTCGGCGACGTCCTGGACATCGCCGGGCTGGTAGTTGTGGGCGAGGATGACGGCGTTCTTCTCCTCCTTCAACCTCAGTATATCGTCGGCGAGCATGATTGGAAGGCAGTGAGGGAGGATTTACTTTAAAAACGCTCCCCTCGCTCAGGAGGGGATAGGGTACCTGGGGAAGGGGCCGCCCTTTCAGCCTTCTATCTTCTTTCGCCTCTGACGCTCGTCCTTTCTCCGCTCCGCCCTGTACTCCTGGATCATCCCCTCAAGCCATTCGGCCTTCCTTCTCGCCACCCTCTCCCGGCTCCGCTCTCCCCATCCTCCCTTCGCCTCCTCCAGATCCCTGGGGTCGAAGATGGCGACCCCCGCCACCCTCTTCACCGGCACCTCCTGGATGGAGAGGACGGGGACCCCGCCGTCCATCAGGTGCCCCTCCACCTTGGGGTCCATATACGTCCCGACGATCACCGCCTCCACCTCCATCTCTATGAGGAGGTCTGCGGCGGAGGGGCCGCCGCCGCTGGCGTCCTGGAGGAGGACGACGTCCCCCTTAACGATGCCAAGCCGGCCCGCCGCCTCGATGAGGGAGTCCCGGGAGAAGGAGGCGACCTCCTTGACGGCCCTTCCCACAGCCCCCTCCTCCAGCTCTTCTGCCCTCCTCTCCCTTTTGAGCCTCGACTTCAGCCTTCTGTTGACCTTCCTCTCCTGCCGGAGGAGGCCCCGGAGCCTATCGATCTCCTTCTCTCTTATCCTGATCTCCTGGTCCCTTTTGATCTCCCGGCGGTTCTTATCCTTCAGCCTCTCGATCTTAGATTCCAGGCGGCGGCGCGTCTCCTCCTCCTTCGCCAGCTGAGCCTGTAGCTCCTCCACAAACCCCTTCAGCCGCCGGATCTGGTCAGCCTGCCGTCTATTCTCCGCCATCTGAGCCGAGGCGTCAGAGCCGACCGGAAGCTTCGTCTCCTTTGCGGCCGGAGGCTCCCCCTCCGGCGGAGTCGTCATGCCGGATATCGCCTGGTCTATCGATAGGCCCCGAACCACCAGAGCCTTCACCTCCTCGGGGTCGATCTCCGGAGGGCACTTCTTTTCAACCTGCTGGAACTTGTTTCTGTACTTCTTGTAGGCGCTGGCGGCCGCGGCTAGGGCGTCGCGTTCGTGATCGTTCCTGTAGCCGTACCCCCGGGCGAGGGCGATCTTCTCCTCGGAGGGGATCTCACCACCCGGAGAGTAGAGGACGGCGGAGAAGGACCTCTTCACCTTCTCGACGGCCCCCGGAGTCGGGAAGACGTCGGTTGCCACCACCAGGGGCTTGCCCCGATCAGAAAGCCACTCTATTACGTCCGGGGCTGATATGGCCCTCGCGCTGACGAGGTCTACAAGCTCTCCATTCAGGTTGAGGGCTGCGATCCCGGTGGTGGTGCCGGGATCGATCCCGGCGATGATGTAGCCCCTCCTCCGGCGGAGGGGCTCGAAGTTGAGCCGGTCCCGCTCCACCCCCTCCACCCTGATCTGGGCGTCTCCCCGATATCCCGAGGAGATGTGGACCTCGCTCCTCTCCGCCTCCACCACGAACTCGCTTCTTGTGTAGCCGCCGATCCCCTCTACGGACCGGACGGCGAACCGGTGCCCCTCCTCCCGGAGCCTCTCCTCCACCTCCCGGGAGAGGGCCTTCACCGATCCGTGGATCTTTCTCGTGTACCTCTTTTGGGACCACCCACCCCGCCCCGGAGACCTCCTGCGGCTGACCTTGATCCAGGTCTTCTCCTCGAAGGCGGAGACGACGCTTCCTACCCCCTTTGAGGCGAGGCGGGCGCAGGTCTCGGCCTCGTCCATGGGATCGAGCCGATCGAAGGCGATCCCGTGACTCCGGGCGATCCGAACCAGGGATTGGGGCCTCTCTCCTCCCGTCACCTGGACGAGCTTCGTCGCCGGGGGCAACTGCCTCAAGAGCCTGACCAGATCTCCTCTGTCGGCGGCGAGCTCGTGGACGTTGTCCACCGCCACCATATCTGGGGCGCCCTGCCTGATCATCCTCACCAGCTTCTGTCTTGTGACCATCGGGTGGCGCTCTTCGCCATCCCCCGAGAGGATGAAGAGGGCATAGCTGGGAGCTCGCTTGCTCCTGGGCGAGCCGCTGGCTATATCCACACCATATATCGATCCAGGGATGAGATCACCTCATGACGGTTCCCTCAGCCGCTCCCCTTCCTATCCCATCTCTCCCTAAGCCCCCTTCCCACCCTTCTCTGCCTTCTCCCCCTTCACATCCTCACCGAGGACGGAGGCGAGGGCCACATCCCGATCAAAATCGAGCCGATACTTCCGGCTGAAGTGGTCGATGACGTTCTTCAGATCCCTTTCGAGGAGCTCCATCGACTCGGGGTGAGTCCCAGAGACCGCCTGGGGCCAGTCGATGATGACCACCTCTCCATCCTCTCGGACGAGGACGTTGTAAGCGCTGAGGTCGGCGTGGACGATCCCCTTCTTCCAGGCAGAAGTCACCTCTTCGAGGACGATCTCCAGGCATTCTTCGGGGTTTTCGAGGTCGACCTTGTACAGCTCCGTGCCGCCGGTATGCTCCATGACCACGGCGTGGTGGCTGAGGGCGACCGGTTGTGGGACGGAGACCTCAGGGTATAGCTTTTTCAGGATCTGAAACTCCCTTGCCGCACCCAGGCGGGCGGCGAAGATCCAGGCGCAACGGGGAAGATCGGTGAGGTGGCCCCTCACCCTCCGGACGTGTTTGAAGCTCGTCCTCCCCTGCCTGTGGAACTTCACCGCCAGGGGGAAGGATGATCCTTTCGCCCCTCCTCCATCAGCCGAGGATCCGAACCCTTCCGGTCCCGCGGCGGCGGCCGGGGTCGGTCCCAGGGCCTCGAAGACGACCGACTCCTTCCCGACGCCGAGGAGGTCGCCGAGGGAGACTACCACGTCCCGGTCGACGAGGTCGGAGAGGGCGATGAGGTCGTAGGCGGCAAATCCTATCTGGTAGCCCTCGTAAGGCTCCGTCGTCTTGAAGACGAGCTTCTTTGAGACGAGCTTCGAGAGGCCCGTGCTCGCCCCCTTGGGAGAGAGGCGGGCTATAGCCATCACATCCTCCGCCGGGACCCACTCCGAGTGGCGCATCCCCCTCTCGATCGCCTTGAGGAGGGCGAGCTCCTTTCTATCCAGTTTCAGGAAAGCATCTGTCAGATTATCCACGGTCGGTTATTTGTCGGCTATAATTAAAAGCGATTGCCCTTTAGAGATGAAGGCCCGGCGGGAGGAGCCGAGCCCGTCAACAATCTTTATTTCCAGATTGCCTACTGGTATCCCTTCCACCTCGCCTCCAGATCCGGATCCTGGAGGGTCTCCATGACGTAGTCGGCGAACTGTGCCCCCGTCGCCCCGTCGGACCTCCCCGTCAGGACTACCTTCTTCTCGTGCTGGCTGCAGATGTCCAGGGCCATCTCGAGCCTCTTTGCCTCCTCTGCGAAGCCGATGTGGCCCAGGAGCATCACAGCCGCCCGCATCATGCTGGAGGGGTCGGCGTACTGGGCCCGTCCCTCCTCCACCATCCTCGGGGCAGAGCCGTGGATCGCCTCGAACATGGCGTACCTCTTGCCGATGTTGGCGGAGCCCGCCGTCCCGACGCCCCCCTGAAACTCGGCGGCCTCGTCGGTGATGATGTCGCCGTATAAGTTCGGAAGGACGACGACCCGGAACTGGGTCCTCCTCTTGGGGTCGACGAGCTTTGCCGCCATGATGTCGATGAACCACTCGTCGAGGTCAATTCCCGGATACCCTTTCGCTACCTCTCTTGCCACCTCCAGGAACTTGCCGTCGCTGGTCTTGATGACGTTAGCCTTGGTGACGGCGGTGACCCGATCGATCCCGTTCTTTTTCGCGTGGTCGAAGGCAAGCTTGACGATCCTCTCCGCCCCCTGGGTGGTGGTGACGGTGAAGTCGAAGGCGATATCCTCGGTGAGGTTGAACCCCTTGGACCCGAGGATGTAGGCGCCCTCGGTATTCTCCCTGAAGAAGATCCAGTCGATCCCCTGGCTGGGCACTTTTACGGGCCGGACGTTGGCGAAGAGGTCCAGCTCCCGGCGCATGGCGACGTTGGCGGACTCCAGGTTCGGCCAGGGGTCCCCCTTCTTGGGCGTTGTAAGAGGGCCCTTGAGGATGGCGTGACACTCTTTCAGCTCCTCGACGACCCCGTCGGACAAAGCCTTCATCGCCCTCGCCCTCTCCTCGATGGTGAGCCCTTCTACGTCTTTTATCTCGACCTTCCCTCCCTCGATCTCGCCCTTGAGCATATATTCGAGGACCCTCTTAGCCTCGGCGCTGATGTAAGGGCCTATCCCGTCACCCCCCACCACGCCGATGACCATCTTATCTATAGCGGAGTAATCGATCCAGTCCCCCCCGACCTTCATCTCCTCCACCCTGTCCATCTGCTCCGTGAGGAGCTTCTCAAAATGGGCCTTCGCCCTCTCTATAGCCTCTCTCCGGTCGGTCATTATAATCATCCCTCAGATCAATCGATTCCCATTATCCTAGTCCTCATCCATAATTAACATATCTGGCCACCACCCCTCATCGATCCCCCTGCCCATTAAAAATATAAACTTCAAGATCACAGTGTGGGATATGACAACCCAGGAGATAGTGTTCTACGTCATAATATTTCTGATCGTCTTCATGGTGACCCGGATATTGATCAAGATCAGGCGTGGCTACTGATGGGAGATGATCGGCAGATGTTCCCACCGGTGATCGCCACCGTCGGCGGCGGAGGCACAAGGCTCTATCCTCTCACCCTCGACCAGCCCAAGCCCCTGGTAGACCTCTGCGACACCGCCATCATCGCAACCCTCTTCAGAGTTCTGGCAAACCAGGGCTGCAGGCGGTTCATTCTGGGGTCCAAGGGGGCTGATAACACCCTTCCCCTCAACAACTACTTCAAGGCCGGGGAGGGTTTCTTCAAGAGGCTCGGGATAAGCGACATAGAGGAGTTCTCCTACCAGCCCCAGTACGAGGACAGGGGGAGCGCCGACTCCCTCAGATACTGCGCGAGCTACTTCGATATTGCGGAAGACGCCCTCGTCGTCTCGGGGGATAACGTCATCGACATCAACCTTCGAAATTTCATCGATTTTCACAAGGATAAGGGGGCGGTCCTCACCGTAGCTCTCAAAGAGCTGGGTCCCGATGAAGAGATATCCCAGTACGGCGTCGCCGACATAGACGCAGATCACAGGATCAACGGCTTCGTCGAGAAGCCCGCCCCGGGGAAGGAGCCGTCCAGGATGATCAACACCGCCTTTTACTTATTCTCCCCAGAGGTCCGGGACGTCCTCGCTGAGATGGGCGACTCGGCCCGGGACATAGGCGGCGACCTCATCCCGTACCTCACAGAGCACGGATACCCCGTCTATGGATATCCGGTGGAAGGGTATTGGATCGACATCGGCACCCCAGAACGGCTCCTCCTGGCGGCGATGGACTTTCTCGGGGGGAAGGTGGAGCACTACGCCTTCAGGAACGAGTACCGGCCAGGCCAGTGGGTCAACCCCAGAACCCTGGATAGGATCGGAAGGTACCTCGACTCAGGAGATATCGAACTGATAGGTAACGTCTTCATAGGCAGAAACTGCAACATCGAGAAGGGTGTCGTCATCGAAAACTCTCACATCGGCCATACGAGCCTCATCGAAAGGGGGTCGAAGATAAGAAATAGCATGGTCATGAGCTTCGCCCACATAAAGAGAGGTGCGGTCCTGAAGAGGACGATCGTGGGCAGGCACTCCACCATAGGGCCGAAATGCGTCCTGGACGCTGACCAGTCCTGCTGCAAACCGGGGAAGATACCGGTGGTGGGAGAGAACGTCACCCTCCCTCAGGAGTCGGTGGTGGGGCCGGGGACTAGGGTGGCCCCCCTCAAGTACAGCTACAAGATCCTGGCCACGGGGAAGTTCTCTCAGCTGGGCACAGACGACCAAAATATATACTTCTGCGAGAAGTGACCCTACCAGTACCGCTCCCATCCGCCGGCGTCCAGGGCCCTGACCCTGTACTTTTTGTCGTTCTCAATCAGGAATTTGTGGAGATCCTCGGGGCCCTTGAAGAAGGACTTGTCCCGGAGGTTCTCGAAGATCTCCTCGGAGGTGAACCCGGAGAGCTGCCCCTTCCCGTATACGATCCTCTCTATGGTGTACCACAAGTCGTCGAACTTTCTGAGGTTTGCTGTCAACTCAACCATTTTGACCACCTTGGAGGTCCGTCTCTGGCTTAAATGAATAAGTACGTTTCGTTCCCTTGGATGAGTACCATGAAGATATACCGTACCACTATGGGGAAAGGCAGATCTTCCGATGGGGGAGAGAGCCTAAATTCCCTACATGAGCAGATTAAGTCCTGCAGCCGCTGCCCTCTCGCCGCTGGCAGGAATGAGGCCGTCCCCGGCGAGGGGCCGGATCGGGCCGAGATCCTCCTCGTCGGCGAGGCTCCCGGCAGGGACGAGGACCTGGCGGGAAGGCCCTTCGTCGGCAGGGCGGGGTCTGTCCTGGACCGGTGCCTCAAAGAAGCTGGGATCCATCGGTCGGAGGTGTTCATAACCAACGTCGTCAAATGCCGCCCGCCGAGGAACAGAAGGCCGAAGAGGGAAGAGGTGGAGGCGTGCCGCCCTTACCTCGAATCTCAGATGGAACTCGTCCGGCCGAAGGTGGTGATCCTCATGGGGAACGCGGCGACGAGGGCGGTTCTGGATATGGAGGGGGTGACGAGCCTCCGGGGCAGAATCTACCGGGA
This sequence comes from Methanothrix sp., assembly GCA_024649985.1. Taxonomy (GTDB): domain Archaea; phylum Halobacteriota; class Methanosarcinia; order Methanotrichales; family Methanotrichaceae; genus Methanocrinis; species Methanocrinis alkalitolerans. The sequence goes on from JANKMW010000052.1 coordinate 8,833, forward strand.
CCTATTCTTCGTCACATTCCATCCCGCCGCCGTCCTCAGAAACGGAAACTTTAGAGAGGAGTTCGTCACCGACCTCTCGGCCGCAAAAGAGAGGGCGCAAAGAGAGAGGGCGGAAGAGTCGAGGTAGCCGCCCCGGGCGGGGGGGCAGCCTCCCCGATGATCCCAAATCCCCCGGAGCCTTCCATCAGGCTGAGCGTTCAGTGGAGAAGAGGGCTTTCACCTGGGGGAGGACCTGGGGGAGGGCCAGGATGAAGACCCGGTCCCCCTCCTTCACCTCCGTCTCGGTGGTGGGGATTACCGGCTGGTTTCCTCGCATGACCATCCCGAGGATCGCCCCTTTCGGCATCTTCTCAGCGGCGTTCTTACCCAGGATCTTCGCCTCCTTCTCCGCCCGGAAATCCAGCACCTCAGCCTCATCTTTGCCCATGGGCACCGCCTCTTCTCCGCCCCGGATCAGCCTGAGGACAGCCTCTACGGTGACCCTGCCGGGGCTGATGGCGTTGTCCACCCCAACCATCTCGAAGAGATCGATGTAGTCGCTCCTGTCGACCCTGGCAACGATCTTATCCGCCCCCAGCTGTTTGGCGAGGAGGGAGCATAAGAGGTTCTTCTCATCGAAGCCCGTAACGGAGAATACGGCATCCATCGAACCGACGTTCTCCGCCTTGATGAGAGATATATCGGTCCCGTCACCGTTGAGGATGAGGGTGTCGGGGAGTTCCTCCGCCAGCTTCTGACATCGCTCGTTATCGATCTCCACCAGCTTCAGGTCGAAGTCCATCTTCTCCAGCCACTTGGCGAGGTAAAATCCGACTACACCCCCCCCGACGATCATAACCTTGTGAGAGGCGGTCTCCTCGTGGATCAGCTTTCTGAGCTTGGGGACCGACCTGGCGTCACAGGTCAGAATCAGACGGTCGCCGGCCTTGATCGACCCCTCCTTCCTGGGGATGAGGACCTCTTCGCCCCTCTTGATGGCGGCGAGCTTGCAGTTCTCCGGAAGGTCGACGCTTCCGATCGTCCCCTTAAAAGGTGCATCTTCGCCGACGGCAAGCTCGATCAGCTCTGCTTTGCCTCCTGCCAGCCTCCTGCGTTCTATCATGGATGGGAAGTAGAGGTCTTTTACGATCCGCTCTGCCATCACCAGCTCCGGACAGATCATGAGGCCTATGCCGATCTGTCTTCGGTCTTTCATCGGCTGGTCGATGTAGTCGGAGTTGCTGACCCTGGCGATCGTCCTATCCACCCCCAGATGGCTTGCGGTGATGCAGGTGATGATGTTCACCTCGTCGTTTCCGGTGACGGCGACGACCATATCTGAGTTCTGCAGTCCTGCCTCTATGAGGATCTGGGCGTTGGCGGCGTTCCCCTGGAGGACCCTGACGTCTATCCCATCGAGACGTTCACAGGCCTTGCTGTTCTCATCGATTACGATGACGTCGTAAGAGTCGGAGAGCTGCCTCGCCAGATGATACCCCACGTCTCCGGCCCCAGTGATCATGATTTGCATAAAATCCCTCCTCTCCCAGGCCCGGCCATGGGAGCTGATTTGAACTATGAGTAGATCATGCTGACGGGAAAAGGCTTTCGAGTGGTTTATGAGATCTTGCAGCCTCCGTCGGGGCGAGATGGTGGGATCGATGAGCTCCTGCCTGAGAGGGCGATTGCTTCGAGAAAGAACTCTTTTCTATCATCAGGGTGAACCGTCCTCCTGGATGAACATTCGAGAGGATGAGTTCGGGGGTCTATTAGAAGGATATGAGAGGGTCCTATACCTCTGCCATAGGAACGCCGATCCCGACGCCGTGGGGTCGGCCTTCGCCCTCCAGGAGGCCTTCGGAGGCGATATCGGGGCTGTGGAGGGGGTTAGCAGGACCGCTGCGAGCCTCATATCTACGATCGAGGCGGACGTAAAGATCGATCCACCCCTTGAAGGGTACGACCTGGTGGTGGTGGTGGACACCGCCGTGGGGCTTCAGATCGGAGAGATCCGCCTCGAAGATTACGCCGTCGTCGACCATCACCAGGACAGGGATCTGATCGATGCCTCCCTCTTCAGCGTTCAGAGGGAAGCCGACTCCACCGCCGAGATAGTATGGAAGATCCTTACCGAGTGGGGATTTCTCCCGAGCCGGACGGCGGCTTTGGGGCTGGTGGTGGGAATAATCACCGATACAGGACGGTTCAAGCACGCTCACGTCTCCTCTTTTAGGACGGTGGCCGAGATCCTCGAAGAGACGGACCTCGAGTACGCCGAGGCGCTGGAGGTCCTCTCTCGCGTCCCGACGGAGACCTCCCGGAGGATCGCCGCCCTCCGGGCCGCCTCCAGGGCCGAGATCGAGTGGTCCGAAGACTGGGTCATCGTCTCGTCGGAGGTGGGGGCCTTCGAGGGGTCGAGTGCGATGACCCTCATCGAGATCGGGGCTGACGTCGCCCTCGTCGGCGGTACTCACGGCGACCTCTGCAGGATCAGCGGCAGGGCGAGGAGGGACGCCGTCCTCGCGGGCCTCGACCTGGCGGCGATCCTCGGGGATGTGGGGAGGGCTCATGGTGGGGACGGAGGCGGCCACCGGGGCGCCGCCGCCCTGGAGGCCTCGGGGCAGCTTGAGGATCTTCTC
>JANKMW010000053.1 GCA_024649985.1 Methanothrix sp.
CGGCATGTTTGAAGCCCCCATGATCCACGCCGCTGTCTGGGGCCAGTACCCACAGACAGTCCCCATGTCGGGCGGAAACATAGCCTCTGTCCTCAACATCCCCCAGAACGATGAAGGTCTCGGCTTCGCTCTGAGGAACATCATGGCAAACCACATTGCGGCCATCACCAAGAGGAACGCCATGAACGCCGCAGCCCTCTCTTCCATCTACGAGCAGATCGGAAACTTCGAGATGGGCAACGCCATAGGCATCTTCGAGAGGTACCAGATGCTCGGCCTCGCCTACCAGGGGCTCAACGCCAACAACATGGTCTACGACCTGGTGAAGGCCAACGGCAAGACCGGAACCATCGGAACCGTCGTCCAGAGCGTCGTCGAGAGGGCCATAGAGGACGGAGTCATCAAGGCCGGCGAGAAGCTCCCCTCCGGGTTTGTCATGTATGAGGCCAACGACGTCCCCAAGTGGAACGCATACTGCGCGGCAGGCACCCTCGCCGCCACCATGGTCAACTGCGGCGCCCTTCGAGGCGCTCAGGCCGTCTCCTCAACCCTGCTGTACTTCAACGACGTCATGGAGAAAGAGACTGCACTGCCCGGCTGCGACTGGGGCAAGGTCATGGGAACTGCCGTCGGCTTCTCCTTCTTCAGCCACTCCATCTACGGCGGCGGCGGACCCGGCGTCTTCAACGGCAACCACGTCGTGACGAGGCACTCTCGAGGGTTCGCCATCCCCTGCGTCTCCGCGGCCGTCGCCCTGGACGCAGGAACCCAGATGTTCACTCCGGAGATGACCTCTGGTCTGGTGGGCACCGTTTACGGAGAGATCAAGGAGTTCCGCGAGCCTATCGTAGCAGTTGCGGAGGCTGTATAGATAGGTTGAGTGTGCATGGTCACTAAATCAGACACGGAACCGGTCCAAGTAGAGATCTTCCCTCAAAGGTTTCTAAAGCCTGCGACCGCCCAGCGCCTCCTCGAGGAGATTTACAAATCGGGGGGCATCCTCCGGATCATGGTCCAGGGCCCGAACCTTCCAAGGGCGGTGCCCTATGGTCCGGGGAAGGGGATCCCCATCGAGGAGCATATGAACATGCTCCTGGAACTCGGAGACCAGGCTCTGGAGCTCAGAGTGAAGGTGGGGAGGATCTGGCTGGAGCTGGATAACGAGGAACGGATTGAGGAGGTCAAAGCGGCATGTGAGCGAGTGCTGCCTTATACCTTCAGCATCAAGAGAAAGCAGCTATTTCACACCAAGCCGACCGTCTCGGACTACGCCAAGTACGGGAGCGAGGTGGAGGATAAGAGGATCCTTGGACTGGTCGATCCGAAGGCCAAGAGAGAGAGAGATTTGGCCATACTGTCTGATACAGGTGGTGACGCATAACATTTTCAAAAGGAGGTTTAGGATATGGCATACAAACCCCAATATTATCCAGGCACGACGTCTGTTGGAGTCAACAGGCGAAAGCACATGTCCGGCGATCTGGAGAAGCTCAGAGACCTCTCCGACGCGGACGTAGTAACCATAATGGGCCACAGGGCGCCCGGCTCAGACTACCCCAGCACCCACCCGCCCCTGGCCGAGATGGGAGAGCCCGACTGCCCCATAAGGCAGCTCGTCACGCCCACCCCAGGAGCCGCCGCTGGAGACAGGATCAGGTACTCCCAGTTCGCCGACTCCATGTACAACGCCCCCGCAATTCCCTACTTCAGAAGCTACTGGGGAGCGATCAACTGCAGAGGATGCGACCCAGGAACCCTCTCCGGAAGACAGATCATCGAGGCGAGAGAGAGGGACATTGAGCAGTACACCAAGGTCCAGATGGACTCCGAGATGACCGACCCCGCCCTCGCCACCATGAGAGGCTGTACAGTCCACGGTCACTCCCTGAGGCTCGACGAGGACGGCATGATGTTCGACATGCTGGCCAGAACCGAGCTAGGATCCGACGGAAACGTCTACTACGTCAAGGACCAAGTAGGCATCCCCCTGGACAGAAAGGTCAACGCTGGAAAGCCCATGAGCGACGCAGAGACCAAGAAGAGGACCACCATCTTCAGGTGCGACAACATCTCCTTCGGTGGACCCTGCACCGCAGAGAAGAGGACCCTCGACGAGGGACTGATCACCCTGCACCACATGTGGGAGCGGAGAAGCAAGTGGGGATTCAGGCCAGAGTAAATGGTGGTGATTAAAGATGGGAAAGATTCACACTAAAAAGCTGTTCGTAAAGGCTTTGAACAAGAAGTTCGGCAAGGACTTCGACCTCAGCGGCACATCGACCGCCTATGAGAGGCTGGGGCCCGAGCAGAACGCCCGTAAGAGAGAGTTCATGGAGGCCTCCAAGAAGCTGGAGGGCAAGCGTGGCATCTCCATGTACAACCCCTACCTCCACGCCGGCGGCGTGCCGCTGGGCCAGAGGCAGCTCGTCCCCTATAAGCTCTCCACCACCGAGTACATCGTAGAGGGTGACGACCTTCACTTCGTCAACAACCCCGCCATGCAGCAGATGTGGGACGACATCCGCAGGACGATCGTCGTCGGTCTGGACATGGCCCACGAAGTGCTGGAGAAGCGTCTGGGCAAAGAGGTCACCCCCGAGACTATCAACAACTACCTCGAGATCCTCAACCACGCCATGCCCGGCGCGGCCGTCGTCCAGGAGCACATGGTGGAGACCCACCCCGCCCTCGTCGACGACTGTAACGTCAGGATGTTCACCGGCGACGACGATCTCGCGGACGAGATCGACGATCAGTACCTGGTCGACATCAACAAGCTCTTCCCCGCCGAGCAGGCGGAGGAGATCAAGGCGGCCATGGGCAAGACCTCCTGGCAGGCGATCCACATCCCGACGATCGTATCCAGGACCTGCGACGGCGGCACCACCTCCAGGTGGAGCGCGATGCAGCTGTCCATGACCTTCATCGACGCCTACAACATGTGCGCCGGTGAGGCAGCTGTCGCCGACCTCGCCTTCGCCGCGAAGCACGCTGCCGTCATCCAGATGGCCGACATGCTCCCCGCCAGGAGGGCTAGAGGCCCCAACGAGCCCGGTGGACTCTCCTTCGGCTTCCTCGCCGACATGGTCCAGACCTCCAGGGTAAAGGCCTTCGACCCGCCCCAGGTCTCCCTGAACGTCGTCGCCGCCGGCGCGATGCTCTACGACCAGATCTGGCTGGGCAGCTACATGTCCGGCGGTGTCGGGTTCACCCAGTACGCCACGGCAGCCTACACCAACGACGTCCTCGACGACTTCTCCTACTACGCCTGCGACTACGGCGTGGACAAGTTCGGCGACTGGGGATCCGCCCCCGCCACTCTGGAGACCTCCAAGGACATCGCCACCGAGACGACCCTCTACGCCATGGAGCAGTACGAGTCCTTCCCGACCCTGCTGGAGGACCACTTCGGCGGTTCCCAGAGGTCTGCGGTCATGGCCGCCGCCAGCGCCATCGGCTCCGCCTGCCTCACCGGAAACAGCCAGTCCGGCCTTGCCGCCTGGTACCTCAGCCACCTCATCCACAAGGACGGCTGGGGGAGGATGGGCTTCTTCGGATACGACCTGCAGGACCAGTGCGGTCCCACCAACGTCTTCAGCTACCAGGGCGACGAGGGGTCCCCTCTCGAGCTGAGAGGCGCGAACTATCCGAACTACGCCATGAACGTCGGCCACCAGGGCGAGTATGCAGGCATCTCCAGCGCCGCTCACGCGGGCCGCTTCGACGCCTACGCGTGCAACCCCCTGATCAAGGTCTGCTTCGCGAACCCCGCCCTCATCTTCACCTGGGACGACATCCGCAAGGGATACGGAATGGGTGGAGCAAGAGAGTTCCGCGCAGCCGGCGAGAGATCTCTGGTCATGCCAGCACTGTAGGCGTAAACGCCTACATGCCCCTTTTTTTCCTTTTTTTCTGCGGTTATTCATCCTCAAATTCGAGCCCATTCTTCAATCGGTGGCGTAAGGTATCGATCCACCCTTGTGGGCTTTCTGCAGTAGATGCGGTCGGTGGAAGGATCGGTTTTATAATGGTGCTTATCGAGGCGTCAGTCGGCTTCGGGATTATCTTTCCAGGGGACAAAAAAGAGGGGGTTCTTGAGGTCGGAGCCTCCATCTATATCGGACATCCCCGGCAGCCTCTCGGCTATTGATCTAGGGCGTTCTTCTCGATCAGATCTCGGATCTCCTCATCATCCCAGGGGAGGAGCTTGATACGGTGATCTCTCAGGACCTTGGGGGCTCTCGAGGACCGATCGTCGTCCAGCCTTAAAGCCACCAGAGTTTTTCCCATCTTCAGGGAGGCTCGAACCTCCCAGTCGACCCATTCGCAGTCCTGGAAGGTACTGCCCACCAGGACGATGACGATCGCCGATGCCTCTATCCTCTTCTCGATGCAGTGGCGGACGTAAGCGGCGTTCTCGGTTTTAAAGTGGACCTTCAAAGCGAAGTCTATAAAGTCGAGATGGGGATCGATCTCTTTGGCAGCGGCGCAGAACTCCCGAACCTGATCGGAGTCCCCGACCCTGAAGATGAGAAAGGCCCTCCTCCTGAGTGGCGGTGGTCCTGCCTTCTGGATCTCCTCTCTCGCCATCTCCTCCAGCCGCTTAACGGCCGAGGCCTTGGCCTCTCCAGATACGACTTCGAGATCGGCTATCTCCATCATCAAAATCCCCCAGCTATCATCAACCCATCTCCGGGGTATTGATGACGGCCTTTCGGGCGGTGCAGCTCTTGCAGATCCCGTTCTCCCCCGGGTGGCAGCAGAGTGTCTCTTCGATGGGGAGGCCGTACCACCTGGAGGTGTTGAGGATGTCTTCCTTCGTGAAGTTTATGAGGGGGGTGAGGATGGTGATGAAGTCCCCGAAGGCGGAGTTGATGGCGAAGTTGGCGTTGACGATAAACTCCTCGGTCTGGTCCGGGAACCGGCGGCTCTCGTCCGAGAGGAGGGCTATGGCTATGATCTTTATCCCCCGCTGGTAGGCGAAGGAGGCGGCGGCCATCAGAGACATGAGGTTTCTTCCCGGAAGGAAGGCGTTGATGTAGCTCGCCTTGCAGTCACCGTGGACGCCGGACTCTATCGACCTGCAGTAACCGCTCAGGTCGATCCGTTCGGGGGGGGGCAGGTTGCACCTCTCGAATACGTTCCTGCAGGCCTGCCACTCCTCATCGCTGGATATCTGTCCGAAGTCGATGAAGATGGGGTGCTGCTCCTGCCTCTCGTTGTTCAGGATCTTGCACATAACAAGGGAGTCTATGTCTCCGGAGACTATGGGTACCACTGCCATTCTTTTTGAGCTCCTTCTTTGATGGACGGCGATGCCGCCTCTGCGAGACCGAACGGGGAACTCTTGCAGCTTCACGTTATTTATCTTCACCGGGTCGGTCTCCTTCGCCATCACGACGTTGAAGTGACGGACGTGCGGGCTGAACAAATCCTCGTTATGGTCGGGTCAGTTCAAATTGGTTCGCAAATTTCTAATATATATGGCCTCCTACTGATGTAATATGTCCAGAAAGGAGAAGATCATATTTCTCTCTGCCCACAACTCTGCTCGGTCTCAGATGGCGGAGGGGCTCCTCCGCCACCTCTATGGCGACCGATATCTGGCTTACAGCGCCGGGGTGGACCCCCGGGATGTGGACCCTCTGGTGGTGGATGTTATGGCTGAGAAGGGGATAGACATCTCCCGGCAACGGTCCAAGAGCACTAAGGTCCTGTGGCGTACGTCCTTCGACGTGGTGGCCAAGATCCGCGACATGGATCGTGAGCCCTGCCCCCTCTTTCCCAGCGGGAGATGGAGGGCCATGATGCTCCTGAAAGACCCCTTGACGGTTGAGGACGCAGAGGAGCGGAGGCGTGTCCTGAGGGAGGCGAGGGATGAACTGGAGAGGTGGATCGTGGAGGCCTTCGGACGATGATGGAGAGGTTCAATCGATCCTCTTGAGGATCTCGTCGATGAGTGCTTCCAGCCGATCCCCATCCATCTGGATCGTCTCCACCCCCGCCTCGGCGAAGACGTATCCAGGGCCCTTGCCGGCGAGGTTCTCCCTGGTCACCACCGCATCAGGCTTACGGCCCAGGAGAAACCCCGCCACCTTGAGGCCCCTCCCCTTGGTAAGATCGAGATGGGGGTTGGCCAAGAACTCCTGCCTCACCATCGCCCTCTTCGAAAGGTCGATATCCACCAGGGCGAAGTAGGGGGCCTCTCCAAAGTGGTCGCTCACCATTCCCGCGGCGTCGGCTAGGGGTATCGCATAGCGGAGGTGGGTCCTCTTCTGGGGCTCGTAGTGGATGAGGACCCGAACGACGTGGGGGACCTTCTCTCGGATCTCCCTCTCGATCCGCTCGCTCGTCTGATGCGCTCTCTTCAGGTCCCCGATCCGGAACGCCACCTCAGCCTCCACGAATAGGTAGCGGCCTGAGTTTCGGGCGGTAACCGCCTTCACGGCGCTGACCGTCGGCTCGGCCTCGATCGTCTCCCGGATGGTCTCCAGAGTCGGGGCGTCCACCGACGCATCCAGAAGGACCCTCATCCCGCTCTTCAAGATATCCCAGCCGCCCCGGACCACGAAGAAGGCGATGAGGAGCGCGGCCACCCTGTCCAGAGGCAGTCCGAAGCGCTGGCCGATGAGGGCGAAGAGGACTATGGACTCCGTGAGGGCATCGGCCTTGAACTGGGTCCCATCCGCCATCAGGCTGGGGGAGTTGGCTGCCTTTCCGGCTCTAACCTCGTAGAGGCCAAATAGGAAAGGGACGGGTATCATAGCAGCCACGACGAATATTACCCAGTCGCCGTAGATGGGAGATGCCTGTGCCGCCACCGCGTGACGGCCGATCTCGAAGGCGGTGAAGAAGATCATGAGGGCGATGAATACCGAGAAGATATTTTCTACTTTGTAAAGGCCGTAGGGAAAGCTCTTGCTCTTCCTCTCCGATATATACAATCCCAGGATCAGCGCAGCGGAGTCGAAGACGTCCACGAGAGAATGGACCGCATCGGCCCTCAGGGCGAGGCTGCCGGAGACGGCGGATAAGAAGAGCTTCGTGGCGAATAGGGCACAGTTTATGAGGAAGGAGTAGAACGCTACCTTCTTTATCGAACGGCTCCTATCCCAGCCCCCCTTTTCACCATCATCCCTCGACATCTATCGCCTCTTTCGCTGCCAATTGTTTCCATCTGGCCGAGATCAGAATATCATCTTATCCTCTTCGACTCCGCCACCCCAGCCTCGCCGCAGAATCGATCGATTTATAATCTCCCGGATGATGGGGATATTCGGGGACGTCCGACCATCTCATCGACGGCCTTAAAATTAATTCTTTTCAGGCGAAGACGGCGGGGCCCAGATTAAATAGATGGCTGCGAATCACCGCTTCGATCGCAGCGCCTCAATCCGTTCTCTGATATTTTGAAGATCCAGCTCCAAGATCCTGGCAGCTTCTTGCAGGCGTTCCATCTCTTCGGCGGGCGAAGGCGTAGGCGCATCGTCGTACCAGGGGGCATAGGCACGCCTTACCCGCCATACTCCGCCGATGCACCAGGGATTTCTCCTTCCAACACCTGAGGCTCTGGAGGCCATCCACCAGGGCCCGGTTCCGTCTCCCCATGGCATTCATTTCACCTCATCCCATCGTTCATCGCGGGGGTCAAACTCTGCCCCTCCCGCTACAATGATACCTTATGAGACATTATACTTAAATCTTTTTATCAGCCAAGGTTCAAATACAACCTTTGCATAGTGATATTTATGAGCCCTCCTAGAGGCAGAAGGAAAGGGAGACGCTGGATCTCCGAGATCCCCCCCGTGAGGTGCTTTCTCCCTGACGGCAGCCCTCGAAACGATGCGACCTTCCTGAACCTGGAGGAGCTGGAGGCGGTCCGGCTGGTGGACCTCCTGGAGCTGGAGCAGGAGGAGGCTGCCTTTTATATGGGGATCTCGAGAAAGGCCTTCTGGAACGACCTCACCAGCGCCAGAAAGAAGATCGCCACGGCTCTCGTCTATGGGATGGGGATCCGCATCGAAGGAGGAAGCTACGTCCTCAGGGATCCGAAGTCCGGGGACGAGGCGGGAAAGAAAGTTCAGAGCTCAAAGGGAGCGGAGCTCGCCCTTCTGGAAAGGGAGCTGGAGCTCTTGAGCGCCAGGTTGGAGCAGCTCAAGGGGAGGATGACGTCTCTTAAAGGAGGAGATGAGAGGGGGGGGGAAGAAGAAGGCCCCCTTTGAACCCGCCTCCCGCCGGATCGGAGGGGCGGGATGGGGCGGTTTGGAGTCCTGGAGCCCTCTGGAGGAAGGGGTGGGGGCCTAGACGATATATTCTCTGTACTTCTCGATAAGCTCCATCACCCTTCTCACGTCCCTTCCCTGAACCCTCGCCTCCTCCAAAAAGGCGGAGTAGGCCCTGTCGTCGACGATCCGGGGGACCGGCCTGCAGCTCATGCCGTGGAGCAAGAGGTTGAAGCATCTCGCTTCAGCCACCGAGAGCTTCAGGGCCCTATAATCGCCGACTTCCTCCCGATAGAGGAGGTTATCTCCCCTCGGCAGGTCGAGGGCGTCCCTCGCGAGGGGCGTTCCCGGTATGGGTTCGGCGACGCTAGCGAAGACGTCGTCGAGCATCGCCTCCTCCATGAAGTCGAGGGTCGCCTGATAGTCCTCCTCCGTCTCGCCGGGGTAGCCGACGATGAAGCTTCCCCCCACCTTGACGCCGCAACGGCGGGCGAGCTTTACAGCCTCCATGTTCTTCTCGGGGGTCGTCCCCTTCTTCATCGCCTTCAAAATCCCCTCGGACCCCGACTCGATCCCGAAGAAGACCCAGCCGACGGTACACCTTCTGACCGCCTCCAGGATCTCCTCGTCGACGAAGTCGACCCTCATGTCGGGGACCGAGAGGTTCTTCGGACCCAGGATCTCGGCGAGGGCTTCCAGGAGATCTATGAACGCCTCCTTGTTCACCGTACCGCCGTAGCCGAAGAGGGAGCCGGTCCCGCCGCTGACGGCCACCCTGGAGACGCCCCTCCTCTTCATCTCCCGGACCTCCGCCAGGATGTTCTCGAGGGACCGGGACCGGATCGACCTGCCGAAGAACCGGGGGACCTGGCAGAAGGTGCATCCTCCGAGGCAGCCCCGGTGGGTCTCGATGTAGACGTTGGCGCCCCGAACGTTCTGGCTCCGTAGGTCTTGGGGGATCAGGGGCATGGCGTGGTCGAGGTCGGCGATGGGGACCGGCTCGGTCTTGACCACCACCTCCCCCCGACGGAAGGCAACGCCGGGGATCTCGGCGCAGGCCCCTCTTTCGACGAGGTCAGGGGCGACCTCTTCTCCTTCCCCCATCACGACGCCGTCGACATCGAGCTCTCCCAGGACGATCTCGGGGACGAGGCCGACGGGACCCCCGACGTATATCCTCGAAGAGCCCTTTGCAAACTCTCGGATCTCGGGGTCGAGGAGCTGGGAGGTGGAGAAGAGGCTTAAGAGGGTCACCTCTCCCCTGGATCGGAGGTCCCGGGTGATGGAGACTGAGTGGCCCCGGTCCCTGAGGACTCCGCCCAGGACGAGAGAGCCGTAGGTGTAGATCTTCGGTGATACTATCGTCGTCTTCATATTCATACCCCAAGGCCGTTGATCTCCTCGATCAGTTCGGTGAAGGCCTCCACCTCCACCTCGATCACCTCTTCGGGGGTCATGCTGATGGACATCTCGCCGTCGACGGTGAGCCTGTCGGGGCCGCGCCGGACGAGCCGTGCGACCCCGTCCCTCGATAGGACCTTTCTCATCTCCGGGTCGAAGGCCATCGTCCTTCCGGGGAGGATCACAGTCTCTTTTACGTCGGCGAGGTCGAGGGTGAGGAGGTCTCGGATGGTTATGAGGCATCCGATATCCTTATCGACGGCGACGACGTTCACAAGATCTCCGAGCTCTGCGAAGATCGCCGATAAGAGGGGGGCTGCGACGGAGCTGGTGATGACCGTCGCCCCCTTCCGGACGGCGGGAAGTCGCCGGATCTCTTCTTTATGGTACGCCAGGGCGAAGGGGGATTTGGTCACCGGGTCCCAGAGGGGGGTCCCCGCCACCCTGAAGGAGTGCTTCTCGTTCGTCTCCGTCACGATATCTCGAAACTCCTGGACGGAGTGGGGGACGACGCCGGGGATGATCGGCTCGTTTCCCAGGATGAGCCCCTGCTCCCGGGTGTTGGCGAACCTCATGAGGATCAGGTTCTTGACCCCCATCTCCTCCAGGTCCCTGCAGGTCCGGTCCAGCTCAGGGCCGTCGTTGACCCCCGGTATCAGGACGGAGGCGGCGTAGACGTCGCAGCCTTCGGCGAACTTCCGGAGGTTGGCGAGGGCGGCCTCGGGGTGACGGTCGTTCATGTACCTCCTCCGAAGCTCCGGGTCGGTGGAGAAGACGGTGAAGGAGACCTCCTTCACCCCAGCCTCCATGAGGGGTTCGGCCTCGTCCCCCCTGACAAACCCCTTCCCGCTGGTGTAGCCGAGGTGGATCGGCACCCCTCCCTGCCCCACCATCCGGGCGAGATCCAGGAGGCGGGGGTAGCAGCTGAGGTCGCCGCCGCCGCTGATCGTCACCTTCTCGGGCCTTCTGCCGAAGGTGGCCCCCGCCACCTCCATCACCACCGTCTCCATCGGCTTGAAGCCGGGGTACGCCTCGGCGATCGCCCGGGAGCAGTAGTCGCAACCCTTTTTGAAGGGGAGGCACCTCTTGCATCCGAAGGGCGAAAGCTCGTTGGTCTTCACGCCTTTGAAGTAGCAGTAGCTGCAAAAGCCCTTGCAGTCTATCCCGGGCCTTCCGCCGACGTCCGCCAGAATCTCCATCCTGAAACTCTCCGGATGAGGGATCGTTCTGGGGGGGTAAAGCCTTTGCGGGATGGCCGGGGGGGAACGGGGATGGTGCGTAAGAGACTGACCTATCCAGGATCCGCATCTGAGCCGAAAGATCGGAGCGCTCATCTTCGACGATCGAAACCCTTTGATAAAAGAGATGCTGGGGTCAGAGCCTCCGGGGGTCAGCTCACCTTCGCCCTCAGATCTTCGATGGCAGCCTTGATCTCGGCAATCTCCCGGCGGAGCTCCTCGTACTTCTCGTCCGGAGTGGAGCCTTTGATAGCAGATATGATCTCATCCTTCCCGCGGCGGGCCTCGATGCGGGATGCTGCGACCTCTTCCCTTATGAACCCGATCTCGGAGGTGTCCTGATTGATCTTCTTGAGCAGGGATATCGAAGTCTCCTGCTTATCGAGCATCTGATCCTGCTTATCGAGCATCTGATCCTGCTTATCGAGCATCTGATCCTGCTTATCGAGCATCTGATCCTGCTTATCGAGCATCTGATCCTGCTTATCGAGCATCTGATCCTGCTTATCGA